>NZ_JBEZLM010000015.1:0-212555 GCF_040652095.1 Streptomyces sp. NPDC048290
TGCGAGGCACGCGCTGGGCAGAACAGGGGGAAGACCGGAGGACGCCGGGACCCCGGCCGTCCGTGCCGTGCCCCGAGCCGCGGGAGGCGCCGAGGCTCAAGGAGCGCAACGAGGCGATTGACGACTTCAACACCACCGAGGTCAAGGCCGCGCATGAGATCCAGGAGCAGATCGCGGAATCCGCCCTGCGCGGCACCAAGCTGACCGACCTGGGCGCCTCGGTCCAGGGCCTGTACTTCGGCAGCGTGGACTCCGACCAGGGCAAGCGGATGCAGGAGCTGAACGTCTTCGCGCGGCTCCCGCAGAGCGAGATCCCGGGGCTCAAGGACGACGGCACGGAGACCCGGGGGAAGGTGTACTACCTGCTGGCGGACACCGACCCGGACACCGGACTGCCCATGGACTCCCGGGGGCAGTTCATCCCCGCCGCGCACATCGTGTACGCCCTGCTGAACAAGAGCGACTGGGACCGCAACAGCTCCCTCGTCTTCCTCAACAGCAATCTGGCGAGCGTCAGTTCTTCCCTCGTGCGCGATGTGCAGGCGGGCTTGCTCCAGGCGGGCGTGAGAAGCCACGCCGTCGCGTCACTGACCGACGTCTGGTTCGTCGGCCGCACGGGCAGCACCGACTCCGGCCACATCGTCGCCCAGTCGGTGATCAACTTCGACCATTCCGGTAACCCCGTACTGTCCAAACTGCTGCGCTGGCAGAGCACCCACACGGCCAATGATCTACAGGTCAGCCACCATCTGACGCTGCCCGAACTGGCGCGCCAGGACAACAGGGAGCCGCTGGAGACCAAGAGCAGCCACGTCGACGACGTACACCCGAATCCGCCTGAGGGCACCGACGCGTACGACGTCATGCGCTTCGGGAACAGCACACCGGCCACCAAGCTCACCGACCTCGGCTCGGACCGGCCGGGTCTGTACTTCGGCGATCTCAACGGCAAGCACGCACGCGACCTCCAGAGCCGCAATGCCTTCCAACGCCTGCCCGCCAACACGGACAACACGTTCCTGCTGATCTCCGACACCGACAAGCAGGGACGCCCGATCGACTCCCAGGGCAACCAGATCACCGCCGAACGCATGGTCAACGCCCTGCTGGACGACAGCGGCTGGGACGGCGTCATGCGGCTCACCCTGCTCAACTGCGGGATCGGCACGCTCAACCGCCCCTTCGTCTTCCGGCTGATGGAGCTGCTGTCCGAGCGCCAGCAGCGGACCGACCTCCAGTACCCGCTCGGCATGCTGTGGCTCGCCGCCAAGAAGGGGACTCTGGACCCGGGCGAGTTCCTGGCCGGCACCCCCAAGTTCTCCATCTCCCAGAGCGGCACCCCCGTGCTCCACGACGTGAACGAGTGGGAGATCGCGAGACGACGGAAGGAGGACGGGTCCTACGAGATCTCCAAGACCCTCGCGACGCTCCCGCCGGGCAACGGCGACGTCCAGGACTCGCAGGGACCCCCGAAGGCCCCGGGCGAGGGCTCCGACGCCCCTTCCCACCTTCCGCCGGTGAGCGACTGGACGACGGTCGAGGACACCTACGACATCGTGCACTTCGGCCCGGAGAGCGAGACCGGTGACAGCGACGAGGAGTCTGTGACCCGGAGCGAGAACGGGGACGGGAACGAGCGCGGGGACGAGCGCGATGACGAGAACGGGGACGACGACGCCGTACCGGCCGACACCACCCCGGCCGGCGTCCTGTCTTCCCTCCAGGACCGCTTCGGCCTGACCCTCGACTCGCAGGCCGGGGTCAGAGCGGTGCAGGAGACCAACCCCCGGCTCTCCCCTGAGGACCGCTCCCAGGTCCGTGACCGGACACTCACCGACCCCGAGATCCAGGGCCTGAACGCCGCGCTGGAGCACTTCGCCCCGCTGCTCGGCGCTCGGCGCCAGACGTCGAACCGGTCCGGCACCGAGCAGGAGGTCACCACGCTCGGCGCGGTGACCACGGGGAACGGCTTCCTCGGCACCCCGGAGACCAGCCAGTACATCGCCTCTCACCGAACCCTCAACCTCTACGCCGACCCCTCCGGCGGGGACGGGACCGGCCCGGACGCCCAGGAGACCGAGGGCGCGACGGTCCGCGCCCTCGCCCACGGCCTGCTGTCGTACGCGCTGCCCGAGTTCACCTCCGCCTTCGGGACCTGGGACGCCGACGGCCGCCCGGTCCTGGGCGAGGGTGTGGAGCCGCCGCACGGTGCGACGACCCCGGAAGCCGACTTCGTGGCGTCCATCCGGTCCTATCTGATGCGGACCGAACAGTTCTTGACCGAGCGGCCCAGGCACGCGGCTGCCATCCGTGAGCTGGCGAGCCGTCACCCCGGTGCCTTCGTACGCGGCAGAAGCGAGTCGGTGCTGCGGGCGGCACCGCGCATCGCCCAGCAACTGGCCTCCGAACTGGACGCCTTCACCGCCCAGGTCGGTACCTTCGACGCCGACGGCGCGCTCAACACGGCCGGTGAGAAGCCGTTCGGCGCGAAGAGCAACGCCAGTGCCGCCGACGACCTGGCCGAGACGGCGAAGCAGTACTTCCTCGCCCCGGACGCGCTGCGGGCGAAGGCACCGCGCCGGGCCGAGTTCTTCGACCGCCTGGTGGCGGACTGGCAGCCGAGCGACCGGTCCGGCAACGGCTCGGACCCGGACGGAGGCGACCGTCCGGACTCCGACCGTGACTCGGACGGGCCGGAGCGGGGAGTGTCCACCGATCCCCCGGGCAGGAACACACCGCCGCGTCCGCACCCGAGCCGGGACACCGGGCGGGACCAGCCGGACCAGCCGGACCAGCAGGACCAGCAGAGCCAGACAGGTCAGCGGAACACCGACGGACCCACCCGGCGGAACACCGACGGACCTACCCGCACGACCGGCACCACCACCGTCACGCCGGCCGACCAGAACGCCCCGTCCGGGACGCAGTCCGAGGAGCAGCCGTTCTCCCTGGTGACCCTGCTCGAAAACGCCGGCGAGGACGAGCAGTTCCTCGACGACCTGCGTACCGCCAACGCGGCGGAGGTGGACGCGGTCGAGGAGGCTCTGCGTACCGGAGCCGGTCAGCTCTATCCCTACCTGTGGTCCCAGGCCCCGGACCATCTGAGGGACGCGATCATCAACCGGCTGACCCTCGTCGGCCTCCATATGACGGGGGACGCCGTCACCCGGCTGGCCGAGCACTACGCCCGGGAGTACGAACTGCTCACGCTCGACGCGGAGGACGGGGCGCCCCTCGTCCTGCGGGCCAGGACTCTGCTGGACGTCTTCCACCCCTCGTACCGGAAGATCACGCCGAAGGACATGGTCCTCCCCAGTACCCAGGGACTCATGCGTCGGCTCCTGACCGACCAGCAGCACATGGAGCACCACCAGCGGGTCATCGAGATCGCCTATCTGCTCCACAAGGCGGCGGAGGACGGTGACGAGGAACTGAGCAGCGCCGTGGAACGGGCGAAGGAGATGGAGAACGGCCGAAGCTCGGCCGGCCCCGATGTCGTCCGGTTCACCGAGATCGACCATCCGTCGCCGAAGGTCACCGTCCTCTCGCTGTTCGGAGACACCGACCTCCATGGATCGCAGCGGCTCGCCCACACCGACACCCGGTCCGTCGTCACGTACTCGGTCGTCAACGACGGGAAGTCCACCCAGTGGCACATCGAGGACGCCACCGACGCGGACTGGCGCGACCAGCACGTCCTGTTCATCGACACCCACGGCGGTCCCCAGCGCTTCATGGCGGCCCTGACCAAGCCGTCGCTGGTCCCCGGCGGTGACAAGCCGGGCCACGCGGTGGTCTCCCCGCAGCACCTCGCCGAACTGCTCCAGCAGGTGCCCGAGGCCACGGCCGCCGCGCAGAAGGCGTTCACGGCGAAGGAGCCGCTGTATGTCGTGCTGATCGCCTGCCGGACGCTGGAGGACACCGACCTGCCCTCCCCGATGACCGCCCTCCAACTGCGCCAATACCTCAATCTCGGGCCCCAGCACACCGAGGAGCAGTCCCCGGACGTCAGGCTGTACGCGACCGCGCGTCCCACTCAGGTCTCGGGCAAGGGAGACGTCGGGGTGCGCGCGGACAAGGGCACCCCCGGTGACCAGCGCTACCAGCATGTCGAGAACCCGTCGAATCAGCGGGCCACGATCTCCGTGGCTCCCGGCTCGTTCAGCGGCGGACTCTCGCTGCGCAACCCCGGTGACGCGATCTTCCGCAAGCAGGTCCAGCCGTCCACCTCGCTGGCCACGGTGCTCGGCGGGAAGAAGGCGGCGTTCCTGGACATGGGCTGGTACGGCAAGGGAGTGCAGGTCCCCCACCCGACCAGCCAGAATCCGTCCGCCAACGTGACCCTCACCATGGCGGAGGTCAAGAACGACCCAGCGGTCCGCGATCTGCTGGAGGACGGCGGGGACACCGTCGTGCTGGCCACCCACCACGCGGGCACCCCGACCATCAAGAACGTCGACGGCGAACTGGTCGCCGACTTCTCCGACACCCCCGCCATGGCCTTCGCCAAGGCGGGCGGCAAGCACGTCAAGGTCGTCGCACCGGTGGGCTGGGTCCAGCCGAAGAGTACGGACGGCGGTGTGGAGGTGAGCGTCAACCAGCTCTCCGACCACCAGGACTGGCTGCCCACCTGGGTCCTCCTTGACCCCGACCAGCCGTCACCCCTGCTGAAGAAGCCCGCTCCGGTGACCTCCGAGACCCACGGACAGGGCACGGAGTCCGACGAGCCCGCGCCGACGCCTCCGCCCCTCGGCTTCCGGAGCGCCGCGGACATCGACGAGGGCGAGAAGAATCCCGCGTACGAGCATGAGCGCGGGGAGGCCCCGGTGTACCCGGTGGGCGTGGGCGCGAAGGCCACGGCGATCGTCATGAGCTTCATGACCTTCCCCGGTCGGCAGGGCAGCACCTCGATGCCCCTGCCCGCCGTCGCGGCCAGCCGCCGGTTGACGGAGCAGCAGGTGCACACGGGTCTGCTGGGCTTCTCCCAGACCTACCAGCAGGCGTACGAGCGGGCCCGCGACGCCTACCGGTCGACGGCGGACACCGACCAGGAGACAACGCGCAACACGGTCGTCACCGTGGCCGCGGACGTCGGACTGGACTCCAGCTACGCGGACGAATGGCTGCGGCGGTTCGCCCAGGAGCCGGATGTGTCGGACAACCTGGATGAGCCGGTCGAGCCCGACCTCCCCACCAACGGGGACGAGACCGATGCGGTCAACGACACGAGCGAGAACGTCGAGCCGACCGACACCGACGTGCGGACCGACGAACCCACCGATCTCCCTCAGCCTTCGCCGGAGCAGCCCCCGACGGACCAGCGCCCGACGACCGAGCCTCTGACGGACCAGAACTCCACGCCCCAGACCCCCACGACATCTCCGGCCGCACCTGCCCCACGCCGGACGGACCCCGACCGGACGAGCGTGTCGCAGGCGCCGGAGGAGCCCACACCGGTACGGAGGCCGCAGCACACGGGTGGACTGGCGGCAGCGCGCCGTGAGCTGGCCGCACTCGCCCGGCAGCAGTTCGGCCTGCCGGACGACACCACCGACTTGGATGCCCTCGCCACCCTGGCCCGCGAGGTCTTCCGCGGCGAAGGACCCGACGACCAGGCCGATCAGGTGACCCGGCTGGTGTGGCTCGGCGAGGCACTGCGCAACCTCCCCTGGAAGCGGAGCCTGGACAACCTGCTCGTCGCACGGCAGCTCTTCGATGTCGTCCGGCAGCAGGAGGGGCGGCGGCGGGCCAACGCCGACGGACTGCGCAACGTCGTCCGTGATGTGCTGGACAAGCGCAAGGGCGACCCGGTGTCCCAGCAGGACCACGCGAACGTGTTCACGTTCACCGCTCTGCTCGCCCGGATCAACGCCCCGGCGAACCTGGCGGGGCTCCGGGCGGTGCACTCGATGTGGCATCTCATGGACCATGAGTTCCCCTCGCTGACCAGCGTCCTGCGCCGGGTGCGGACCGCCGCCCCGGATCTGGCGGAGCTCTCCGACACCGACCTGCCCCTGCTGATCGAGGCGGCGAAGGATGTCGACGCCTACCAGGCCAGGATCGGCGACCTCGTCGCGGCGTTGCGCGCCCGTACCACCGGCAGCCGGAGGGGCTCCACGAACGGCGGCCCCCCACCGCGGTCCCGCCGCACCACGAGCGTGAGCAGCGCCAGCGGTGTGCCGACCGCCACCTGGACGAACAGCGGCAGCAGCGTCTTCACGGGCAACCCCCCGACCCGCGCGAACAGTGGCAGCAGTCTCTTCACGGGAACCGTCCCGACCCGCGCGAACAGCATCAGCAGTGTCTTCACGGGGACCCCCTCGACCCGCGCGAGCAGCGGCACCATGCTGCTGGGCTCGGACGACGGCGACTCCGGGGACACCGGCTCGCGCGGCGGCGTCGATTCCCGGTTCAGCGACCTGTTCGAGGTGATGTCCAGCCTGACCGAACTGGACGAGGACGTCTCATCCAGTCACGACCCGTACGAGACACCGCAGGACGGTCTGTCCGAATCGGAGGACATGGACGGGTCGCGGACCGAGCCGCTGGAGCGGGGCGAGACGAACCAGCAGCACCCGCCGCTCACCCGGGCAGGCGTCAAGCAGGCGGTGGCGATGACCCATGCCATCGAGGGCCACTATGTGCTGAACGAAGCGACGGGCTACTGGGAGCTGAAGGGCTACCACTTCTACAACCCGGACTGGTCCGATCAGATCCAGGTCCAGGAGGACCCCAGATACCCGGACACGATGGAGAATCCCTCGTGGAACGGTGTCTTCCACGCCACGCTGGCCCCCGGGCCGAACGCTCCGTACCGGTTCGTCATGAACAAGCCGGAGCACACGTTCTTCGGTACGTTCATGACCTGGCCGGTGGTGTACAACACGCTGCTCGAACTGGCCGACGACGGAAAGCTGCCGCACGACGGCCCGTTCCGGGTGACGGACCGGTGGGGCAACGGTATCGCCGGTGCCACCAGGAACGGCCGGCTCTGGTACTTCTACCCGTATGTCACGCCGGAGGGCGTCACCACCAGGGACAACCCCTGGATCGCGGCCAAACTGGACGAAGAGGCCAGGCTGAAGGCCGTGGCCGACGCGCTCGCGGCACAGCAGCTGGCCATGACGGACGACAACTTCCCCGTCCTGCCCACGCCGAGCGCCCCGGTCAACCTGGCCAACTCCGGTAGGCAGTCCGCTGCCCCGGTCCGCCCCGACACCCCGGAACCGACCCCGCTCCCCGTGACCTCGGTACCGGCAGACGTCCCCTCGACACCACCGGTATCCCCGACCACACCGCAGGACCTGCCGCAGTCGGAGCCCACCGAGGACACCCCCGACTCCCAGACGACCACCGAACCGCCGGCCCAGCCGGTGCCCGTGACACTCGCCTCGCTCTACGACCTGGTGGACGACTACTGGCGCAACGGGCCCATCCGGGACAAGCAGACCACCCACGACCTCACCACCCGGGTCCGTGACGGCTTCACGAAGCTGACTCTGGGGGGCACCGCCGCAGGCGGCGGCAAGAAGAGCGAACTGGATTTCCAGCGCGGTGTGCTGTTCGACGACGACAGCGCGCTCATCGAGCTGATGGACCAGGCACCCCAGTACGTCGGGAAGGTACCGGCCGACGAGTTGTGGAGCCGGGCCCGGACGCTGCTGGTCGCCGGCTGGACGGTGCTGAAGGACAGCGGCACCGACGTGGACGCCTTCCGTAATCGTGTCGAGCATTTGCGTCTGTCGGTCGGCAAGTCGAGCGACGACGTGACCAGGGCGCTGGATGTCCTGGAGGCCGAGGTGCGTATCGTCCGTGCTCTGAGGGGTCCACAGCCGCCGGAGAGCACCGCCGCGCAGTTCCAGACGGACATCGACACCATCACCCGCAACCTGCCCGCCCTGGTGAAGCGTAAGGTGCTGACCGGCGGCGAAGCCCAGGACCACAGCCTTTCCCTCACTCAGATGGCCAACGCGCTGGCGCAGACCACCGTCGACGAGCCGACCGACGCCCCCTGGCTCAGCCAGGACCAGGCGGACCAGGCGGCCGTGAAACTCGCGAGCGTGCCGAAGCGAATCGAGTGGGACACCTACATTGCCGCGGTGCGGTCGAAGCAGATGAATTTCGGCAACCAGATCGTGGTGCTGAAGGCCGTCCGCACCCTCATCGATCAGCTGACCTTCGAGCGCGATTTGATGTTCCCGCTGCTCCAGTCGTTGCGGCAGGACCCGGAGCAGACAGTCGAGTTCAACAAGCTGCTCAAAGAGCGGGGCATCGTGGTCGAGACGTTCGAAGCCCAGGCCGACAAACTAATGGAGCAGGGCATTGCCTTCCACGGCGGGGTCAACGTGGACGTGCAGGGCGGGATCATCAAGGGGGTGGCCGAAGCCAAATCCCTGATCTCGGTCGCGAGGAGCAATCATGCACTGCTGAGCCCTACGACGATGGCGGGCAACGCCAAGATGAGGGCCACCCTTTTCAACAAATACATGTCCGACGCGACCCTGGTCGCTCGCGAGGGCTTCCGGTACGAGTGGATGCGCCGCAATATCGAGCAGGGGAGGAACTCGCTCGGTGACCAGATCACGGACACGGAGAAGAAGCTGCTCGATCTGGTGGACGCCGCCGCCCGCATGGCTGACAGCACGAGAGCGGGCGCACTCGTGGCCGCCCGGTCCGTGCTCGACGCGCTGGACGTCGATGCGGTCATCGCGGCCGAGAACAGCATGCTGATCTTTCCGGAGCAGGTGTGGCAGCTCCTCGGGAACATCGAACGCCATATCGCCACGGCGAACGGGCCCGACGCGACTGACGAGGCCAAGAGCGTCGAACTGAACCGGCTGGCGACCCTGAGCGCCGAGTACGCCCAGCGCACCTGGGAGGAGTACGAGGTCTCCACGCTGGTGGAGAAGGCCGACCGGGCAACGAAGGCGGAAGCGGCCAGCAGGGCGAAGGAGGCGAGGCTGGCGAAGGAGGCTCGGGCGGCCAAGGGAAAGAACAAGCGCAACAAGGTCAAAATCAGTGAGGCGGAGAATCCGACCGTCGATTCCTATCAGCAGATCAAGTTCACCATGGATATGGAGCTGCACGCGGAGATCCAGCTGCTGTTCGGGATCGAAGCGGTGAAAAACAATCAGATCACCGCGAACGAGCTGAACATGAAGTTCTACACGATTCTCAATCATCTCAAGGAATGGGGCGCCTTCTACAAGGTAGACATCAGCGAGACCGAGCAGAGAATCAAGAACCGCATCTTCGTGTCGAAGATCCCGCTGGCGTCGAATGTCGCGACCGGGGTGAAGATCGCCACAAGCCACGGGGTCACCTGGTCGCAAACTCCTTACGGGATCTACTCCCAATGGCAGGCACTGCATCTGGACAAATGGCTGCGCGGACTGGCCAAGATGGACGACGGAACGTCCCAGGACCTCAGCGAGAGCCTGACCGTGCTGCGCAACACGGTCGCACGGGACGCCTGGAACGGAAAGAATCTCTCGGCCACCAGCATGCACGCCTCCGACTATGTCGGCTCGCCGAGATGGGCGCCCGTGTACGAGGTGGTGGACGGGTGGCCGACGCCTCGGGTCTCGCCCAAGAACCGGGTCGCGGCAGCCCGCGAGCACATCAGCAAGATCCAGTACTGGACCGCGAAGCTGGCGGTGGAGCAGAACGGCGTGCTGAACGCCACGACCGCCATCCAGGGGGCCCAGGCTCTGCTCAGGGCGCTGCCGGTTCTCCTGGCCAACGGTGATCTCGGCCCGGAGGCCAACCTGCTGATCAAGAAGCTGGAACTGGCCGCGGAGCGGGACCAGGGCTATCAGGGACAGCTCACGGCGATGCTTGAACTGATCCGGTCGGAACATGAGGTGATCTCTTTCGTACTCAGCGGCGAGTCGGAGGTGACCACGGAGGCCCTGCTGTTCGAGGAGTACGACACGGTCCTGCTGACCGCGGTCAGCAGGGGCGTGGGTCTGCCTCATCAGAGCAGCTATCTGATGAACGACTACGACGAATCCGCCCAGATCGATCACCTGGAGGACCGGGCCTTCAACGCCCTCGTACTGAACCTGCGTTACATCGAGCTGAAGCTCTCCAACCTCTCGGACGCCCAGCACAAGCTGCTGGAGGACCAGTGGGCCGCTTTCACGGATGTACGGCGCGGTCCCGGGCATCCGCTGCGCGGGTTGAATCTCGATCTGCTGAGCTACAGCAAGGTGCAGCGCCTGAAGTACGCACTGCACCTCGGACTGGACTCGGAATCGGGCACGGGCCACGACTCGGGCCCCGCGACGGACCTGGCCCGCTACTTCTTCAAGTTGGACATACCCATCACCCTCAATCAGGTCACCTTCGATCCGGCCCCCACCCATCTCGTCACCACCGATCCGGACCCCGGCCATTTCGACGCCGCCAACGTGCTGGAACGGGGCGTGACGGACCCTGAGACTTCCCGGCGGACGGAGGCCGGCCAGAACTCCGGCGTCGGTGATGTCCGGGCCCGGACCCAGCAGCCCCGCTCCCTCGACGCCGATCTGCGGGCACTGGGCGACCAGGTCGAGACCGTGATGACGCTCACCGACACCCCGGAGGGGCCAGACGAGTCGCCCCGGCTCACCGAGGACGGCGTCGAAGCCGGTGAGGCCGTGTTCCACATGATCCGCGGTCACTACCGCTTCGACCCGGCGACGGCGACCTACGAGCTGAAGGGCTACCACATCGTCGACCCGGGAAGGGCCGACGAGATCGTCGTGAATCCGGACCCGCAGTACGAGTACAGCCAGGAGAACCCCACCTGGAACGGGGTCTTTCCGGCGCGTCTGGCTCCGGGTCCGAAGGCGCGGCACCCGTTCGTGTGGACCAAGCCGCTGCACACCTTCTTCGGCCCCGGCATGACCTGGAAGGTGGTGTCCGCCTCCCTGCGCCAGATGGCCCGCGAAGGGAAGATCCCGGCCGACGGCACCTTCCGGGCGACGGACCGATGGGGGAACGGGATCGGCGGTGTCACCAAGAACGGCAAGCTGCTCTACTTCTACCCGTTGATGACGAAACCGGGCGTCCAGACCAGGCAGAACCCCTGGATCAAGGCGCAGCAGGACCACGCAGCCGAGATGAGGGTCGCCAGGGAGGCAGAGGCGGCCCTGCGACTGCTCGTGAACGAGCAGAACTTCCCGTCCCTGTCCAGCACCACCCCCACGACCGGCCGCCCCGTACAGACCAGTGTGCCGATCCGCGGGCAGTCCCGGCCACCGGCCGACACGCAGCAGCCCGTCCAGCCCGCCCAGAACACCCAGAACACCGACACGACGGCGACCAGCAAGAACACCGACAGCACCGAGGACGTCCAGGAGTCCCGCACCGTCCCGCGACGACCGGCCCCGGCCCAGCGGCTCATATCGCAACCGACGACGCTCACCGACCTGTACGACCTGACGGACCAGTTCTGGAAGGAGCACCAGGACCGGGACCAGAAGGCCACCAGGAAGGTGCTCAAGGACATCAAGAAGGGCTTCGCCGTCCTCTGGCTGAACCCGGCCTCCGACACCGGCACGGACCCCGAGGCCGAGTACCACCGAGGCCGGCTCTTCGACGACGACAAGGCGCTGTTCCAGTCGATGACAGCGGCACGGAAGTACGACGGGCTGATACCGCAGCCCTACCGGCAGACCCGCGCCATGGCGCTGCTCACCTCCGGATGGGAGGTGCTCCAGCACACCACGGACTTCGCAGCCGCCGAACAGCGGATCAACCAGCTCACGGACTCTCTGGACGGCGCGCCCGACAAGATCATCAAGGCTGTCGAGGTGCTCAAGGCACAGCTCCGGATCGCCCAGGCCAAGCAGGGCGCCCAGCCCGATTCCTACACCGCGCAGGACTTCCGCCATGACGTCGGCACCCTCGCCCGGAACCTCCCGGAACTGGTGGGCAAGGGGCTGCTGAGCAAGGCCGACGCCGAGGCCATGGCGGCCACCGTCGGCGAGATCGCCACCGGGCTGGCCAGCCCGCGCGATCCCGCGGACCCCACCGTCCCGTTCCTGACCCCGCGCCAGGCGGACCTGGCGATCGTCCGGCTCATGGCCGTGAACACGCGGATCGAGTGGAACCAGTTCCTCGCCAAGGGCGGCTCCGACGTGCCCACGGACTGGAAGTCCGCCGCCGCGATGCTGGACGCCGTACTGAACCAGTCGATGTTCGAACGTGACATGACTCTGGGGCTGTTGCGGGCATATCTCGCGGATCTGGACATGCCCGATGCCTCGACCGACGGTCAGCCGGCTCCGCACATCCTGGACAGGTTCGACTCCCTGCCTGAGGTCGCCCTGCTGCGCGAAGAGCTGAGCACCGCCATCGCCTCCTACGAAGCAAAAATGGACCAGTTCAGGAAGTACATGGGTGCGGTGGTCCAGAAGGCGAACTCGGTGACCGAGGAGTTCACGGAGCTGCGCAAGCGGTACCAGCGGGCCTTCAACACGGTCACCACCTTGAAGGCAGCCCTGAACGCGCTGGACAAGGAGCAGCACGGGAATCCGAAGACTCGGCAGCGCCGGCTCCGGCAGCTTGTCGTCGATTCCTTCGCCGTGCACCCTGAAGCGATGCGGTACAAGAAGGTCCAGGTGGAGATCGAGGAGAACAAGAAGCTCTTCGCCGGAGATTTCTCCGAGAACGAGACACAGCTCCTCGCCCTGCTGGACGCCCTCTCCCAGATGGCCGACGCCACTCCCCCGGAGAAACTGGCCAAGGCGAACACGGTGCTCGACCTCATCTCCGCCGACCTGCTGATGACCGCCGTCGAGGAGGGCAGCATCATGCACGGCCACGACTGGCGGATGCTGGCGACCATCGAGCGCTTCATCACCTCCGCCTTCGGCCCCGGCACCACCAAGGCAGGCAAGGACGCGGCGAAGGCCCGGTTGGCACAGGTGCAGGCCGACCTCGCCGAGGCCATGTGGCAGAAGCACCTCGCCGACGAGCAGCGCAAGGCCGAGACGGAGAAGGGCGGATCGCGGCAGCACCAGCCACCGCTGACCCGGCAGCAGCGGGAGAACCTGGCGATCAGTGCCCGGAACAACCTGGAGATCCAGGCCGAGGCCCAGCTCCTTCTCGGCCCCGACCTGGTGAAGCAGAACCGGATCACCGAGGACGAGTTGAAGGCGAGATTCGAGCGGATTCTCAAGGATCTCGGCAAGGAGACCGCTCTGTCGCCACAGCTCATGAGAAACGCGCGCTCCAGGATCGGACGGCGTGCCGAGCTGTCGCGCCTCGCCCTGGGAGTGAACGACGCCGCGACGGATCTCAAGCTGCTCGACGAGAGCGGATTTGACTGGGCCGGGACCCACCTCAACGGCCTCGACTTCTGGCAGCCATTCCACTTCGACCGGTGGGTGCGGGAGGCGGCCGAGCGGCACGCGGGCAACCAGCGGCTGGCGGCGCGCTTCAACGAACTCCGTACGCGGGCGTCGACCCGGCTGTGGTCGTCCGGCTACGAGCAGTCCACGAGCAGCATGGCGGCCTCCTACAACCCCGCCGCGCCCCAGCGGTGGAACTCCTTCCACCAAAAACTCCAGGGCTGGCCGACCGACCGGCTGCTGGGCGCCAAGCGGGTCACCCAGCACCAGACCATGGTCCGGGAGGTCCATGACTGGATCGGCAAGCTGGCAGTCCATGAGAACGGCGCGATCGACGCGACCCATATGATCGCGGCGGCGCACTCCCTGCTCAAGGCACTGCCGACACTGATGTACTCCGGCAGCAGCGAGTCCCAGATCGAACTGCTCGTGTCGAAGCTGGAGCAGGCCAAGCACCAGCCGAGCGGCCACCAGGACCGGCTGATCGCGGTGCTGAACCTGATCCAGCAGGAACGGCGCCTCATCCGTTTGGTCATGAACGGGACACCACCCGACAGCCCCGAGGCGGTCGAGATCTTCGAGGAGCACCGGACCGCCCTGCTCAACCTCCGGCGGAACCGCACCGACCTCGACACCCGTGACACCTACCTCGACATGGGGATCACCGACCCCGCGGACCGCGACACCCTGCCGGACCACGCCAAGCTCGCCGCCCAGCTGCCCTACCGCTACATGGAGCTGTCGCGCCAGCTCGTCGACGACACCGAGCACATCGGCCTCACCATGCAGTGGAGGAAGTTCTCCAACACCGCGAACCTGCCCACGGATCACCAGCTCCACGGGGTCGACTTCACCACGTTCACCCCGGAAGAGCAGATGCGAGTCCAGTACGCGCTGTTCCTCGCCCGGTACCCCAAGAATCCCGACGGCACCCATGACATCGACGACGCGGTCGACCTCGCCCACTACTACGCCTTCGGTCCACTGTCCCCCTTGACCTCGTGAACTGACCCGCACCCGAACGCCGCAGCCGTCGTCCTGAGACGGTGATGGCATGACTACTCGCCTCGAAGAGGGGCGGACGGTACGCCGGGTACAGGGTCGCGAGTCCAGCCGTGGGCGTACATGGTCTCGCTCTCCCAGTCCTCGAACAGCCGGGGCAGCACCTTCGGGTCCTGCTCCGGGTCCCGGTGTGTGGGTGGCCGGTTCTGAGTCCGCCGGCGGCCAGTGAGTGGTCACGCTGCGTCGTCATGCTCCTGCCGGAGGCTGGTTCTGAGCCAGTACGAGCGGGCGGCCAGCACCAGGGCGACGCCGTACACGGCGAAGGCGACCATGCCGATCCAGGCGACCGTCAAGGCATCGCCGGACGAGGGGAAGTCTCCACGCCGCATCGTCACGACGCCGACCGTGGCCAAGGAGCAGTAGCCGATACCGAGCACCCCGTACGGGGCCAGGGTGGCGGCACCGAGCACCGCCGGGACCAACAGCAGCCAGCGCGGTACGCGTCGGCCGGACAGCCCCGGCGTCCAGCGGGGGAAGACCCGGCCCCAGGGCCGGACCAGGCCCCACAGCAGGAAGACCCCGAGGGCGGCCAGCAGCACGGTGGCGTCCAGGCCCCAGGACTCCAGGGTGAGCCAGATTCCCGACGCACCATTGCGTTCGGAGATCTCGCGCATGTCCGCGCCGCTGGTGTGGGCGAATGTGCCGCCCAACGCCCAGGTGAGCTTCATCCCCGCGTAGGGGAAGAAGGCCACTGTCCCGGCCCAGGCGGCGAACTGAACCGGCCGTGGGACCGCGGACGGGGGCTGCGGGGCGGACGCGACGCGAGGATGACGCAAGGTACGAGCGGTGGCGGCGAGCAGGACCGCACCCACCGCTGCCAGCACGTGGTTCGCCGCGGCCACGGGGCCGTCCACCCCCTGACCGAAGGCCAGCGTGATGATGTCCATCAGCAGGCCGAAGGCGGCGATCCCGGCGAGCCCACAGACCGTCCACAGCAACACCCGTACAGCAGGCCGCGGTCCGCACCACGCTGCGGCGCCACAGACCGACGCCGCCAACGCCCCCACAACGGTGACCGCCCACCCCAGCGCCACCGGCCCGGGAGTGTCACCCATCTGGAACAGTGACGCACCGCTGAGCGTGCAGACCAGGCCGAAGCAGGAGTACACCGTCGCCCAGGCGGCCGTCCAGCCGATGGCCGACCGCCGCCGCGACGCCCACACGCGCCCAGAGGTACCGGTGGTATTCGCCATACACAGAACCTGCCACCTGGGCCCGCGCAACGGCATCAACTGCCAGGACGATCCGGATACCTCTACGGAGGGAGCGACCAGTGCGACCTCGGTCTGGCTCACGCAGCGTGACATCCCGACCGGCCGTACATGGGACCCTCGATCCGGCCGCTGTCACCGGTGGCACCGGATGAACGCGTGGGCGACCGGGCTGTGCGCGTCGCAGGCCGCGCAGAGTTCCCTCCAGACACCGGTGACCCACGGGCGGTGCCGGTGGAGCACGAGACCGGCTCCGCGCATGACGAGGGGGGCGGGCGGAGGCGATGATGGCTTGGGGCAGAGCATGGTCTTGAGAGTGAAGAGGAGCGTGGGGGCGTGAGGGCGGATGGCGCCGACGTGTGGCACGAGCGGCTGGGATGGGCGTTCGGGCTGACAGCAAGCGATCCGGCTGAGCGGGCCGCGGCGCTCACCCGCCTGGCTGATGCCGAGAGGAATGCCCAGGACGCTCTGGATCGGTTCAACAACGCATGGCGTCGAGGCTTTCCATTGGGACGGCAGGCGGCGCACAGAAACTACCAGGAGGCACTGAGGTACTCACTGCCCAGTGGGTTGTGGGACCGCCCAGCCGGTCCCGACATCAGCACGTGGCCTGGTCTCCCCTACGCACTGTGCTTCCTGGAGTGGGAGGCGAGATATCCGCAGGAGTGGACACGGTACGCCAAATCGTGGGGCACGAAGGAGCGCCTCATCCGGGACCTGGCGACCGCTCGCCACGATGAAGCAGTCACACACCAGCTTGTCGACCTGATCGAGACCGTCGTACAGCGGCCCTACCGCTGCAAGGACCGCGAGTACGTGCGCGTGGCTCGGGCCGTGGACAGTGAAGACCTGCGCGGCAGACTCGTAAGAGCCGCCCGTTCGGATAACCCATGGGCACAGCGCCACGCCAGCTACGTTCTCTGGCTCCTGGACCGTCCCGAGGTGCCCTCTACGCGTCACGTCTGGCGGACCTGGCTCGCCACGGCACCCCAGCCAGCACTGCCCGGCGTCGTCCCTGGGCGGAACGACGGCCAGTGACAAGCAGCTCGACCCGATGGTGACAACAACGCTGCCTCTTCTGCACGAACCCGCAGTTCGACAACCCGTCCCCGTGACATCAATCGCGCGCCCAGGCACACGAACGCAATGGACTACGCGGCGTCAGCCGCCTTGGAGGAATCGCACCCACCAGGAGCCGGAGTCGTCCACCACGCGGTGGGCGGCGCACGGGCAGTCAGATGTCCTGCCCCCCGTTCCATGGTGGTACGGCCTTCCTTGGACGGCCGCGGGGACGGGCGTCCTCCGGAGACCTGACAGTCTGGTCAGAGGATGCCGCCAGAGGAGCACGGTCCGCCGGGGTCGACAAGAGGCCCGCGCCCCAGTGCACCTGGGGACCATTGGTACGCCCAGCGCACAGCCGGTGAGCGGGCGGATGGAGCGCCTGCGCTGACCGGCTGTCCGGGTGACGGGCTGTGCGGGATCAGCGTACGTCGACCCAGTCGCTGGAGCTGGTGACGCCCAGCCGCGACGAGGTGGCCTTGAACTCGGCCTTCCAGGTGCCGTCCTTCCGGGCGGTGAAGCCCTTGGAGAACACGCCACGGCTGTTGGTGCGCACGGTGGACTGCTTGGTCCAGCTACGGGCGCCGTCCGCCTTGAACAGGATGTCCACGGATGCGTTCGGGGTGTTCTTCCAGGTGCCGTCCAGGCTGCGCAGCGTACCCGTCACCGTGAGGGTGCGACCCTTGCGGACCGGCTCGGGGCTCGCGTTGAAGCCGGAGACGGCGGTGCGCAGCTTGACGTCCACGTGGTCGCTGGAGCTGGTGGCGGCGGCGCGGTCGGCGGTCCCGGCGTAGCGGGCGCGCCAGAGGCCGTCCTTGGTGGCGGTGACCGACGCCGAGATGGCTCCCGTGCTGCTGGTGGTGGTCGTGGCCGCGCGGCTCCAGGTGCGGCTGCCGGCGGGCTGGGTCTCGATCACCACGGTGGTTCGGGGCAGCGGGCGCCAGGTGTTGTCCGTCGCGCCGACGGTCTGGAGGGTGCCGGTCACCGTCAGCTTGCCGCCCTTGCCGACCGGTTCGGGACCGGCGTTGAGGGAGATGATCCGGGTGGGGACCGCGGTGACGGTGAGTGTCGCGGCGGAGGTGGCGGTCTCACCGGCGGCGTTGACGAACACGGCGCGGTAGCGGTGGGTGCTGAGCGCGGCGGTGGCCTTCACCGAGAGGGTGGGGGAGGTGGCACCGGCGACGGTCTTCCAGGTGGTGCCCCGGTCGGTGCTGCGCTCCCAGCGGACCGAGTCGGAGCCGGTGGCCGCGGCGGTGAAGACGGCGTTGGCGCCCGAGCGGACGGTGGCGGACTGGGGCTGGGTGGTCACCGCGGCGGGGGTGCCGAACCGGAGCGGCTGGGCCACGTCCTGGGCGCGCGAGGACATCCAGGTGCGGTCGGCGCCGTCGTACGAGTTGAAGGTGGCGACGAAGCACGCGGTGACGCGGCAGTCCACGGGGGGCGGAGGAGTCGCACCGGCCGCGGTGAACTTCTCGGTGAGCTTCAGGGTCGAGGTGAAGGTGCCGTCGGCGCCGACCTGGCGGATGTAGACGGCGTTGCCGTAGACACTGGGGTAGGTGTCGCCGGGCAGGGCGACGGTCTGCGCGAGGTACACCCCGCGGCCGGGCCGGTAGCCCTTGCCCGTGACCGTGACCTCGGTCTCCGCGCCCAGGCCCTTCACCTGGCTGACCGTCAGGGTCGGGAGGCTGACCTTGCCGGTGACCGCGAGGGTCTCCAGCGCGGAGCCGGCCGGGTACATGGGTCGGCCCTGGTGGGCGAAGATCCGCGAGCCTGCTTCGCTGAGCGTGGCCGTGATGCCGGTCCAGTCGATCGTGTCGCCGTTCAGGGCGTCGGCGGCGGCCGTCAGTTCGGCGAGGGGCACGTCGGCGGTGGTGACGGGGGCCTGACCGGGCACGAGGTCGGTGGTGACGTTCATGTAGAGCGTGCCCGTGCCGTCCTTGAGGACAACCCGGGGGCTGGCGAGGGTGATCGCGGTGATGCCATGGGCGGGCACCGCGTAGGTCACCGAGCCGCCGAAGCGTACGTCGGCGTCGCGCCCGGCGGGGTCCACCGAGCCGTGCTTGACGGGGTAGCCGATCAGACCGCCGGAGCCCTGGGTCGCACCGTCGGCGACGCTGATCGAGCCTCGCATCCCCAGGACGTAGTTGACCCAGGAGGTCTTGAAGGCCCAGGCGGACTGTCCGGTGAGCAGGATGGGAGCGGACGCGGACGCGCTCCCTTCCTGTGCCGCTTGCGCGACGGCGGGTGCGGCGACGACAGCGCCCGGGGCGGCGGAGGCGGGAACGGCGAGGCCACCGGCGCCCACCGACACGACGGTCAGTGCGGCGAGGGCGGCCAGACGGCCACTGCGGGGCATGGACATGCGCTGCACGTCTCCTTCGGGGAGGGAGCACGGCACGCCGATGGGCGCGGCCGTGCCCTGGTTCTCGGACACAGACAAGGGGGGAGGACCGGCTTCTCGGAGTGGGGACCCGAAGTCGACTGCCGTGATCTTAGGTTAGCCTTACCTAAATGTCACTACGGATGCTGGACGGTCCTTCGCGGGCCCTTCCGCGCCGCCCCGCCATACGGATTCGATGCCGCCGACCAACCCGTGTCCGGCGGTACGGGTCGGTTCCCCGGCATCTCGCAACCCGGGACGGACAAGAGGTTCCATGACGACGAGGGTTGTGGTGACCGGGGGCAGCCGGAGGACCGGCGCCGCGGTCGCACCGCGACTCGCCCGGGACGGCGACCAACAGGTCGTCGTCGCTGAGCGCAGGCGGGCCGCAGCCCTTGGAGGACGGCCGGTACGGGCACCCCCCCCCAGGACCCAGCGGGCACAGGCATGCGCCCAGGAAGGTTTCACGGACTCTCACCTGGTCCAGTCGGGCCTGGACGCCTTCATGGCCGACATCGAGACTCCCCCGCACGGGCGGAGGCCCCGCGAAGTCTGGGAGCGGGAGCTGTGCCCGAGTTCGGGCCCAAGGCCGAAGTAGTGGCGGAAGTTGTAGACCAGCGGGCTCCAGGCAGCGGGGTCGACATACTGCGTGCCCGGTACGACGAGGCCCGCCGCCGCGTGCACCCTGAGGACACTCGCCTCCACAATCAGGAACTCCCCCGCGGTGTCATGCCGGACCGCCGCCGCACGTGCCTCCAACTGGAGCGGGCACTCCCCGACCCTCGGCGGCACGATCAGTGAGCTTGATTCCATGGCCAGAACCGTAGGTCGGCACTACTTCGGTGGGCGCCGAAGCGTTCCGGCGGGACAATCCGAGGATGGACACCCGAGAATCCGGGCGTGATCTCGCCGCCGTCGCCTCACTGCTCGCCGATGCCACCCGGGCCGCGTTCTGCCTGGCCCTGCTCGACGGACGGCCTTGGAGCGCCGGGGAGCTGGCCCGACACACCGGTGTCGCGGCGTCGACCGCCACCGGGCATCTCCATCAGCTCGTGGCGTCGGGTCTAGTGATCGAGGAACGCCGGGGCCGCCACCGGTACGTGGCGCTGGCGGGCCCGGAGGTCGCGGAGCTGATCGAGTCGCTGGCCGCGCTCGCACCGCCGGCCTCCCGGGTCCCGCCGCGTTCACTGACCGCGGCCCGGACGACCCGGGCCCTCGCGCTGGGCCGTACCTGCTACGACCATCTGGCGGGCGCCCTCGGGGTCCGCGTCACCGACGCGCTGACCGGCCGCGGGTTCCTCGACGACCGGGGCGGACTGGCACTGACCCCCGAGGGCGGGGCGTTCCTCTCCGGGCTGGGCATCACCCTCCCGGCCACCCGCAGACCGGCGGTGCGCTCCTGCCTGGACCTCACCGAGCGCCGCCCCCATCTCGCGGGCGCGGTGGGCGCGGCACTGTGCCGTCACGCCTTCGACGACGGCTGGGTCGTCCGGACCGGCCCGACCCGGGCCGTCGCCGTCACCGAGAAGGGACGCCGGGAGCTGTACCGGCACTTCGGCATCGAAGCAGGGGCCGCGCGGGCGACGGTCCCGCCGCTCCGGTCCTGCGACTCCGCCTGAGCGACCGCTCGCCGCTGTGGCGGCGGACGGCTCAAAACAGGATGGGGCTGTGCGTCCGTCAGCGCACCCGACATCGCCGGATCACATTCGCATTCGAAGATAAAGCAACGGGAGAGCACGGCCCCTGAGGGCGACGACCGGGTCCTCGCTCCCGGCCTTGTCGTCTCCCCCAAGCCCTACCACCGGCCGATGTTCAGGCTATGCAGCAGGACATCAAGGTGCGCGGCGGACAGGTCGCGTCGGGTCCCCTCACCTAATCCCTCGCCCAAGTGCACCTGCCAGCGCAGATCGTCCATGCGCTCCACCAGCGCGGCGATGACACACCCGACGCACCGCGCACCGCCCAGTGATGTGGCACACCGTGAGGGCGGCGTTTGCAGTCGCGGCTGGGACGGCAGCGGACCACTGGGCGCCTCCCTCGACGGGGCTGCGCGCAGGACATTAGCGTGGACGCATGACCGATACGCTCTCCTCATCGGCCCCTTCGGCCCCGGACCGCTGGTACCAGGGAACGAGGGGCCTTTCCCGCACAGGGCGTGACACGTTGATGTGGTCGCTCTACCTGCTCACCGCGCCGGTGATCGCCGTGGCCGGGCTGGTGTCCGTGCTCGGAGGCGTGTTCGTCGCGGCGGTCGCTCTGCTGTTGCCCGGCGGTTCGCCGGCCGTGGCTCGGGCCCTGGCACCGGCCAGGTGGTTCGCCGACCTGGAGCGGTGGCGCATCGCCCGGGTGCGTCTCGCGATCACCGGAGCCGGGGCGCCCGTCGACCGTCTGCCAGGGCCGAAGGGAAGCCCGACGGGAAGGGCGATGGGAAGGGCTGAGGCGTCCGGCCCGGGGCCGTGGCTGGACGCGGCGCACGCGGTCCTGGTGGTGCCCGTCGTCCTGGTGACCTCGGCGGTGACCGCGCTGTGGTGGTTCGTCGGCATCGGCAGCGTCACATGTTCCCTGCGCTACCAGTACGCACCGGCTGAGCCGCTGCGCCCGCTCTCCCTGAACCTGGGCGACGCCCAGTCGCACGTCACGGTGAGCCTCGGGCTCTCGTCACCGATCGAGCGGGTCGTCTTCGGGACGCTGCTCGGTCTGCTGACGCTGTTCACGCTGCCACTGGTGACCCGGGTGTGCGCCGCCGCCCAGAGCGGGCTGGGGCAGGCGCTGCTCAGTGACACGTCCGCGCTGCACCGCAGGATCAGCGGACTGGAGCAGGAGCGGGACACGGCTCGCGCGCAGACGGCCGCGGCGGTCGCGGCCGAGGCCACCGCGCTGCGTCGGCTCGAACGCGATATCCATGACGGGCCCCAGCAGCGCCTGATCCGTCTGGCGGTGGAGCTGGGCCGTGTCCGACACCACTTCGACAGACGGCCGGAGACAGCGCGGGAGGCCCTGGCGGACGCGATCGTCCAGGCCCAGGAGGCACTGGACGAGCTGCGGGCGCTCTCCCGTGGCATCGCCCCGCCGATCCTCGTCGACCGCGGCCTGCACGCGGCGCTCGCCGCCCTCGCCGCGCGTTCCACCATCCTCACGGAACTCGACGCCGTAGCCCTGGACCACCGGCCCAAGGACGCCGTCGAGACGGCCGCGTACTTCGTGGCCGCGGAAGCGCTGACCAATGTGGCCAAGCACAGTGGCGCGCAGCGGTGTGTGATCGGGCTGCGCCACGATGCGGGCGTGCTGAGGGTATGGGTCACGGACGACGGAGTGGGCGGCGCGGCGCTGGACAAGGGGCACGGCCTTCGAGGGCTGGAGGACCGGCTGCTCGCTCTGGGCGGCAGGTCGCGGATCAGCAGCCCGCCCGGTGGCCCGACGACGATCACCGGAGAACTGCCGTGCTGCTGACCCCGTACGAGACGGCACCCGGAGCGTCACCCGATGTCCCGGCCCGGGGTGCGCTGCGGATCGTCGTGGCCGATGACTCGGTGCTGCTGCGCGAGGGCCTGGTGCGTCTGCTCGTCGAGGACGGCCACCGGGTGGTGGCCGCGGTCGGCGACGGTCCCGCCCTGGTGGCGGCGGTGCTCGACCACCGTCCGGATGTGTCGATCGTCGACATCCGGATGCCTCCGACCCACACGGACGAGGGTCTGCGCGCGGCGATCGCCGCGCGGGGGCACCTGCCTGGCACTCCGGTGCTGATGCTGAGCCAGTATGTGGAGCCTTCCTACGCGGACGATCTGCTGGCGGACGGCTCCGGCGCGGTCGGCTATCTCCTCAAGGACCGCATCGCCCGCGTCGAGGAGTTCCTGGACGCCCTGGACCGGGTCGCGCGCGGCGGGACGGTGCTCGATCCCCAGGTGATCGCCCAGTTGCTGACCGGGCGGCGTCAGGACAGTGCCCTCGGGTCACTGACCGCGCGAGAACGGCAGATCCTGGCGCTGATGGCCGAAGGCCACTCCAACACGGCCATCATGCAGCGGCTCGTGGTCACCGCCAGCACGGTGGAGAAGCACATCGGGACCATCTTCGCCAAGCTCGGGCTGCCGCCGGACGACGCCCGGCACCGCCGGGTACTGGCCGTCCTGACATATCTCAGGGGCTGACGGCGCCCAGGGGCGGCCGGCGCGAACTCCCGTCCCCGGCGGGGGCTCGCCCCAGGGACGGAGGTGGGGCCTGCCATACCCCAGGGTCTCCGGCCTGCTCCGGTGCCCGGGAGGCGCCGGTGCGGAACCGTGGTCGGCAGGACGGCGGTACGACGTCTGCCGTCCCCGCACCCGATCGAGCCGAAGGAACCTCCTTGCCCAGCTCCACAGCCCCACCGCGTTCCGCGCATGCCCCCGGTCGCGCCGCCGCCGTACTCACCGCGCTCGCCGTGGCCCTCGTCACCGCCTTCGTCCTCGCCCCGCGCCTGCTGGCGGCGAGCGGGCCGGGCGACGCTCTCGCCGACCGGGGCAGCCTCGTCCAAGCCGTCCGCGAGGCGTTCGTCACGTACTGGAACTCCGGTGACCGGGACTTCTCGCCGGAACTTCAGCAAGCGGTCGACTACTGGTTCCGCTACCACGTGGCCAAGGCCGTGATCGCCGCGCTCTTGACGATCGTGCTGATCGCACTCGGCGTCCTCTTGTGGAAGGCGTACCTGAGGTCCGGTGGTCTCGGGACGGGCAGGAGCGCGGCCCTCGCGTCGAGCGGCGCTCTGGTCATCGTGCTCGCCCTGTTCTCGCTGGCGGTGGTGATGGCCAATGTCCAGGGCGCGGTGGCACCCTTCGCCTCGCTGCTGCCGATGCTGGGGGTCACCGCAGCCGACGGAGAACTCGGCGCGACACTCGACGAGATCAGGTCGCGCCTGGCCGTCCACCCAGGTGCGGGTGAGCGGGCACAACCTGCCATCGAGGTGATGATCAGCGACTTCGCCCGCTATCACATCGCCATGGCCGTGCTCGCCTCCATCGTCACCGTCGTCCTCATCGGCGTCAGCGTGCTGCTGTGGCAGCGGTTCGCGGGAACGGATCCGTCCGACCGGCGAACGAGGCGTGTATGGGCGGGATTCGCAGTGCTGTCGGGTGTGCTGTCACTGCCTGTGCTCGTGGTCGCGGTGGCGAACATCAGCACCTCGGCGGACCCGGCACCGGCGCTGCTGGCCTTCTTCGAGGGCGGCTGGTGACACTCCCGAACCACGCACCGAGCACATCAGCCATCCCCCGGCCGACGGGCAGGAACGCATGAAACTGAGACAACATCACCCGCCATACGACAACGCCCCAGGACAGCGCACCTACCGCGATCCCTCACCCCTGTGGCAGAGAACCCGCAGGGGGATGACCGACCCCCTTTCGTGCGGGGCGTCGGTGCGAAAGCGACAGCAAACGAGGCGTGCTCGTACGCCGTCGATGGATGCCAGGATCTCCGCCCGCTCCCTGTGGCCCGCTGCCCGACTGAGACGCCGACGGGGAAGAGACCGAGCGGCGGGTGGACCAGCTGGAGGCGAACGCTGCGCCGGTCACGGCACGGGAAGCCCACGCCCTGGCCAGCTGCTACGGCGCCGTATGGTCGCTGGTCCACCTGGGGGCCACCGGCCCTGTCGATCGTCTGGCGTCGCCGGCCGGACCACGTCCAGGACCTGAGTCCAGGGCGTGGCCGACCTGGCAGCTCGCCAGCCACCGCTCACGCTCAGTGAAGTCCGTCCCGGCCCAACCAGCCAGAGCCGGAAGTAGAAGAAGCTGTCGTCGGGACATCAGCCCAGCCCTGGTGAACAGTCGGCACAAGGACGTGATCCAGGCATGAGTGTGCTGGTGGGGGTGAGGGTGGGATCGGACCTGCTGCCGGGCCGTTGCAGTGACGGCCGCGGGACTGGGCGGCTGCCGGATGAGGTCGCGGTCAAACGGACGGAGCGGTCGCTGTGTGCGAGCGGTAGTCGACGGCCCCGCTCCGCGGCTGCGGAGATCGGCGGAACGGGTTCCGGGCGGCTGGCGGTCGGCGTAGAGGTGGCGGCGGATGCCGACCGCGCCGTCGGCGAGGGTGCGCTGGGCGTTGGTCCCGGCCGGGGTGGGTATGCAACGCCCGGAGTCGCGCCACGGCCTTCCCGCATGTAGTGCTGTGACCGGAAAGGTTCGCGGGGTTGCTGGTGGTACCGGTTGAAAATGCCTTCCTGAACCAGTAGGGAGACCGGATGACGCGACCGGTCCGGGTTCGCGGGCTGGACGATCTATGGAAGCTGCTTCGGAGTCAACCCTTGCGTCACCCCGATCGGCTTCGAACAACACTCAGCCACGCTGGCCGCTGCCGCTCGCGGCACGGGTCAGCTCCATCAAGCGTCTGCGTGCTGCGGGGTCGTACGCCTGCGCATGGGCGCGCGCATCGGTGAAGCGGTCGAAGTAGCGGCCTGAGGTGAGGGCGATTTCGGGGTCGAGGAGAAGCCGCGCGACGGGCTGAGCACCGTCCTCTGGGGTAGTGCGGGGTGGGATGCCGAAGGCGCGGACGCTTTCGGTGTCCATCAAATCCGCCGGATGCACCGCATTCACCGTGACTCCAGTGCCTTGCAGTTCCACGGCCAGGTCGAAAGTCGCCATGATGAGTGCCAGCTTGCTTCTGCCGTAGGCACGCAGGCCGTCGTAGTTGTGCTCCATCATGACGTCCCGAAAATCGACAGCGCCCTGGACCGAGGAAGCAACGTTGATCACCCTGGCGGGTGCAGAAGAGGAGAGCAGCGGTAGCAGGCCCAGGGTGAGGGCATAGGGGGCGAACAAGTTGACGGCAAGACGCAGTTCATAACCCTGGCGGCTCACCTCCCGCCTGCGCGGATCGGAACCCGCAGTCACTGCTGCGTTGTTGATCAGGCCGTCAAGGTGCGGTTCCGCGTCACGTATCCGGTCGGCCAGCGCATGTACCTGGTCCAGATCGGACAAGTCCGCGAGGTAGGTACGGACGGTGACGTCGGGACCGGCCGCCCGCGCCTCTTCAGCCACGGTCTGAAGTCGCGCATCGTTTCGGCCGTGCAACAACAGGGTCCCACCATGAGCCGCGAGCTCGATCGCCAGTGCGCGCCCCAAGCCTTGACTGGCACCGGTGATCAGGGTCGTGTGTCCGCTCATTGCCTCGCTCCTTTGTATTCGGGATGTCATTGTCGAGGCTCGAAGCGGACGAGGGACGGCCAAGATCCCCTTCGAGAGCTGCGAAGTGGCGCACCTGCCAGTCTGCTGCTAGTCGTTTGGGAACGTGCACACCGACGAGGGTATTCCTGCCCGCTCCCGTGGCCGCTCCGAGAAGGTGGCGTGCTGTCTACCGCCAGTAGGTGTTTCTCTTCATCAGCACGTCGAAGCGTCCGTTGACCTGCGGGATTCGTCTGACATGGGCTGTTGTTGAGGCAGCTATGAGCGTGCCGTGGACCCGCCGGAGGCGAGGCAACGGGGGGGCGGAGAAGGGATAACCGAGGGGCTGGGCAAGTGGTCAGTTGCTGGCAGGGCGGGTCCTTTTCCCTCCAGTTGTCGGTGCAGGGGCCTCTGCGGGTGAGGCGTCTTGTATGAGAGTGATGAACGACCAGTTCGGTGGCCTGCTGATGACCGTTCCCCAGAGGGTGCGCGGCCGGTCTCACCGGAATTCCCAGGAGTGGGTGCCGACGGGCTGTTCGGCGTGGGGGCCGAAAACCAGTGGAGCGGTACTCCCGTGTGCCGTTACCGTGCTCGCGCCCGCAGTCGCCCCGGCAAGGACGTGCCGTTGTACACCAAGTGAGACCCCCCGAGCGCTGAACCGTCGCGCGTCGCATCTGTGCGACGCGCTCCTTTTCGCTGCGGTCCTCTCACTGGAACCGGTGTGTCTCTGTGTCCAAACTCTGGGTGGTCGTGCCCACCTGCCTGCCCATCGTCCTCCGCCGTTGCCACAGGTGCGTCTCCGGGCGCTTCCGGGCGAGCGGCAGATTCCGCGTCAACGCGAACCACAAGCTCCTCGACGCCTGGCTCCTCGCACTGTGCACCGAGTGCGGGGACACCACCAAGCTCACCGTCCTGGAGCGGACCAGCGTGCGTTCCGTACAGCCTGAACTCCTGAACCTGCTGCACGGCAACGACCCCGGCCTGGCGGCCGAACTGCTCCAGGACCCGGTCGTACGGCGCCGCAACCGCATCGCCCTCGACTGGGACAACGCCTGGCGCCTCGACAGCGGCAGGCCGGATCAGCCGGATCAGCCAGAGGGTGAGGCGATCGAGGTCTCGGTCCGCTTCGCGGCGCGGATTCCCGTGCGGCCGGTGCGACTGATCGCGGAGGGATTCGGTACTTCGCGAGCCGAGGCAGAGAGGCTGATCGCCGAGGGGAACCTCGTGTCGACAGTCCGCCTGAGCGGCAAGGTCTCCGGCGACTTCACCTTCACGCTCAAGCGCTGAGTCCTCCAGACCCGGGCCTGTCCGGCAGTATCCGATCAGCCGGACAGGCCACTCCCTGAGAACGGGACGCAGGCAGATCCGCAGGTGATCCGCGATCCCTCTTGCGGCCGTTGATCTAATGGCCCGGGGCGTAGCCGCCGCTGTCCCTGCCGACGGTGGGAGGCCGCTTTGACGGACTGGGAGTCGACCATCAGGGGCACCGGGTAGGGTCATCAGGTTTTCCGGTGCGGATGCTGCGGCGGAGTTGGTCCCGGACGAACGTCACCACTCCGGCCCGGTTCCGCCTCCAGGAGAAGCCGTGAACCGTCTGAGTAGCGGGCCGGTCCGGCTGAGTACGATTACTCAGGGCGGGGCGCCGAACTCCTCGTACCGTCGGGGGTGGTGGTCGAGCGGAACGGACGGCGGGGAGCCCATGAACGCACTCATCCAGCAAGCGAGCGGTGGTTCCGGTGCGCCGGACGAGTGGCCGATGCTCTACCTGGGCGTGGTAGCCGTCCTCGCGGGGTTCGGGGTCCTGGTCAATGTGATCGTGCTCTACGCGTCCATGAACGTCGATCAGCCGGGCAGGACGGGGACGGTGGCGATGCTCCTGCTGCCGTGGATCGGCCTGGCCGTGGCGTGGGTGGCGTCCATGAGGCTCGGCCTCGACGCGGTGGACCGGGGCAGATCCCCCTGGTGGTACCTGCTCGCGGGAGCCGGGGCGCACCTGGGGGCGCTGGCCGTGGTGGTCCTTCTGGCCTGGTCCGCCAAGCGGAGGGCCGAGCGTGTCCGTGCCCGGCGCCTGGCACAGGCACTCGGAGGGGCCGACCGTCACAGCGGCCCGGCGCCGGACACCGCCACGCGGAGGGCCGACCGCGACAGCGGCCCCACGCCGGGCACGGCCACGCCCGGCGCGCGGACCGGTGCGACACGTGCCCCCTCGAAACCGGCACCGCTGCAGTCCGCACCCCCTGTCGACTCGCCCCGCTCGCACGAGGAGTGGCAGGCCCGGGTGATCCGCAGGCCCGACGACGTGGGATACGGGATCGAGCTGCCGTGGCAGGCCGAGAAGTACGTCGCGCACCACCACCGCCTGCTGGACCGGTGCGTGCCCTTGGGCTGCCACCCCGGAGAGAGGGCCACCGCGGGCGACGCGCTCGCGGTCCTCGCCCTGGGTGAGAGCATCCACCGCGAGGTCTTCTCGGACCGCGCCTGGTCCTTGCACGCCGCCATGAGGCGGGGTGCCACCTGGAACGAGGTGGCCGCCGCGCTGGACGTGACGACGGGCCGGGCCCGGTCCGTCCTGCGGTCCTTCGCAGAGGGGCAGCGGGAGCTGAACGAGGAGACGTCCAGGATAGGTGACCCCCCCTTGGGTTACTCCGTCGAGGAGTACCGCTCCGCGCTGGCGCTCATCAAGCTCGCCGACGACGCCCGGTCACCGTCCGCCACGTAGCGGGACGGACGGAGTCAGTCCAGGTCGGGGATGAACGGGCGGGAACGCCGTGTGCCGCGCTCCGCGGTCCGCTGGTTCGCGGCGCGCGCCGGTGCTTTCGTGAGTGAGTGTGTGACCGCTTCCGCGCCCTTTTCGCTCGTCTTCCGCGGGTGTGCTCCCGTGTGCGCCGCCGCGTGGTGTCCCGCCGCGCGGACCAGCCGAGCCGCAGTCACTCTGGGATCTTTGGGGTCAGGATGTGCCTGCGGTGCGCCATGCGGCTGGCGCGGCCCTGGACCTGTTCCGGAAGCCTCACTCAGGTCTCCTCCAGTCCCCAGCGGGCGAGCCGCTCGTCCATGTTCTGCGAACACCCGTAGTGCTCGGCCATCACGCCATGAACGGCCACGCCCATCCACCCACGGCAGCAGGGCCTCCATCCGCTCCCACGCCGCGTCCGTCAACTCACCTCGACCTGCCGCAAGATCAATGGTCGGAGCCCTCGTGCCCGGACTCCCGCCCGGGGTCCGTCACGAACCGGCTCAGCCGGTAGGTGGTCGGGAGCACCAGGCGCCCGCACAGCGTGTCGATGCGGATCACCGACCCGTCGACTCCGGCCTCCCGAAGGCGGCGCAACTGCGCACGCATCTCCGCTTGGTCCCGCGTCTCGACGACCACTACCCACCGTCCCGCGTCCGGCGCGGTGCGAGCGGCGAGCCGCTGACGTTCGGCCTCTTGCCGCCGCCGTCTCTTCCCTTGTCCCGGCACCAGCCCAGGCTCCCTGGCCGACCCCAGGGCCGCAACGGAATTGCGCCGAGCAAGCCGCATGAGACGGCGCGGGAGACGGCGCCTCGGCGATCCAACTGTCCCGGACAGACACCACGGCGTCTCAGCGTCAGGCGCTTGTCCGGGGCAGGATCGGGCAAGCAGGCCCACTGAGGCGATGCGCTACCTCCATGGAGAGCAGCCGGCCACGTCAGGCCCGCAGACGACACCGGCGGGATGCTTCCGACTCGCGGGATCACCCATGAGCGCGTTCATGGCCTTCAGCGCGCCACCGAGGCCTGTTCCCGCCAGCGCTCCACGAGGCCCGCGAGGCGAGCGACGGCCATCCTTTCGGCCAGGGTCAGCTCATCGACCGACCACAGCCGCACACCCCCGTCCTGCCCATGACGCCACCGGGCGCTCACCTCGGTCCAGCGCCCGGACCAGATGTGTCTTCCGGCCCCGTCACCGCAACTGGCCTCCGCACACGGCGAACCGGCCGGATCACGACATGCCTGGTCGCGCGGTGTGAACCCCAGCCCCGCCGTCCGCCGTGACCTCATCGACGCCCGGAATCCGGGCCCCGGGCCGACAGAAGGGGAAGACCATGTCCGCACCTACGATGCCCACGCCGAATCCGCTGTTCCCCGGCCCCCACTGGACCTCGTACCGCTTCACCGCCAGCGACATCATGGACGACCAGATCAAGCATCAGATCAGCATGATGGCCCATGGCATGTCCGATCTTGGCGAGTGCCTGGAGGCCGCCCGCATGATCGGAGACGACGACGAGGAGAGCTGGGTCTCGGCGTGGAGCGAACGCGCCGAGTCGCTCCAGCGGCGGGCCGAGACCGCCGTCAGGCACGGCCACCGCGTCTCGGCGGGCGACGCCTATCTGCGCGCGGCGACCTACTGGCGGGCCTCGCTGATGCATTTCAGCAGGCCGGACGACGTACGCACCCGGGCCAACGCCGTCAGCGCGTACGACTGCTACGACCGCTATCTCGAACTCTCCGGCTATCCGGGCGAGCCGGTGCGCATCCCGTACGAGGGCGGTTTCCTGCCGTCGTACCTGTACCGCAGCCCTGAGGCGGGGCGCGAGGCGCCGCTGCTGATGTTCTTCCAGGGCCGGGACGCGTGGCCCGAGGACACCCGCTGGCTCTACGACGGCGCCATCCGGCGCGGCTACCACTGCCTCGCCGTCCAAGGGCCCGGTCAGGGCCTCGCGCTGCGGCTCAGCGGGATGACGTTCCGGCACGACTGGGAGCGGGTCGTCACCGCGGTCGTGGATACCGCCGTCGGTCTGCCAGGTGTGTCCCGGGACAGGATCGGGCTGATGGGGCTGAGTTTCGGCGGCTATCTCGCGCCCCGGGCCGTCGCCTTCGAGCAGCGGATCAAGGTGTGCGTGGCCAACCCGGGCGTCCTGAACTGGGGCGAGGTCATCCGCGCCGGGCTCCCCGCCCTTCTCGACGACGCGCTGGCGGCCGGTCCCGAGACGTTCAACGCCGCGGTCGCCGCCGTCACCGAGCGATCCCCGCTCGCCGAGTGGTTCCTGAGGGACTCGTCGTGGAAGCACGGGGTGTCGACGCCCTATGACCTCTTCCGCGAGTTCGACGCCTGCGACCTCACCGAAGTCGCGGGACTCATCACCTGCCCGACGCTGGTGATGGACGGCACACAGGAGCGCTTCTCCACCGGTCAGGCCCGCCGCCTGTACGACGCTCTCGACTGCCCCAAGGAATTCATGGTCTTCGACGAGGCGAGCACCGCCCAGTCACACTGCCAGAACGGGGCCACCGCCACCGCCGCCGCGTTCACCTTCGACTGGCTGGACAGCCGGCTCTAGCGCCGGGTACCAGTCATGCGTACACACACCGCACCCGGACCTCGGGACACCCTGCACGGCGGCGGGCGGGCCGTCTGCCTGCTGGCCGTTCTCCTGGTGGCGATGGAGCAGCTGAGCCGCGAGGCGACCAGCACCCTCGCCCCCGACATCCGCACCAGCTTCGGCATCTCCGACGCCGTGTTCGTCGCCACCGCCGGTCTCGCCGGTGTGGCACTGGCCCTCGGCGGCCTGCCCATGGCCTGGCTGGCCGTCCGGGTCAACCGCAAGCACCTGGTGGTCGCCTCCGCCGCGGTCGGAACGCTCTCCCTCATCGCAGCGGGGACGGCCCGCAGCATCTGGCAACTCCTTGCCGCGTTCGCCCTCACCGGCCTCGCCGCGGCCTACTCCAGCCCCGTCTTCGGCTCGCTGCTCGCCGACACCTACCCCACCCACAGCCACGGCCGCGTCTACGCCCTGTACGCCGCGGCAACCCCCGCCGGACAGGCCATCGGACCCGCACTCGCCGGGACACTCGCCTCACTCTCCGGTGAAGCACAGGCATGGCGCTGGGCCTATCTCGCCCTGGCGGTGCCCTACGCGCTGCTGACCGCCGCCGCAGCACTCTTCCTCCAGGACCCGGGACACGGACCGGACAGACCAGACAGCCTGTCCAGCCCGGCACCGGTGGGCATCATCCAGGCGTTCAGGCTGATGACCCGGGTACGGACCTTCCTCCGCGTCTGCCTGTCCGCCGGCGTACTCGGACTGGCGCTGTACACCGTGCCGGTCCAGATGTCGCTGCTCCTCGACGAGGAGTACGGCATCAACGCCCTCGGACGTGGCCTGGTCTTCTCCCTCGTCCAACTGCCCGTGATCGCCGCCATGCTCATCGGCGGACGCCTCTTCGACCGGCGCTTCCGTTCCGCACCGCAGGGTACGGTCATCGCCGCCGCCGCCGCGATCGTCGGCTACGGCACGATCACCGCCACCGGCATCTGGCTGCGACCCGCTCCTCTGCTCATCGCCTGCCATGTACTGGCCTCGGTATGCGCCGGCATCGCTCTGGTGGCCGTCAATCCGCTGGTGGCCGCGGTCACCCCGCCCACCATGCGCGCCCACGCCTTCGCCATCCTCCCGGTGTTCACCCTCCTGACAGGCGGCTTCCTCGGATCGGTGTTCGCCGGAATCGTCTCCGACACACACGGCCCCCGCACCGCGATCTGCATCGCCGTCGCCCTCTCGGCGTCACTGGCGGGATTCCTCCTCCTGCAAGCACGCACCACACTGCACACCGACATGACGGCAACGGCCCCACAGCCACCACCGGCCGCCCAGGCCGTCCCTGCACCCCGGCAGCCGACGGCCGACGTCGTCTGAAGCCCCCGGACAACGCACACCAGCCCGGCCGACGCCCCTGGCGCACCCGGGACGACACACATCCCCCGCCGACGGGGACACCGCAAAGACCATGCGGGCCATATGGACCGAGCCGCAGGCAAGCAGCCGGGGCCGCCTCAGCGCACCCACCCATCACCCGGTGACACCCGCCGCGTGAACCGGGCTTGGTCGCCTTGTCGGGGATCTCGGCGCCGGAACGCCTTCGTTGGGTCGGGCCCGGTATCCCGTGGATCACTGCCATGGGGGTGTCGGTGTACCGTCCGGGTCCAGGCCGTGCGGCCACAGTCTGTCGAGCAGTTGCCGCACCTCACGGCCGAGTCCTCTGGCGCCGCGGTCGGCGTCCTCACGGGCGAGGGCTTCGGCAGACTCCGGGTCCCCGGCCTCCTCCCGCATCAGGGCCAGGTCGCCCAGGGCGCCGCTGTAGCCTCGGTCGGCGGCCTCCCGGGCAAGGACCTCGGCGCCCTCCCTGTCCTGCCCGGCCCGCTCCCGCATCCGGACCAGGAAGGGCAGGGAGAGGGAGTCACCGTGGTCGGCGGACTTCCGGGCGAGGGTTGCAGCAGACTCCCGGTCCCCGGCCCTCTCCCTCAGCAGTGCCAGCATGGTCAGGGCATTCGTGCTGCGACGGAGGTCGGCGGCCTGCCGGGCAAGGGCTTCGGCGCCCTCCCTGTCCCCGGCCTTCTCCCGCATCGCGGCCAGGTCGCCCAGGGCGCCGCTGTGGCCTCGGTCGGCGGCGCGTTGGAGGAGGAGGTGACTCCATTGCAAGCGGTGCCGGTCTCCGGCTGCTGTGGCGAGGTTGTTGAGGTCGTCGGGGTGGGTGAGGTGGGTGTGTGCGGCGTACCAGAAGGGGGCGGGCGGGCAGAGGCGGCGGCCTGCACCCGTGCCACCGGTGCCTTCGCCGCCGTCCTCGCCCTCGCCTGCGCCACCACCGCAGCCCTTGCCCCCTCTTCACCTGACGACCAGCCATTCCCGGGCCCGAAAACCGATCAAACTCGGCCGGGCCGGGCCAGGGCCGATCTTGGCGTGGCCGACAGTGCAGCGTCGTGGAAGAGACATCGCCTGCTCTGGAGGGCCTGCTGTTACCGTCCATCGCGGACGTGTCGGTGCTGTCGCTGGAAGTGAGCCACGAGGCGATACACATCGACGTCTGCAGTACCGCGAGCAGGGCGGCATGCCCGGACTGACGGGCCTTCGGGGTGTCGATCAGTCGCAGCGCGGTATTGCGGCTGCTCGATGCATCGCCCGAACCCGAAGCCCCGGCCCCGCGGGTGGTCGGTGTCGATGAGTACGCCACACGCAGGGGACGGTGGCAGCACAACCGGACCTCCGTCCTCAACGAGTACAAGCCCTACCTGGACGAACGCTGGGAAGAGGGTTGCACCAACGCCTGGAAGCTCTGGGACGAGAGTGTTCTCTTGGGCTATCGCGGCAGCTACGTCCGGGTTAGCGCCCACCTACGAGAGAAGCGCACCTCACCACGGCCGGTCACGGCGCACCCGCCGACACCCCGCGTGGTGACGCTTGGGATCCCCATCCGACCCGAGACGCTGACCGAGACCGAACAGCTCCGGCTCAAGACGATCCTGGCCAACTGCCCTGAACTCGATGCCCTGACCGGTCATGTCCAGGAACTCTGGAGTCGTCGAGGGCCACGTCAATCGGATCAAGGTGCTCAAGCGCCAGATGTCCGGACGCGCCGGCTTCGCACTGCTCCGCAAGCGGGTTCTCCTCGCCCCATGACCGATGTCAGTGGTTCCTGGAACGATGCCTTCGTCAGAGACAGCCGTGTCAGGAGTCATGCATGGGAACGTGGGGAACCGGTCCGTTCGACAGCGACCTCGCCGCAGACTTCGTCGACGCACTTGAGGGACTCACCCACCAGCAGGTCATCGACGTGCTGGAGCGGGCATTCCAGCGAGTCATCGACTCGGGAGAGCGCGTCGATAGCGGAAACGAGGCCGAAGCCGTTGCCGCCGGCGCTCTCGTCGCCAGCACCCTCCCCGACAGCCCCATGGTGATTGACCCCGATGACGGCCCCAGTCGACCTCTGCCCGAACTACCGGCCTCGCTTCGCGCGTCGGCGAGACTCACACTAAACCGGGTTCTCCGGGACGGATCAGAGAGGGCGACCGGCTGGGTGGACAGCGCCGACGCCGATCAGTGGCGCCAGGAGGTGCGGCAGATCCTCCAAGCACTCGAAACACCCGCTGATCACTGATCGTGACCGCTCCACAGAACTCGTGCCAGAACCCATTCCCGTGGACGAAGCCAGGCCCGTTCGACGTCATCGGCCACCCTCACGTGCAAGATACGGCGGCCTCTGCCGGGCCGAATCCGGGCACGGCCCCGGACAGGCACGTAAGCAGCAGCGCCAGGGCCAGGACGCCGTGCGCGGCACGGTACGCGAACGGCACCTGGCCGTGCGCGAGGAGCCGGCCGGCGTGTCCCGCGCGCACAGCCAGGCGAGCGGCACCCCTGCGGCGCCGCTTCGGGGGGGGACCGGAAGAAGACGCCGGAGGCGCAGGAGCCACTCGCGTTCGGGCTCTCGATCACGAAGCCCGAGTTCCACAGCGCGTCCAGGCAGTCAATGCCCGCTCCCCGCAGACAGGGGCCGCTTGACGGGCCGCTCAACGGGCCGATCATCATGGCGAAGTGATCGAACCTCACCACGGACATCCTGTCAGCGGTGGGAGCAACACTCTGCTCCGAAGTCCGTAGGCCGTCCGCCCCGGCAGCCCCCTCGCCGCCCAGCGGCGCCAGCGTCCCAGCGAGGGCCTTGGCACAGGTGCCGGTGAGGAACAACCGGTACCGCATCCCCGAGCAGCCGCCCGGCTGCGCCGAGACCTGCCCGCCACAGCAGGTCGCCGCCTGTGTGACCCCGACCGCGTGTGTCGCCTCCAGCTAGCCGGACACGGGTGTCAACCGCTCGTCCGCCCACTCGGCGAAGGTGGTGAGCGCGATGCCCAACTCCTGGGCGAACTCGGGCCGGGCGGGCTGGAGGACCACGTTGTTCCACTCGTGTCCGGCTCCCCACTTCGGCATTCCCGCGTCGAGGGCCTCTGCCACGTTCATGGAGGGCGCGGTCACTGGCACGCCCCAGGCGGCGGACAGGGTCTGCACGATCTGCTCCATCGTGCGCAGGTCACCGGCCAGCTCCAGTTCCACCTGGTGGAACCGGTCGGGATCTCGCAGGGCATGCGCCGCGGCCGTACCGATGTCCCGCACGGCCACCAGGGCCAGTTCGGTGTCCGGCTTCAGTACGGTCAGCAGTCCGCCGCGGGGCCCCTTGGGCGCCAGCAGGGGCAGGTTCTCCATGAAGAAGGCGGGCTTGATCACCGTCCAGCGGGCAAAGCCCGCGCCACGTACCGCTTCCATGATCGCCTGCTTGGTGTGGAAGTAGTCCGCCATCGCCGCCCAGCGGCCCTCGGCCCAGCCGGCGGCCCGGGTGTGGTCCCCGACTCCACTCGTCGAGGACTGTACGAACTGCCGCACCCCTGCGGCTTTCGCCACGTCGATCAGATTGATGGCCTGGGCGAGTTCGCTCGCGAAGTCCACTCCGGTCTCGGACATCGGCGGCATCTGCACCGAGAACACCGCACGGACCCCCTCGACCGCCGGGCCGAGCGAGGCCCGGTCGCCGAGGTCCGCCCGTACCAGGTCGGCGCCGAGCGCCTCGATTGCCTGGGCTGGCTCCGACCGCGGATCGCGTACGAGCGCACGTACGGGCACCCCGGCGGCCAGAAGCGCGCGGGCCGTGGCCCCGCCTTGCTGGCCGGTGGCACCGGTGACCAGGACGATTTCGCTGCTGTCAGGCACGATCGCTGCTCCTCACAGACCAGGGAGAATAAACGGCGGGGCCCGCCATTTAGCTTGCCGCTAAGATATGGCGGGGCCCGCCGTTTAGCAAGGAGGAGACCATGACCGGCCAGCGCTCGGACGCCCGACGCAACTACCAGCGCATCCTCGCCGTCGCCGAAGCCGAGGTCGCCGCACACGGCGCCGAAGCCTCCCAGGAGCAGATCGCCCGCACCGCAGGCGTCGGCTCGGCGACCGTGCGCCGCCACTTCCCCACCCGCCGGGCCCTGCTCGAAGCCGTCTTCCAAGAACGCATCGAGGGCCTGTGCGAGCACGCCCACCGGCTGAGTGCGACCGAGGACAGCCGCACCGCACTCCTGGAGTGGCTCCACGCCCTCGTCCGCTACGCCGTGTCAGCCCGCGGATTCGCCCACGTCCTCGGCTACGAGCCCCCCACCGAAGAACCCTCCCCCAGCAGTTGCGGCAGCAGAATCGAAGCGGCCGGAACCCCTCTGCTCCAGCGGGCCATCCGCGACAAAGCGGTCGCACCACATGTCACCTTCCACGACCTGCTGACTCTCTCCGTCGGCATCGCCCTGGCCACGGAGCACCACAAGCACCCCGACACCCAGGCCGACCGCCTCTTCCGCCTCGCCGTGGAGGGGCTCAGCCCAGAGCAGGACACAGCCCGGGTGCCGAACAAGCCGCCTCGGCCGCCTCTCGCCGCCAGCTCACCCGGTGACGCTGACGACAGCCCCTGAGCGACGTCGATACCGCACCCACCGCAGAGGCCACGGCCACCTCAAGAGCGACCCGGCCGAGGGAGCCGGTGACGATGGCCTCCTCGGCTCGTCAGCACACGCACCCAGCTTGCTCTGTGTCTGGGCGTGGGATCTCCGCTTCCCGACGCAACGGCCCGGTGATTGGCATGCGTTGCGGGTGGGATGGCCGAAGGCATCCGTCGGGTACAGCGAGTAGCCTGCCCTCATGGTGGCGGGCGAGGGAACTGAGCACGTCGGTGACGAACTCGTAGGCCCGAGCTGGGCCGCGACGCGCGCCTGGGTCGAGAAGGGGCTCTCCGAGGCGGAACACATCGAGGATGCCGTGCGGTTGCGTGGCGGCTGGACGTCGGAGATGCGCCGTCTGGAGGTTCGCGGGCCTGCGGGCCGACGCGCGCTGGTCCTGCGGTCCTTCGTCAAGCCCTTCTTCGTTCGGCACGCGGAGGGCCTACTGAACCGCGAGGCGGCCGTTCTGCGTCTGCTCGACGGCACGGACGTACCCGCGGCCACGCTGGTGGCCACGGACGCGACAGCGCGGTACTGCGATCACCCCTCCTTGCTGATGTCTCTGTTGCCCGGAACCGTGCGGCTGGGCGACGAGGGGGCCGACCGCCGTGCCGAACTACTGGCCCGGCAGCTGTTGCGTATCCACCGGCTGTCGGTGACCGCAGAGGCACGGCCGCGCGCGTACCAGGCGTGGACCTCTCCCGATCGGGTGAGCCCGCCCGAAGACACCGAGCGGCCTGAGCTGTGGCAATGGGCCGTGGACGTGATCCGCCGCGAGCCCCCGGCGTACCGGTCCTGCTTCCTGCACCGTGACTTCCACCCCGGCAACGTCCTCTTCACAGGCGACGGCGACGGGCTGCGGATCAGCGGCGTCGTCGACTGGGTGGAGACCTCGTGGGGGCCGGCCGACCTGGACGTGGCCCATTGCTCGACGGCCCTCGCCTTGCTGCACGGGGTTCCCGCGGGCATGCAGTTCGCCGACCTCTACGTCGCGGCAGGAGGGACACTGGCTGAAGATCGCGCTTCTCATCTCTACTGGCGTCTGCTGGACGCCTTGGGCTTCGCTCCGGACGCGGAGAAGGTCGCCGTCCCGTGGCGCGAGGCGGGCCGCGCCGATCTGACCCCAACCCTGCTGACCAGCCGCCTGGAGGAGTATCTCCACGCGCTACTCGTGCACTACGCCTGAAATAGGGTTCTCCTGGATAAGGTTTTTGACGGCGTTTCAGAGAGTGAGCGGTTCTGGGATCACTGGGGCAGATGCTCTTGCCGTGGCGGATGCGGCGGAGGGCGTCGTGCGCCGATCTGTTTCTCCCGGTTCCCTCCCATCTAATCCCAAGGCGCCCCTGCCTGATCTCGTTTGCTCCTTGGGAACGGGCTGCGCCGCCGGACGGTACTACGGAAACATGACGCGACACCGCCCGTATCCGAGCGCTCTATCCGATGCCCACCGGGGGCTGCTGGAACTCGTCCTGTCAGTCTGGCGTGCAGAGCGAAGAGGCAAGGCACGGACCTCGGCCGCCCACCCGTCTCGGTGCTCAGCTCGGTGAACCGCGGGCCGACCCTGGTTTCGTCCGGCAGGGCGCCGCCCCCGGACGCGGTCCAAGCGGTGGCCGAGTACCTCACCGCGTGGCGCAAAGCTGCCGCCGCGCCCTGAGGACGGGCAGCCGCCGCGCACCTCATGCATAGCCCCGGCATTCCGCCCCACGGGGCTTCGCCGGCGCTCGTGTCGGACCCGTCGGCGTTCGTGCGCACGGTCCGCCGAACCCGAACCCGCCGCAGCGCTCACCCGTTCCCACGCCCGCGGGGCGGACGGCCCTGTCGGAGTTGTCCCGCCGCACCATCGGGAGGGCCTCCCCGCCGTCCGGCTCCGCCACCACACTCTCCCTCCGACACCGCGGTAGCCGCACACCGCAGTGGGCTCTCTGGTCGGCTCTTGTTGCATGGAGCAGGGGCGGTGGTGCCGGATTCAGGTGGGGTCGAGTCCGAGGAGGGTGGGCGCGTTGGTGTCGAGGATCATGCGGGACTGCTCCGGGGTGAGTCCGGCATTGTCGATGTACGCGATGGCGGTGCGGAAGAGGTCTCCGGCTTCGTAGGGGAAGTCGGTGCCCAGGACGATCCGGTCGGCGCCGAAGGATTCCACGGCCGCGCGCAGGGCGGGGGTGTGGCCGTGGCCGACGCTGTCGAACCACAGGCGGCGGGCCGCGGCGGACGGCTTCTCGGGGGTGTCGGGTGCTTCCCAGCTGACCTGGTTGTCGGCGCGCTGGAGCAGCATGGGCAGGGCACCGCCGAGGTGCGAGGCGAGGATCCGCATCCTTGGGTAGCGGCTGGGGATTCCGGCGAGGATGAGCCGCATGATGGCGATGGTGTCCTCGATGGGTGCGCCGATGGACCAGGTGGAAGCGACGCGAAGGCCAGGAACCGGTCCGGGTGGTCGCGCACGATCTGCGCGTACTGGTCGTTGATGAACCGGGCCGCCCGCAGGGCGTGGTCGGGGTTCTGGAAGTGCGGGGACTGGGGGGCCGGGGACAGGACCTGGTGGGTCACCCCGGTGGAGTCCATCAGCTCCAGGCGGGCGGCCAGTTCGTCCGTACCGAGCCCGGCGCCGGTACCGCGCTGGGTGGCGGTGTCGGTTTTGCCGTATCCGTCGAGGAGGTCGAGGTAGTCGTCCGTCCAGACATGGGCGTGAACGTCGATCCGCATGGGACCTCCCGGATGCCGGTCCCCTGCCCCACTATCGGACGGGCCCGTGCCCACGGCACCCGCGACTGGGCCACCCGGGTGAACCTACGCCGTACCCAAGGGCTTCACCGGGCCGGCAGCGCTCCGGGCTCCCGGCTCCCGGCTCCCGGCTCCCGGCTCCCGGCTCCCGGCTCCCGGCTCCGACACGCTACGGCTACGGGGCAAGGGCGAACGGACGCCGGGCTCCGTGGCAGCCGATCCTCTGCCGGCTCTTCTCGCCGCGCTCGGGGCGGTCGGATCAGGCGGCGGCCTCCCTCCATCTCCTCGGACGGTGGTCGGTTGCCGGGTCGACCGGCAGTTCCCGAATCAGCATGTCTGCGTCCGCCACCCCCAGCCGCATCCCGGCTCGGGCAAACCAGCCGTGTCCCCGGGCTGCTGCGCACCCAGCAGTGAAGGTCCAGCGGCTGTCACCTCACGCGGTCCTGCTCAGTGGCGTCGTCTGCGGGACCGCAGCCGCTGCCGTGCCGCGCGTTCCGTCCCCGGCCCGGTCGTCGAACGTCCTCGCAGCCGCGGGGCCGACTCCGCTGCTGAAGCCGCCCAGCCGCTGCCGTCGCCGAAGGGGCCTCGGAACCGGGCCGGTTGCCCTGGCGGGCTGGCTGGTTCTCAGAGAATGATGAAGTGGACGAAGTGTTCACCGAGGTAGGAGGAGTAGCGCTTGGTCAGGTTCGCTCGTAGGTGGCGGGTCTACCCGGCTGAGGGTGGTGTTGAGGTGGTGTGAGCAGGTCGTGGCCGAAGATCCGGTTCTGGACCAGGCAGATCGACTGTCGTTGCTCACCCACGGCATACAGGGCGGAGCGGTGAAGTCGCCGGTGATGCAGATCGGGCGCGGGTCGCTCCACGGGACCTGGGCCGCAGCCGTCACCCCGAGTCGGTCGCGTACCGAAGTGCTCGAACTCGGCCCGATGGTTCATCAGCCACGCCAGACAGAAGTGAGCCTGGCGGCTTCCTCCGAACGCGGTGGTGGTAGGTGCGCGTGGGCTGTGGGAAGGGATTCCGCGGCGGATACTACGCGACGGTGACCGGGGGTCGCTCAGCCGCGTCGCCGATGGGTGCCCGGGGTGTAGCCGAAGGAGCGGCGGAACACCTCGATGAAGGCGCTGGGGGTGGACCAGCCGCAGCGGTGGGCGACGGTCGTCACGGGCAGGCCCTCGGCCAGCATCCGCAGCGCGTGGTACAGCCGGGACTGGGTGCGCCACTGCGGGTAGGTCATGCCGAACTCGGCACGGAACAGCCGGCTGAGGGTGCGTTCGCCGGTGCCGGTGGCCGCGCCGAGGGCGGCGAGGGTGCGGGGGTCGTCCGGGTGCTCGTGGACCAGGGCGCAGACGGCGGACAGACGGGGGTCGGTGGCGGTGGGCAGCCGCAGCGGCTGCTGCGGGGAGGCGCGCAATTGGTCGCGCAGGACGGCGAGCAGCCGGGCGCGTTCGGGTCCTCGGTCCTCGGGGTCGCGGGTGTAGGCGAGGATCAGCTCGCGCAGCAGCGGGCCGACGACGAGGACGGTGGGGGTGTCCAGACCGAGCGGGTTGTCGTCGGCGGGCAGTCCCATGCTGTGCAGATCGAGGTGGCCGTGGGCGCGGTGCGCGTGCACGGCGCCGGCGGGCACCCACAGGGCCCGGGTGCCCGGCGCGAACCAGGTTCCGTGCTCGGTGGTGACGGCCAGCACTCCGGAGCCGGCGTAGACAATCTGGTGCTCGTCGTGGCGGTGGGCGTCGATACGGGTCCCGGCCGGCATCGTCCGGGTCCGGGTGGGCGCCTTCGAGTCATGGCGGATGTCCGACACAATCAGGCAGTTTATTGGAAGCCCGATAGTGATGCCCGGCGCGACGATCGCCTCATGCCGAGTTCACCGCCGGGGAGGTCCCCGGGCACCGCGCCGAGCCAGCCGCCGACACCGACGCCGACGCCGCCGACCCGTGCCGCGACGGGGCGGCCGTCCGGTGCGGGGCGGCGGCGGCCGATCGCCCTGATGTCAGTGGCCCACGCCTGTGTGGACGTCTACCAGGGGGCGGTGGCGGCGCTGGTGCCGTACTTCGTCGCCGAGCGCGCCTATTCGTACGCGGCGGCCTCCGGGATCGTACTGGCCGCCTCGTTGCTGTCGTCGCTGGTGCAGCCGTTGTTCGGGGTGCTGACGGACCGGCGGACGATGCCGTGGCTGCTGCCGGTGAGTGTGTTCGTGTCCGGGGCGGGGGTCGCGCTGAGCGGGGTCGGGGACGCGTACGCGGCGACGCTGGCGGCGGTCGCGGTGTCCGGGATCGGGGTGGCCGCGTACCACCCGGAGGCGGCGCGGGCGGCGCGGGCCGCCTCCGGGGGCAGTCAGACGGCGATGGGCTGGTTCTCGCTGGGCGGCAACGTGGGGTTCGCGCTCGCGCCGCTGCTGGTGTCGGCGGTGGTGGCGACGGGCACGCTGAAGGCCACTCCCCTGCTGGTGGTCCCCGCGCTGCTGGGTACGTTCCTGTGTCTGCTCACCCGGCGGGCGCCCTCGGTGACCGTGACGGCGGCCGGGGCGGACGGTGCGGACGACTGGCCGGCGTTCCTGCGGCTGTCGGGGGCGATCGTGTGCCGGTCGATCGTGTTCGTGGGCCTGAGCGCCTTCATCTCGCTGTATGTGCGGGAGCGGCTGGGCGGCGGCGCGGCGATGGGGACGGCGGCGCTGTTCGTGCTGTACGCGGGCGGGGCGCTGGGGACGGTGGTGGGCGGCCGGCTCGCCGACCGGTACGGGCGGCTGGTGGTGGTGCGGCACTCGTACGCGGTGACGGCGGTGGCGGTGGCCGGGCTGCTGCTGGTGCCGGGGCCCGCCGTGTTCTTCTTCACCGCGCTGGTGTCGGCGGGCCTGTATGTGCCGTTCGCGCTGCATGTCACGCTGGGGCAGGACTGTCTGCCCCGGCACATGGGCACCGCGAGTGGGGTCACTCTTGGCCTGGCCGTCAGTGTCGGCGGGCTGGCAGCCCCGGCGCTGGGCGCGCTGGCGGACACCACGAGTCTGCGGACGGCGCTGGTGCCGTTGGTGGTGCTGCCGGTGGTGGCGTGGATGTTGGTGCGGGGGCTCAAGGAGCCGGGGGGTGGGTTTGTCGAGCCGGCGTCTTGAGGGGGCGAGGTGAGGGGGTGAGGTGAGGGGGTGAGGTGAGGGGGTGACCGGCCGTCGTGCCGTGTGGGCTGTGCCTCCGTCTCGCCCTCCTCCTCCGCCATATGGGCGAGGAAGTCGTCGACCGTGCGGTGGAAGAGGGTGGCGAGCCGGCGCAGTTCCTCGGGGTTCCGGTCGGCGAGGGCGACCTGCATGTCGCGCGCCCCGGCGTCCCGGATGCGGGCGATGGCCTCGCGCCCGGCCTCGGTCAGCTCGATGCGCTGGGCGCGGCGGTCGTCGGGGTCGGGGACCCGGGTGATGTTTCCGGCGCGCTCCAGCTGCTGGACCGCGCACGTCAGCTCCAGTGCCTTGATGACCAGCGAGGCTGGAAGCGCGTGGACAGTACGGACGCTGGACGGACTGTCCGCACAGAGGCTTCGCACACGAGAGGGCGACCGGGGGACGGGTCAGCCGGACCCCATCCCGGGCAGTTCCGCCGCCGCGATGCGCAGGGCACGCAGCGTGGCGGCCTGGATGTTCCTGAGGACGGTGTCCGGCGACTGAGCGGGGTCGGGTCCGTGCCAGGCCCAGTCCTCCACGGCGACCCGCAGCGCCGCGTCGATGACGGCGGCCTCGGTACACACACCGCAGGGTTCCGCGGACCGGGCCGGGACGCCAGCGCACCCGGCCCGACCACGTGATCGCCGACAAGGACTACAGCTCCCGCAAGATCCGCGCCTGCCTGCGCGGGCGCGGCATCCCCCACACCATCCCCGAACGCGTCGACCAGACACTCGACCGTCTCAACCGGGGACCGGCCGGAGGCCGGCCAACAGGTTCCGACCGGCGGACCTGCCGGCTCCGCAACGTCGTCGAACGCCGCTTCGGCAGACTGAGGCAATGGCGGGGCCTGGCCACCCGCTACGACAAGACCCGCGAGTCCTCCCAGGCAGCCGTCACCATCGCCTCAATCCTGCTCTGGATCTGGTCTTTTGAAGACGGACCCTATGGCTCCCCACCACATCGCGGGCAATGAAACAGAGCCTCCTGCACGGGCCAGGTGGGCAGTGCAGAGACATGGGTGGCTCCGGTACCTTGCCGCCCTGCGATCCCCACGACCCCCAAGAAGCGGTCCACGGGGCTCCGAGCGCTCAGATCCAGCCCACGGTGATCAGCAGGATGACCTCGAGCACCAGCAGCAGACGACCGACGCCTCCCGACTCCTGCCGTCCCGCGCGTCGAACTTCACGATGACCCCGACCGGCCGCGCTCCCGCCTCCAGCTTGTAGATCCTTTCGGTGACCGTGGCTGTGGAGTCGACCGCGTTCTGCCGCGAATGCACGGCGTTGCGGAAAATCACCAGACCTATCGCCGAGAAAAGAGTGCAAAGAATCCGATTCCGATGACCACCCCGCCCCCTCCGTCACATGCAACCTCAGGATGAGTCTTATGGACGGAAGCTGCTCCCCGTCCCCGCCGCGTTCAAGGCGGGAGTGCCCCTGTGTCTTCGGTCGAGAGAATCGGGGTGCGTCGGGCCAGGGAACCGTGCTGCATGGCGCGGTGGTCGATCTGTTGTGGGAGGACGTGAGCTGCTTCTTCGACCCTGACGTGGTGGGGTCGCTGCCGGACGGGCGTGCCCCGGACGCTTCGGTGGAGGACTGGCAGGCGGTCCTCGATCTTGCCGCGGAGAAGGGGTGGAAGTGCCGGTACTTCGAGGGGGAGACGGTGTTTCCGGTGCCCCGGGCGAAGGCCGTGCTGTCCCGTCCGGCGGACGCTGAGTGCCCTCGGCTGTGGGTGTGGCCGGATGCCGAAGTGATGGCGGTCTTCCGGTTCCATGCCGCCGATGAAATCGACTTCGACTCCGACGTACGGAAGTTGCAGGGCCAGGGGCGAATTACTGATTGTTTCAGAATGAGATTCGGATCTTCCGAAGGCAGGCGCTGCCAGCCTCGACCAGGCGGGGGCTGGTGGCCACGCTGGTCTCCGCTCTGAAACGGCAAGGCGTCGTGGCGTGCGACCGCCTCGCGGCCAGATTAGTTCTTGAGGGTGCCCGCCGCGGGTCTCGTGCGTAGGCCCCCTGCCCTTGGAGGTAGGCGGGTCGGTGGTTGACGCGGTGACGATCCGGCTCCGGGGAAGGCGGGCAGCATCCTTGGACACCCCACTGCGGTAGAGCCGTTGGCTTCAGCACTGTTTCTAGCCATTTCCTCCACAACGTGCCCTAGTTGTGATTGATCTGTGTAGGTTCGCCGTCCGGAAGCGTCGTTCGCCTTCCACTCCTTCTGTGCTCAGACGGGACACGTGATGGCCACCTCCAGCACCGACATGCCCTCAACCACACCTGCGAGTACGCCGCCCGGGTCCGGGATGGACAAGGCGATGCTCGATGGCGCGACGCCGACGGATCTGCTTCCCACCACGGGCAACTACCCGACGGAGGTCGTCCGGTACCAGTCGGTGGTGCTCACCGACATCCCCGGGGCGGCCCCGGGGCGCGCCCTGACCGGCGCGATCGACCTCGGCGAGGAGAACCTCCCGTTCTACGACCGCCCCGCCGAGGGCATGGTCGTCACGACGGAGCAGAGCTGGTCGGCCCAGGGCGTCACGCTCGGCCGGCTGCTGCACAGCCTGGCCCTCGCGCCCGGCGAGAGCACCCGGGTCGCGGTCGTCGACTGGCAGCGCACCACCCGGGCGACGGGCGCCGAGACGGCCGGCGAGAACGAGTTGCTGACCGGCTCCACCGACCAGAACCGGTCGATCAGCGAGGTCGCGAACGCCATCGCCCGCGAGGAGCAGCACGGCAGCTCCCAGGGGTTCGAGGTGGGCCAGTCGTCCAGCGAGGGCGGCAGCATCGGCGGCTCGCTCGGCGTTGTGTTCAGCGGTGGCGGCAACTGGAGCAAGTCGTCGAACTTCGGCATCGCCAGCGCGGTGTCACGCTCCACGGGCGTGCGCTCGGTAGCGCAGGAGGCGACGCAGCGGATCAGCGCGCGGACCCAGCAGCTCGCGACCGCGGCCCGCAGCCGGAACATGACGGTCGTGCGCGAGACGTCGCAGGCGGAGCAGGACCAGGTCCTGACCCGGGTCGTCACCAACTACAACCACATGCACGCCATGTCGGTGCAGTACTACGAGGTCGTCCAGGTCTACAACGTGACGACCAGGCCGACCCGGCTGGAGCGCTGTCTGTTCATACCGCTCCAGGAGCTCACCTTCACCCACACCAGCCTCCAGCGGTACAAGGAGGTGCTCGCGTCGGTGGCGCCGGCCGACTGGGCGACGAAGATCCGCGCGGCGAACCCGTTCGACACCGCCGTGCGCAGACTCGACGCGTGCGCGGCACCGGAGGTGCCGACCACTCAGGAGTTCGCCGGGGTGGAGCTGGCCGACGTCGCCGCTTCGGCCATGGGCGTGTACGGGGTGCGCAAGGCCGACGGCAGCCCGGTCAAGTTCGACCCGGCGACTCAGCAGTGGAAGCCTGTGCCCACCACGGGACTGAGCGGCGGCCTGACCCGCATCGCACCGGGCAAGGACACCGTCTGGGCGATCAGGGCCACCGACAACATGGTCGTTCAGTTCGACGGGACGACCTGGCGAGGTGACGGGTGGGGCGGCTACGCGCTGCGCATCGTCTGCGCCACGGACGGCACGGTCTATGTCATCGGTACCAACAACGCGATCCATCAGCGTGGCCAGAGCGCATGGTCGAACCTGGGGGTCACGGCCGACGACATAGCCGTCACCGGCAAGGACAAGCTGTGGTACTCCCGGCAGGGGCTCTTGTACGAGCGCAGTGGTACCAGCTGGGTGCAGCGCGGCGGGTCGGGCGTGCAGCGTCTGTCCGCGACATCCGACGGTGCGCTCTGGGCCGTCGTCCAGTCCCAGTCCAGCACCGAGACCATGCCCCTTCTGGTGGAGTCCGGTGCGACGACCCTGGTTCGTCCCACGGCCGGCGGCCTTCAGAGCGTGACCGGGCTGGCGCAGATCGCCTCGGTCGGCGGTGGAGACTACTGGGTGCTGATGGGCAACGGGACCGTGCGCCGGATTCTGGGACGCGAGGCGCTGGTGGCCTTCGAGGACCAGCCGAAGGAGGACTCCGCCTACGCGTCCAGGATCGACGTCTGGTCGGACAGCGACGGAATCCGCGGCATCCAGGTCGTCTTCCCGAGCCACACCTTCGGATGCGGCGACATCGGCGGCTCCGGCGTGCAACAGGCGTCCTACACCTTCGGCGGCGCCGACAAGCTGATCTCCTATGAAGCCTGGTCCGGCAGGACCGCCCGCGGCAGCCTCGCCGGGCTGCGTCTGAAGATGACCTCGGGCGTGGCGAACTTCGGCATCGCGGCGACCACCACCGTCGCGCCCGACCTGTCCGAGGGCGCCGGCGGCGGATCGGCCATCTGCGGGCTGTTCGGCTCGACGGTGAAGTCCGGCAGCCGCACCTACGTCGCGTCCCTCGGCTTCCACGTGCGGGGCGGGAACGTGCCCCAGCCGGTCCTCGACCACCTGAACGACAACCGGCGCCACTACAGCCAGGCGGTGTGGGCCAACGCGGACGAGCTGACCTTGAGCCGCATCCTCGCCAACTACTCGTACACCCCGGCGGGTTCGAGCGCGGGTCCGGTCCCGCTCGGGATGCTGCTGGACCCGAAGCCGATCGCGGCCACCGGCAACTACCTCGGCTTCCGCTGGAACTTCGCCAGCGAGCAGGAGCGCGAGGCGTGGACCAAGGCCCGTCGACTGAGCGACAGTACCTTCGGCACGCCGGTGGCCGACACGATCGCCATCGCCACCAACGGCGTCTTCGCCGAGGCCGTCCTCGGCCGGTCCAACGCGGCCGAGAAGATCGACCTGACCCGCTTCTGGAACTGGAAGGACTCGCCCATCCAGATCACCCCGGCCGACATCGCCCCGGTGTCCACCGCCTCTCGCGCGCAGAACCTCGACACCACGGCGGCCGGCATGGGCGTCTCCCAGGCGAAGTTCACACCGCTGGTGGCGATGCCCGACCCGGTCGGCCTCCAGACGACGCAGGCCATCGCCACCGCGAACCTGTTCCGCGACATGAGCGGCCTCGACAACATGAGCCAGTTCCTCACCAAGGGCATCGAGGCCGCCGCCGGGAACGACAAGGAGGCCGGGATGCGCGCCCAGGAGGCGATGAAGACCGCCACCGAACACGCGCAGAAGATGGCCCAGATCGCGGTCGACGCCCTCGGCAAGGTGCTGCCGCTCGCCACCGGCGGAGCCGCAGGCGGAGGCGGCAGCATCAGCGCCCTCGGCGGCATGCTGAACCAGGGCGCCAAGGCCGCCGCTCCGGACAAGAAGGCCGACACACCGTCCACGGACGGGACCGCAGCGAAGGCCTGATCGCCCCACGTCGCGGGTCCGGGCCGCCGCCTGGACCCGCCCCACCATCCGAACAGTGGGTGCTCCGGAGACGCATGGCCCGCGCGTCTTCTACCAGGGCCATTCGCTCCAGAATGAGTTGAGCCGGGGGCTTGCGCCAGGCGATCCTGGCCAGTAGGGCATCCGAATACGAGCTGATCTTGTTGCGGACAGCCTGTGGGAGCGGGTGGCTCCGCTCCTGCCACCCGCCCCCGAGCGACGCCATCGCCGTCCCGGGCGACTTCGCGTTCCGGACAGGGCGGCTCTCGCCGGCATTTTCCCGGCTCAGATGACTGCGGCCGACTGCGGCTGTCGGCGTGCTCGCGTGCAGAGGCAGGTACGGCCGGACCAGCAGAGCAGGCAGCCGCCGTTTCGCCGTTGCTGCCGTGCGAGATGATGGAGCGGTGGATCTTCGTGGCCTGGTCGGGACGCACCCGCGCCCGGCGGAATCCGGCAGGCCGCGTCCGGCAGCCGGGCATACGGGGCGGGCATACGGGGCGGGCGTCCTACGAGACGGCCGACATCGCCGGGCCGCCGGACGCCCCGGCCCACTCCCCCGGCGGTTCCCTGTGGACCGCGAACCGGAGCGGGTGGCCCGGCGAGCCACGGCCTCCTCCACCTCGCTGAGCGGCAGCGCCCCGGACACCAGTCGGGCGAACCGGTCCTGTGCCGGGGTGCGCACGACGAAACCGATCGCCTCGGCCAGGTCGGCCGCGGTGTGGCTGTGGCAGCCGCCGGCCTGGGAGAGGTTCCGGACGAAGAGGTCGGGCCGGAAGCTGACCCGGCGGCCGAACGACATCGAACCGGCGAGAGCGACCCGCCCCGCCGGTCCCACGATGTTCAGCGCCGACTGCACCGCCCGGCTGTCACCGGAGAGTTCGAGTACGGCGTCCGCCCCGCGCTTCGCGGTGAGCCGGGACAGGTCGGAGGGCGGGCACTCGTCGGTCGCACCGAAGGCGAGGGAGAGCCGACGCCGGTTCCTGTCTTTGTCGCAGGCGACGATGTGTTCCGCACCGAGTTCCCGGGCGTAGGCGACGGCGGTAGGACCGAGCAGGCCGCAGCCGATCACCACCACCCGGTCGCCGGGCCCGATGCCGGTACGGCGGGCGGCGCACACCACGGTCGCGGTGGCACACCCGGCGGGCGCGGCGACCTCGGCGGGCAGTGTCGCGGGGACGGCGACCAGACCGGTCTCCGGCATCAGTGGCAGTGCGTGGCGAGGGCCCCGTTGAGCCGTCAGCGTCCGGTCATGGACTCGTGTCCATGGGTGAGGGCGTTCTCGCGGTGCTGCGGAGCCCCGCGCGCGCAGCCCTGACAGGTGCCGCGCGAGGTGGCTTCCGTCCAGCCGACCCGCAGCCCGGGGGTGACCGGGCCGCCGTCCGTGAGCCGTACGGTGGCGCCGGCCTCCTCGACGGCATCGACCGCCTCGTGGCCGGGCACGGTGGGCACCGGGATGCGCCGGTGACCGGCGACGATCCGCAGGTCACGGCCGCACGGTGTGGCGAGTTCGACGCGCACCAGGGTCTCGCCGGGGGCGAGTCGCGGCCGGGGCGGGAGGCGGAGGGCGAGCCGCTGCCGAGGCCGAGGCAGAACCAGACGGCCAGGGGGGCGTTCCGCCGGGGCCGGTCATGCCGTGTCCCCTCCGGAGCCGGGCCGGGCGAGGCGCCGGGGTGGGGCCGCCCGGAGGACGCGTCGAGCGGTGCGGACCCGGGGCGGGGGCCGCTTCCGCCGGTGTCCGTCCGGATCGCGCCCGTCTCAAGGGGTTCGGGCAGGACGTACCCACCGATCTCGCGTGCGGAGTTGCGCGGAGTGGCCTGGCACGGGGCCGTACCAGCCGACGGGGCGACGAGGCGTGTCACGGTGGTCACACGTGCTCCTCGCTGCCGTTCCGCTCCCCGCACAGGAGACCGCGCTGTGCACACGGACGAGGGAATCCCCGGTCTGGCTCCGGGAGCTGTCAGCACAGCAGAGGTGACGGAAGGTGCGTACCGGATACGGCGGCGGCTCTCGCTCGCCTGCCGTCACGGTCCGCGCCGGGTCGTCGCCGTGGACGAGGACACCGCGGGGCACCCGGCGCGTGGGGGTCGCGCCGAGTGCCCCGGGCATCGCCGGAACCTGGAGAGCAGCCCGGCGCGCCGACACCGGGCCCAGGCACCGGCCCCGGGAGGCCCGCACGCTCCGCCGGACGGCGGACGGCCACGGACCTCCCGGGGGCCTGGCTACCGAACGGCCGCGATTCTGGCCATGCCGTTCGCGCACACGACGGGCACCGCCCGGCCGGCGACCGTGGCCGTCGTGCACCCCCGGGGGGCCTTGAGGTACAGGTCCCGGCCGAACGCCTGCGCCGCGGGTCCGGTCACCTCGATGGTCTTCCTGACCGGGTCGATCCGCACGGCCAGCGTCGACCCCAGCGGCTTCTCGACGGAGAGCAGCCGTTCCCCGCCCTGGTCGATCGTGGTGCCGCGGGCGATGAGCAGGCGCTGGACACCTTGGTACTGATCCACATAGGCGACTGAGCCGTTGGAGACGCAGGGGCCGAACCTGCGGTTCTTCGCGTCGGTCGGTCCCTGGAAGTAGTGGCCGGTGAGCGCGCCGGTCGAGGCGGTCAGCCGCAGGGCGTGGCCACCGTCGGGGGCGGCGTCCTCGGTCAGCGTCGCGGTGGTGCCGCTGCCCGGCAGCACGGGAAGGAGGAGTGTGTCGAGGAAGATCCTGCCGGACGCGGTCACGGAGTAGGACACATACCGGGACCGCACCAGCTGGTAGAGGGCCTGCGAGTAGTACCCGTCCTTGAGCGCGGCGGTCACCCTGGCGGGGACGGCCGGGACGATGGTCAGCTGGGTGCCCGACGTGAACTGGGTCCGGGCGACGCCGGCCGTCAGGGCGGGGGCGGCTTCCGGCAGCAGATGCCAGTTCTGCTGATAGGTGTGCTGCCGGGTGTCGGCCGGGGTGAGCATGTCGGTGACCACCCAGCCCACGCCGTGCAGGAACAGCACGGCACGGGCGTGCCGGACGCCGGGGGTGCCTTCGGTGAAGCCCTCGGCGAAGTCCACCCACGGCATGGAGTGGTTGCTGATGGACGACCCTGTGGCGGTGGACTTCTGGGCGAGTCCGTCGATGGTGACGGTGCTGTGTGACTCGGTGGTCTTGCGCAGCCAGTTGGCCTCCGGGACATCGGCGTAGGTGTAGGCGCCCATGGCGGGCAGCAGTATCCGCCCGCCGGCGTAGACCTGGACGGCCAGTTCGTCGGGGTGGCCGTGGTTGCCGTAGTCGGCGTTGAGGCGCAGATACCAGTCCTCGGCGGTCCAGCCGGTGCGCTGCACGGCGACGCGGGTGTCCCGGTAGAGGGCCGAAGTGTGCTGCGGAGCGGGTCCGGCGGTACCTCCGGTGGCCACGTGGTGCAGTTGGTCGTCCGACAGGAAGGTGGCCAGTTCCTTGAGGCTGGGCCGCCAGTCCGTGAGGCTGGAGTCGCCGTAGGCCGGGTTATAGCCGCTGGGGTAGGTCTGGTCGGCCAGGAACCAGGCGAGGCTGCGCAGGGGGGCCGGCGGGTCGATCGGGTAGCCGTTGGCGGTCAGGGTGCGCACGTTGGCCATGAATCCCTGGGCGACACCCATGGCATAGCCGCTCGATGCCTCGACGTATCCGCCGTCGGGGTACAGGGCGTCGGCCATCTGCTTCACCAGGTATGCCTGTGCGCCGTCGCGCCAGCTCTTCGCCGCGGCGAACTCCGGGAAGGACACGCCGAGATGGAGCAGGGTGCCCTTGATGGAGATCATCCAGTTGGGCGTGTCGGAGGTCGTGGTGGTGAAGAAGACCCCGGCGGCGTGGATCGCCTTCAGGATCGTGGTGTTGGCGTCGGCCGTCAGGGAGGGGCTGGTGCGCAGGGTCTCGTAGCCGTAGCACCAGTTCTGGTAGCGCCAGGCCGAGTCCAGGTTGCGGGGGTAGCTCGCCGCGCCCGCGGGTGAGCTGTCGGCGGTGTAGCCGTTGGCGTCGGTGATGAAGTCGGTCATCAGCCCGATGAGTCCGGCCGCGACCTTCTCGTCCCGCCCGGTCCTGTAGGCGTCGGTCAGCGGGCCGACGAAGTAGTGGCGGCACAGCTGCCAGCCGAACTCGTTCCCGACGTTGGCGCCCTCGGGCTGCTTCCAGTCGAAGCCCTTGGGGTCGCCCTGCCAGGACAGGGTGTCCTGGAGGGTGTTGTTCCAGGAGCGCTTGGTCTCGTCGAAGTTCACCTGGGCCTGGTACAGCATGATCTGCTGGCTGCTGCCACTGGTACGGCCGGACAGCGCGAGTCGCGCGCTCGCCGGAGCCGGCACACCGGTGAGGTCGAACCAGAGGTATCCCTTGCGGGTGTTCGGGGAGAACGGTCCGGTGCCCTCGTCGTGGACCTGGATGTTCGGGGTGGAGCCGAAGGCGGTGGCGGCGTCCTTGCCCGCCGCGATGTAGCAGGACTGGCTCGCCGCGACGCGGTGGACGGTGCCGTCGGCGTACGTCAGGGTCAGCGCCGGTGCGCCGCTTGCGGCGCGTCGGCCGGCGAACTCGGCGGTGGCGGCCTCCTTGTGGCGTGCCATGAGCATGAATCCCACACCGCCGCCGCTGGCCGCGGCCTTCACCGCGGCGCTGACATCGGCGTCGACCGTGGTGAAGGAGGGGCCCACGGTCAGTGTGGTCTGGTAGATCTCGCCCCTGCCCAGCGTCCAGATGTGGTCGAGGCCGAGCGGCACCATCGAGGGGCTGAAGTGGGCGAAGTTGGCGCGGGGCGGGGGTGTGCGCTGGGCGCGGGTGCTCATGTACTGGAGCAGCGCCGTCCGGGCCTTGGGGTAGTCACCGGCACGGGCCGCGTCGGCGACCGGCTTGAGGCCGGTGTGGGCCGTGTAGTCGAAGGCGGGCGGGGTGCTCCAGCCGGCGGTGGCGGTGTTCCAGCGGCCGAAGAAGTCGGCGTCGGGGATCTCCGTGGACACGGGCGGGGCCGCGGTGGCGAGGGCGGGGAACGCGCCGACGAGTGTCACGGCACCGAGGGTGGACAGACCGGCTTGGAGAACGGTCCTGCGGTCGAGCGGCATCTCTGCCTCCTGAAGGGGTTGGGGTGGTCGGGAGAGCGGGGCGGGACAGGACATGACCGTCCCCTTCATGCGCGAGGGGAGGTCTGGCTCAAGGGGCCCCGACGACAGAGTCAGGGGCGAGGAGGAGCGCCGGTCCCGGGCACTTCCGCAGTCGGCGGCGGACCGCCCGGGTGGCTTCAGGCCGACCGGCCGAGCTGGTCGCGCCGTACGGGGTGGGCGAAGGGCAGCCCCTCGGTGAAGCGGGCGAGTTCGTCGAGCGCGTGGCGGGCGAGGCGGTCCAGTTCCCCGCCGAGCGAGCCGGCGATGTGCGGGGTGAGCAGCACGCCGGGCAGGTCGTACAGGTCGGAGGCGGTGGGGAGGGGTTCGGGGCAGGTCACATCGAGGACGGCGTGAATCCGGCCGGAGGCGAGTTCGGCGGTGAGGGCGACGGTGTCGACCAGTGATCCCCGTGCGGTGTTGATCAGGGTGGCCCCGTCGGGGAGCAGCGCCAGCCGGGCGCGGTCGATCATGTGGTCCGTCTCGGGCAGGCTCGGGGCGTGCAGGGTGACGGTGTCGGACACCGTCATCAGCGTGTCCAGGTCGACGAGCCGGGCGCCGAGCGACGCGGCCTCGTCCGCGTCCAGGTAGGGGTCGGCGACGAGCACCTCGAAGTCGAACGGACGCAGCAGGTCCAGCACCCGGCGGCCGATGCGGGAGGCGCCGACGACGCCGACGGTCCGGCCGTAGTTGCCGACGCTGGGGAAGCGGTCGGTCCAGGGCTCCAGCGTCCGGTGGTGCCGGTAGAGGGCGTTGATCTGCCACACCCGCTTGTGGGCGAAGAGGATGGCGGCGAGGGTGAACTCGGCGACCGGTACGGCGTTGGCCTCGGCCGCCGAGGTCACCTCGATGCCCCTCTCCCAGCAGGCGTCGGTGATGTGGTGCTTGACGGTGCCCGCGGTGTGGATGACGGCCCGGAGCCGGGGGCTGCGGTCCAGTACGTCCCGCTCGATCGGCGGGCAGCCCCAGCCGGTGATCAGTACGTCCACACTGTCCAGGCCGGTCGCGTCGGTGAAGTCCTCGACGACCTCGCCGGGGTCGATGTCCGCGAGCCGGGTGAGCCGGACGGTGGTGAGGGGGGTGAACAGGGCGTCCTTGACGGAGCGGTGCATGGCGAGTCGGGCGCGCGGCCGTCGTCCGGGGGCGGTCGTCATCGGCTCTGCCTCCTGAGGGGCGGTCATTTGACGGCTCCGGCCGTCATGCCCGAGCGCCAGAAGCGCTGGACGGCGATGAACAGGGCGATGACGGGCACGATGGCGACCAATGATCCGGTGAGGGGAAGCAGGACGTTCTCCGTCTGCCCCTGGCTCAGCGCCGTGGAGTTCCAGATGTAGAGGCCGAGACTGACGGGGTAGAGGTCCTTGTCCGAGAGCATCACCAGGGGGAGGAAGAAGTTGTTCCAGATCGAGGTGAACTGGAACAGCCCGATGGTGACGAACCCGGGGCGCATCATGGGCAGCGCGACCGATACGAACGCCCTGAGTTCACCGGCGCCGTCCACCCGGGTCGCCTCGACGACCTCGTCGGGGACGTACGAGGCGGCGAAGACCCGCGCCAGATGGACCCCGAAGGGGAACACCAGCCCCGGTGCGAACACGGCCCAGAAGGTGTTGGTGAGATCGAGGTCGGCGGCCAGCAGATAGGTGGGCAGGGCCAGGGCGGCGCCGGGGATCATGACGCCCATGAGCACCAGGCCGTACAGCGGGCCCTTGCCGGGGAAGCTGAACTTCTCGAAGACGTAGCCGGCCAGCGCGCAGATGAAGGCCGCCAGGACCGCTCCGGCACCGGCGTAGAGGAGGGTGTTGCCCACCCACCGCAGATAGATGCCGTCGGCGGCGGCGAACAGGTGGCGCAGGTTGGCCACCAGATGGAATTCCCGGCCGGGCGCGAAGCCGTCCGTGCCGAGCAGGTCGGCGAGGTTCTTCGTGGACGCCAGCAGCAGCCAGAGCGGCGGCAGCAGGGTGTAGGCGACGACCAGCAGCAGGATCAGGTTGACCCCTGCCCGGGACAGGGAGACGGGGGTGCGTCGACGGGTCCGGCGCGGGGACCGAGCGGGGGCCCGGTCATCGGCGGGGCGGGTACGCCGGAGCGGTGTCTGGGTCATGACGGGCTCCGTCGGTCGGCGAACCGCATGACGGCGAAGGACAGTCCGGCCGCGGCCAGGGCGATCAGCAGGGACGCGGCGGCGGCGAGACCGTAGTCGTTGCGGCTGAAGGCCGCGTCCTGGGTGTAGAGGTTGGGTGTCCAGGTGCTGGTGATCGAGGTGGACGCGGAGAGGAGCATCTTCGGCTCGGTGAACAGCTGGATACCGCCGATGACGGTGAAGAGGGCGGCCATGACGACGGCGGGCCGGATCAGCGGAGCCTTGATCCGCAGGGCGAGCTGCACCCGGCCGGCGCCGTCCAGGGTCGCGGCCTCGAGGACCTGCTCCGGTACGGCCTGGAGGGCCGCGTAGAAGATGACGACGTTGTAGCCCATCCACTCCCACACGGCGATGTTCACCACCGACAGCAGGGGGTGGGTGGACGCCGGGCCCGGCGTGTTCGGGGACTGGCCGAGCCAGTCGGTGACGGGGCTGAGGCCGGGGGTGTAGAGGTAGAGCCAGATGAGGGCGGCGACCAGGCCGGGCACCGCGTGCGGGACGAACACCGCGACCTGGGTGAAGCGCCGGGCGACGGCCAGACCGGAGTCCAGCAGCAGCGCGACACCCAGGGCGCCGAGGATCATCACCGGGACGTAGACGGCCACATACCCGGCGATGGTGAGGAAGCCCTGCTGGAAGGCCGCGTCCGTCACCGCCTCGGCGTAGTTGCCCAGCCCGGTGAACCGGCGCTGGACCCCGCCCAGACCCAGGCCCGAGGACTGTTCGCTGTACAGGCTCAGCCAGGCCGCGTAGCCGAGCGGTGCGAGGGTGACGGCGGCGAAGAGGACGAGGAAGGGGGCGAGGAACAGGGCGGCGCTGCGCCGCTGTCGTCGTACGAGGGGGGTCGCCATGACTATCTCCCGCACAGGTGCACCGGCCGCGGCGCGGAGCGTGGACGTTCGGCAATCTCACGTTCCGGCCTGCGGACGGTCACTCGGAGACCTTCAGTCCGCGGTCACGGACGGCCTTGACGGTGGCGTCCTGGACCTGTCCGTAGATGTCGGGGAGCCGGGCCGAACCGTCCGTCACCTTGCCGAGCCGGTCGTTGAAGGACACCTCGGTGGTGGACATCGCCGGGCCCCACCGCCAGCCGGGCACGACAGCCTCGTACGACGTCGTGTCGGCCTCGAAGACGTCCTGTCCGCCGTAGTAGTCGGTGGCGAAGTTCTTCCTGGCGACCGGCACCAGCGCCGGGGCCGCCGGGTACATGCTGCTGGTGCCGCTCTTGTACCAGGCCGCGATGCCCTGGGGGTCCGTGGTGATCCACTTGATGAACTCCAGGGCGGCGCCGGCCTTCTTGCTGCCCTTGGGGACGATGAAGGACGACCCGCCCCACATGGCGGAGGCACTTTTCCCGTCCCAGGTCGGAAGCTGCGCGACGGCCCAGTCGCCGCGCTGATCGGGCACGAGGTTGGACATCTGGCCCGCGCACCAGGAGGCGCAGAAGTAGCCGACGACGGCTTCCTTCTGGACGCCCTGCCAGAACTGTTCGCTGTACTCGGGGAAGCTGCGGACCAGGTCGCCGCGGACCAGGTCCTGCCAGTATCCGGCGACCTTCCGGGACGGCGGGTCGTCGACGCCGACGGTCCACGCGTCGCCCCGGGTACCGAACCACTTGCCCCCCGCCTGCCAGGAAAGCCCCGTCAGCAGGCTGTAGTCATGGGTGAGATAGACACCGGCGCGCTTGCCGGAGTCGATGGACTTCACCTTCGCCGCGAGCCGCTTGTACGCGTCCCCGACGACCTGGCCATCGTCACGTACGACGACGAACTGGCCGCCCTCGCCAGCCCTCCGCTCACCGCGGTCGCGCCACCGCGCCGGGCGGTGGGCGCGGAGGCGGTCGAACTGCTCGTACGGCGACTGGAGGACCCCGGCCGACCGGCGCACCATGTGATGCTGCGGCCGGTGCTGAACGTCCGGAGCTGACCGGCGGGGCGGTGACCGGCAGGGGGCGCGGACGACACCCGCGCCCCCTTCTGGCGGGGGCCGTCGGCTGGAGCGCGGCGCCGAGGGCGGGCCCGAGGGCCACACCGAGCCGCTCCGCCTGCAGGGCGCCGCCAGGACCAGACCGTCACCTCGTCGTTGGTCCCGATGAGGTTCTCCTCGCCCGCTCCCGCAACCCACGCACGGCCGACCTGGAACCCGCTGGACGCCTTCCACGGCGTCACCGCGAACGCCACGGGATCGCCCTGCTGGACACCGTCGACGTACAGCCGGATCGTCGTCCGAGATCTCGTACTACGTCGCTCACTGCCCAGACGGCACCACCCTGGACGAGCTGATCCGCATCGCCGGTTACCGATGGGCGGTCGAGGAGCGCTTCCCGAGCGCGAAACAAGAACGCGCCCAAGGGCTCACGGACCGCCCTCAGAGCAGGTGCGCGAGCCGATCCGGTAGGTGTCGGTTTCGGATGTGGACCGGCCCGGCCTCGGCGCGGACCCGTTCGACGGCGGCATGTGTGGTCAGCGGGACGGCGAGGGTGTCGTTGCCGTCGACTCGGGCCGGGGGAGCTACGGAACGACCAGTGCCGGATCCTCGACGCCGCTCCGTGGTATCCGGCCGCGCTCCGCGCCGGGGGTGTCGCCGTCGTCGCTCCCGGCTGCCGGGCGTGCGCCGCAGAACTCTGCTTCCAGTACCGCGTCCTCCCCTGTCTGCTCGCCCCAGTCGCCGTTCCTGTTGAGCGTGAGGACGTGGCGGCCGTCGCGGGTCGCGGCCGTCCTGGACAGGGAGCCGGGGACCTGACCGCCGTGGCCCCAGACGGTCACCCCGCAGGAGAGGGTGTCGGAGCGGATGCCGAGGCCGTAGCCGGAGGAGGAGTGGCCGGTCGGGGGCGCCTCACCGTCGCCCGTCGGGACGGTGTCGAGCAGCGCCCGCTGTTGCCGGGCGGGGAGCAGTTCGCCGCCGAGGAGGGCGCGGAAGAAGCGGTTCAGGTCGTCGGCGGTGGAGATGATCTGTCCCGCTGCCCAGGCGACGGACGGGTTGAAATCGGTGACGTCGTGGATCGGCGCGTCCGGGTGGTCCAGGTAGAGCCGGGAGTAGTGGCGTGCGTGCGGGCGGGGCACCGTCGGGGAGGTGCCGGGCACGGTGGTCGAGTGGAGTCGCAGGGGACGGATGAGACGCCGTTCGACCTCGGTGGCGTAGTCGTGACCCGTGGCCCGTTCGACGACCAGGCCCGCGAGGATGTAGTTGGTGTCGGAGTACGACCATCCGGTGCCGGGCGGGAACTCCGGCGGGTGGGAGAGGCCGATCCGGACCAACTCTTGTGGCGTGGCGCCGTCGTAGCGGTGCTCGAGGAAGGGCTCACCGGTGAAGCGTGCGAGGAATCCCGGGTCGCGGTTGTAGCTGAAGATCCCGCTGGTGTGGTTGAGGAGCTGGCGCAGGGAGACCTTCCGACCGTCGTGGCCACGGCCCCGGATGACGCCGGGGAGCCACTTCTCGACGCTGTCGTCGAGGGAGAGCCGCCCCTCGGCTTCGAGTTGGAGCAGCAGCGTGGCAGTGAAGGTCTTGGTGAGACTGCCGACCCGGAAGCGGTCGGTGGCCCGGCGAGGCTGGCCCGTGCGGAGGTCCGCCACGCCTGCCGTGCCGGACCAGTGGGCGCGGCCGTTGGTGGCGCGTGCCAGCGCGCCCGGTGTCCCGGCGGCCACGATCGCGTCCAGCGCGGCCTGGGTGGCTTGGTGGGTGCCTGGTGTCCGGGGCCGCGGTTCCCGTTGCTCCATCGTCATCCGGTTGGCCTCGCGAGGGCTGTCCGCCGCGGCTTCCGCGCCGGTGGCGGGTGGCACCACCGCGAGCGTGGTGGCCAGCAGGGCTCCGGCCGTGAGCAGCAGTCCCGGCCGGACGGACCGGGGCCTGTACCTCGCCTTGGGCCCGGGGCCGGGTCCACGCTCATGCCGTAAAGAAGTACTCGTGCCCTTGGTCATCTCTCTCCCCTGTCCGGATTGCTTGGCGGTCAGGTGTGGACGGAGCCGTGGCGGGCTCCGATCGCACCCTGATCGTCAGTCAACCCGTGGCGGCGACCAGATTCCTCGGGGATCGCCATGACCCGACCCCGGTTCTGACCCCGAGCCACCCCCGAGGCCGACCGGAGCGCCGGGCCGAACCGCCGGGCCGCCGCCGCGGAAGGTCATCAGGACAAGGCTGTACGTCGAGGGCGCTCCGTTAGTCGACAACCCCAAGCAGATCTCAGGGAAGCGCGCTGAGTGGTGTTTGCCGAGGAGTGGGGACTCCCCCGTCCCCCGAAAGACAGGAAAACACCATCACGCTTGGATTCCTACCCCAAGCACGGCGACAACAGCGCACTCGTGGGGCTGAGTCGAGATGTCTGTGTACATTGAAGATAAGGACTTCCCATACGACTTCCCAAGGATCTCCCAAGGATTCGCCAAGCACCTCCCACAAGGGCCTCTGTTCAGCTGTCCGCACGATGTGATATCCAACTCACCGTGGCCGATGCGGCTTTCACCGCGCCGCCGGGTTCGAGCCCCCGCCCTGGCCAGGGGTTCGCCGAGGCCCCCTTTCGGGGAACGCGGGACGCCACATAGCAGACATCGACGCACTCGCCCGATGCGGTTTTCCGCACTTCTGCAAGGAGCCTCACTTAGCTCATACACAGAAAAGTGCTGTAGCGTACCTGGATGTGAAAAAGGAAATAGCTGAGATCTGGGCGGATATCCTGGAGGTCGATGGCCTCACGTCGGACTCCAGTTTCTACGACTTCGGCGGCACCTCCCTGCAAGCCATGCGCATCTGTGCCCGCATCGAGCGGCTCACCGGATTTGAGGTCTCCCCCGAGCTGGTCTTCGAGACCGACAACTTCGGGGAGTTCGTCACTCGGGTACGGGCGATGGACCCGGCGCCGGAAGCACGCCGTTGACACCCGCCGAAGGCATGACGGCGGAGAGCTCTCCTTCGGAAGCCCAGACTTCAGACGCCCAGACTTCAGACGCGCACACTTCGGACGCACGGACTTCGGACGCGCAGACATCAAACGGTCCGAGTCCCGCCGCAGAACCCGTCACACCCCGCACATCCCGGCTCATCCACGAGGCCGTCGCCCAGCAGGCGGCGCTTCGGCCCGGCGCGACGGCAGTCGTCGGCGCGGATCTCACCCTCACCTACCGCGAACTCGACGACCGCGCCCAGGAATGGGCCGCCGCCCTCACCCAACGCGGCGCCGGTCCCGGCACCGTCGTCCCCGTCCTGCTGCCGCGCTCACCGGAGTTGGTGACCGCGCTGCTCGCCGTCCTGAAGTGCGGAGCCGCCTACTCGGCGCTCGACCCGCGGTGGCCCGAGCAGCGCCTCGCCCGCCTGATCGCGGCGACAAAACCGCCGGTCGTGGTCGCCGACGGACCGACGGCGCAAGACGGTACCCCGTGGTGGCGTCCCCCGGCGCTCGACGAACCGCTGCCACACAGCCCCACCCACAGGTCGGCGCCGGTCTCCTTACCCCGGGACGGCACGGCCCCGGCCATGCTGTTCTTCACCTCCGGTACCAGCGGCGTCCCGAAAGGCGTTCTGTCGCCGCACCGGGCGACCACCCGCCTGTTCATCCCGCCCGGTTTCGCCTCGTTCGGGGCGGGCCGCGTGATGATGCAGGCGGCACCGGCGTCCTGGGACGCGTACGGCCTGGAAGTCTGGTCGATGTTGACGACCGGCGGTACGACGGTGATCGCCGAGGGCGAGTACCTCATGCCGGGCAGGTTGCGCGGTCTGAAAGAGCGGCACGGGGTGGACACGGTGTGGCTGACCGCCTCACTGTTCAATCTGTTCGTCGACGAGGACCCCGGCTGTTTCACCGGCCTCACCCAGGTGATCACCGGCGGTGAACGGCTGTCCGTCCCTCATGTGCGGGTGTTCCTGGCCGCGCACCCCGGCATCGTCCTCCTCAACGGGTATGGCCCGGTGGAGAGTTGTGTGTTCGCCACCACGCACCGGGTCCGCGCGGCCGACTGCGACCTGCCCACCGGCATCCCCGTGGGCACTCCCGTCCCGCGGACACAGGTGCTGGTTCTCGACGGTGACCTGCCGGTACCGCCCGGTGTCACGGGCGAGATCTGTCTCGCGGGCGAGGGCCTCGCCGACGGGTATCTCGGCGACGCGGACGCGACCGCCGCGGTGTTCACGGACGTGCCCGTGGACGGCGTGGTCACACGTGTCTACCGCACCGGGGACCTCGGCTCGCTGGACGACGACGGCGTACTCCACTACCGGGGGCGCAAGGACCTCCAGGTGAAGGTCGCGGGCCACCGTCTGGAACCCGGTGACGTCGAGGCACACGCCCGGGAGGTGCCTGGGGTGCGGGACTGTGTCGCCGTACCGCTGGCAGGTCCGGACGGCACGTACACCGGGATTTCTCTCTTCTACACCGCCGACCCGGCGTCCGAGCCCGTACTGGAACCGCACCTGCTCCGTACGGCGTTGGCTCGCCGCCTCCCCGCGTACATGGTGCCGCGGCGGGTGTTCAGACGCGCCGCGCTCCCTTACACGGATCGGGGGAAACCCGACCGGGCCGCGCTCTCCGCGGCAGTGGCTCAGCCACCGGTCACCCTGCACGCGCACGAAGGAGTTCATCAGTGACAGCGATATCGAAGAAGTCTGTCGGTCGGCCCACCTACCCCATGTCCTTCGAGCAGGAGTCGATCTGGCTCCAGGATCAGTTCCGCGAAGTGCAGGAAGCGCACGAGGGGGCGGAGGCCGTCGGCGGTCCGTCGCGGTATCTGGAGTCGTGGGTCCATCATCTGCGCGGCCGGGTCGAGACGTTCGCGGTCGAGGCGGCCCTCACCGCGGTCGTCGCCCATCAGGAGGCGCTGCGCAGCAGTCTCGGCACCGTGGACGGCGCGACCGTGCAGACGGTGTTCCCGCCGCGGCCGGTGCCGGTCGACGAGCGGTGGGTGACGCGCGAGGACCTGGACGCCGAGGTGCTGCGGGCCATCACCAGGCCCGTACCCCTGGACCAGCCGCCGCTGCTGCGGGCCACGCTGCTGCGTGTCAAGGACGGCGAGACGGACGGCGGAGCTGACGGTGAGGCGGTGCTCGCGCTGGCCGTGCACCACGCCGTGATGGACGGCTGGAGCGCCCGGCTGCTGGACGAGCAGATCGGCGCCGCCTACCGCGCCGCCACCGAAGGGCGTCCGGCGCGGCTGCCCGGGATCCCCTTGCAGTTCGGCCCGTATGCACGGCGGCAGCGGCGGGACGACGAGGTGACGTCCCCGGAGCACCTGGACTACTGGCGGACGGTCCTCGCCGACGCCCCCGAGGAGTCGACCTTCCCCAAGGACCGGCCGCGCCCCGCCCGGCCCAGTCACCGGGGCGGTGAGATCCGGTTCGCCGTCGACGGGGCGACGGGCCGCGCGCTGCGCACGTTCGCCAGGGCGCAGCGCGCCACTCCGTTCGTGGTGCTGATGTCGGCCCTGACGGCGCTGGTCAGCAGGCTGTCGGGCCAGGACGACGTGGTCCTCGGCACTCCGATCTCGCGGCGCACCGGTACGGAGGTCAAGTCGCTGGTGGGCTGTCTCACCGACGTCATGCCGGTGCGGCAGCGCATCGGCGACGGCGACACCTTCCGTGACCTGGTCGCCTCGGTGAAGTCGGGGGTCTGGTCCGCGGTGCGGCACCGGCACATCCCGTACGGGCATCTCGTGCGGGAGTTCGCCGCCGAACGTGTCCTCGGCCGTTTCCCGCTGTTCCAGGTCGTGCTGACCCTTGACGACGAGGTGGGCGAGGGTCTGAGTCTGCCGGGCGTCACGACGGAGCGCTGGTACCGGCACAGCGGCCGGTCGAAGTTCGATGTGTTCCTGAACCTCGTCCCCGACGGCGACGGCTACCGCGGCTTCCTGGAGTACTCCCTCGACGTGTTCGACGCGGCGACGGCCCGGCTGGTCGCCGACCGGTTCACCACTCTGCTCGCGGACGCGGTGCGCAGGCCCGACATCGCGCTCACCGACCTGGACGTGATGGCGCCGCACGAGCGGTCGCGGATCGCCGAGTGGGCCGACGGGCCACGGCCGCCGGTGTCACCGCCCCTGGCCCACCTCGTCGTCGGCCCGTACGCGGCCACCGTCCCCGAGCGGCCCGCGATCGTGCACGGCGACCGCGTCGTGACCTACCGGGAGCTGGACGCCCGTGCCGACCAGGTGGCCGCGGCGCTGACCGCGCTGGGCCACGGCGGACAGCGGATCGCCCTGTGCATGGACCGCTCCCCCGACCACGCGGTCGCCGTGCTGGGCGTCCTGCGCGCCGGGGCGGCCTGTCTGCCGCTGGACCCGGCACAGCCCGCCGAGCGCACCGCGTTCGTCCTGCGGGACGCCGGGGCGCGGGCCGTGCTGACCGACGCGGCGCACGCCGAGGCGCTGCGCACCGCCCATCCCGGTCTGCCGGTCCTGACCCTCGACCGGCTGCCGCTGCCCACGGCGGACGTGCACGTGCCGGAGGTGTCCGGCGACGCCCTCGCCTACGTCCTGTACACGTCCGGCTCGACCGGCCGTCCCAAGGGCGTGGCCATGGCGCATCGGGCGCTGGCCAACCTCGTCGACTGGCAGCGCCGCGACGCGGTGTGCGGGCCTGAGGCCCGCACTCTCCACTTCGCGCCGCTCACCTTCGACGTGGCCTTCCAGGAGCTGTTCGCCACCTGGGCGGGCGGCGGCACCCTCGTGATCGCCGACGACGCGGCCCGCAAGGACCCGCTGCGGCTCCTCGCCCTGCTCCGCGAGCATCGTGTGCAGCGGGTGGTGCTGCCGTTCGTCGCGCTGCAACAGCTGGCCGAACACGCCTGCGCCGAGGGGCAGTCGCTCGACTCGCTGCGTGACGTCCTCACCTCCGGCGAGCAGTTGTACGTCACCCCGGCGCTCCGCCGACTGTTCACCGAGCTGACGCGCGCGAGCCTCCAGAATCAGTACGGTCCCACCGAGACCCATGTCGTCACGGCACTGCGGCTGACCGGCGACCCCGCGTCCTGGCCGGACCGGCCGAGCCTGGGCCGCCCGATCGACGGCGCGCGGGTGGACGTACGGGACGCGTCGCTGAACCCTCGGCCGATCGGGGCGCCCGGCGAGATCTGCGTCGCCGGAGTGCCGGTGGCGGACGGCTACCTCGGCCATGCCGCCACGCTCCCGGGCGGCTTCACGACCGGTCCGGACGGGGAACGGCTCTACCGCACCGGGGACATCGGACGGCTGCTGCCGGACGGCACGATCGCCTTCCTCGGGCGGGCGGACGACCAGGTGAAGATCCGTGGGTTCCGGGTGGAGCCCCAGGAGGTCGAGGCCGCCCTCAAGCAGGTGCCGGGGGTGGCCGACGCCGTGGTCGTCGCCCTGCCCGCGGACACCTCGGCGGGCGCCCGGCTGGCCGCGCACTACCTGCCGGCCGCGGGCGCGGACGTGTCCCCGGACGCCGTGCGCGCGGCACTGCGCACACGGCTGCCGGCGCCTCTGGTGCCGGACCTCATCGGTGCGGTCGACGCGTTCCCGCGCACGGCGAGCGGGAAGACCGACCGCGCGGCCCTGGCGTCGACGCCACCGCGCGCACCCTCCGCACCCCGCCGCGACGCGGCGCCCACCGGCCCGACCGTGCGGCGGCTGACGGCCCTGTGGGCGCGGCTCCTCGGCCGGGACCCCGCCGACATAGGCCCGGACGACAACTTCTTCCACATCGGCGGCGAATCGCTGCTCGGGGCGCGGCTGATGCTCAGGCTCCGGGAGGAGTTCGGGGTACGGCTCGGACTCGACGCGGTCTACGGCTCACCGACCGTCGCCGGACTGGCCGCGCTCGTGGACTCCGACGCCGCCGCCCGGCGCCCGGCCACGGTGATCGACCCTCGGCTGCCCACGGACGTGGTTCCCGGGCCCGTGACGAGGACGTCACCGGCGGCGCCCGCGCAGGTACTGCTGACCGGCGCGACCGGCTTCCTCGGCGCGTTCGTCCTGCGGGAGCTGATCCGGCGCACCGATGCCACGGTGCACTGCCTGGTCCGGGCGCGGGACGCCGAGCAGGCACGGCACCGGCTGGCGAAGGCCGCCGAACGGTACGGAGTGTGGACGGAGGAGACAGCGGCGCGCACCGTGGCCGTCGCCGGGGACCTCACGCGCCCCACGCTCGGCCTCGACCCGGCGCGGTACGACGCCCTGGCCGCAGAGGTCGACGTCGTCCACCACTGCGGCGCCTCCGTCAACCTCGCCCTGCCGTACGCCGAACTGGCGGCGGCCAACGTGTCCGGCACCACGGAAGTGCTGCGCCTCGCCGCCCGGCACCGTGCGGTCCCCGTGCACCATGTCTCCACCGTCGGTGTGTTCTCCGGCGCCCACCTGCTGGGACATGGCGTCACCGCCGACGAACCGGTGCCCGCCGTGGACGGGCTGCGGCACGGGTACGCGCAGAGCAAGTGGGCGGCCGAGTCCCTGGTACGACAGGCACGGGACCGGGGGCTGCCGATGACGGTCTATCGACCCACCCGCATCAGCGGCGACACCCGGACCGGGGTGTGCCAGCCCGGCGACTTCCTGTGGCTGCTGCTGAAGGGCTGCGTGGAGGCCGGTGGCTATCCCGCCGACGCGGGCATCGGCTTCGACCTGGTGCCGGTCGACTACGTCAGCGCGGCGATCGTCGCCCTCTCCCTGGACCCGGCGCCCGCCCCGGCCGTCCACCTCGCCCACGGCGCCGAGACACCCCTCACCGAACTGGCCGGTCACCTGACCGGGCTGGGATACCGCCTCGCCCCGATGTCACTCGCCGAATGGACTCGGGTCGTCGAGCAGGACCCGCAGAACGCGGCGCTCCCGCTGCTCGGGGTCATGGCCCCGGAGATGGTCGGCGACAGCAGCGCGGCCCTGCGGTTCGACGGGACGGCCGGGCAGCGGGCGGCAGGGGAACACGGGGTCGCCCTGCGGCCCATGGACGAGGAGGTCCTCCACCGCCACGTACGCCACTTCACCCGTACGGGATTCCTGCCCGCGCCCGACCGGGCGGCTGCTGTGGGGTGAGCGAGCGGTGTCATCGGCCTGGGCCGCTGCCGATGGCGCTCCCTCACGGGCGCGAAGGCGCGGCCCATCGGCCTCACGCGCGCATATCCGTACGCCCGCCTGCCCACCTGCACGCCTGCACGCCTGCACCCCGCGCGCCCGCACCCCCGCACCCCCGCACCCCCGCACCCCCGCACCCCCGCACCCCCGCACGCGAGGCTCGCCGCCTTCCGCTGGGCGCGCCCGCTTCAACTCATCCGCCAACGCCGCCCACTCGTCTGCGAGGCCCTCTTCGACGAACCTGCGGGTGCCCGGCAGGCGGCGCCACGACGATCTGATCATTTAGCTCGATCGGGGACTGTCCCTCCAGTTCCTCGGTGGCAGCGGCCCGGGGTATGGATGATCTTGGACGAGGTGCTTTCGGCCCGGGGTGCTCCGGCCCCGGGTCCTGTTCCGCCGATCCTGGAGGATTCATGCGACACCCCGTCTCCCGCCTGCGAACGCGCCTACTGGCCGTGGGGCTCGCGCTCGCGGCGTCCGCGCTCGTGCCCCCGGGCTCCGCAGGTGCGGCTGATCAGTACGAGTGGGCCGCCCTGGGCGACTCCTACACCGCCGGCGGTTTCGTCGGAGACCCGCAGCCCGCACTCGGCGATCCCTCGCGCGACGGCTGCGACCGCACCACCAACGCCTACCCCGACGTCGTCGACCGGGAGCTCGCCGAGTTCCCGCCCGGCAGGCCGGTCCAGCTGACCAACGTCAGCTGCGGCAACGCCACCATCGCGGACATCGCCACGGCCAGGCAGACACCGATCAGTCCCGTCCAGCCTCCCGCCGACGGATGGCCCGCGGTGGACCCGCAGATCCAGCGGGCCGATCTCGGCAACCAGACCGATGTCGTCACCATCGGCGTCGGCGGCAACAGCCTGCCCTTCGGCGGCATGCTCCTCAAGTGCCTCGAACAGGGCGTAGCCGGCAAGTCCTGTCGTGACTACTACACCAACCCGCCCGAGGGCGAGGAGAGCATCCAGGACAAACTCGCCCGGGTCCAGGACGAGTACATCGAGATGCTGGCAAGGGTGCACCAGGCCGCGCCCAACGCCAAGGTCCTCACGGTCGGCTACCCGGCCGTCCTGCCGCAGGAGGCCAGCGCCTGCAACCGCGCTTCCCTCACTGAACTCGGCCCGATCACCCACGCCGACATCGACTGGCTGCGCGACGAAGTACTCGTCCCGCTCAACAACACGATCCAGCGGGTCACGTCGTTCTTCGGCGACCGCTACATCAACGTGTACTCCTCCAGCGTGGGTCACGACGCCTGCCAGCCCGCAGGTACCAAATGGATCGAGGGAATCTGCGGCGACGCCGCCGACTACTGGCCCGCCAGCCTCCCCGGCACCCTCCTGAACTGCGGTCCCATCGGCAAACACATCACCCTGGTCCACCCCAACGCCGCAGGGCACGCCAACACCGCAGCCCACGTCGAACGAGGCATCCGCATCGCCCTCCTCGAACGCTGACCGCCGCACGGCCCCCGCGAACCGCGACACCGGCCCACGCAGAAGCCACGCCCGAGACCCATCGCTCTCCGACATTCGGAAGACCGCGCCCAAGCGACCGGCATCCACCGGTCACCGTTGCGCTCTTCACGGCTCCGCAACGGGACGGTTGGCCTCCGGGCCCGGCATGACTATGTCCCCCTGTCGGACAGATGACCTGGGGGGTGGTGTCACCGGACCCGGGAGATGCCGTCGGGAACGGTGATCAGAGGTCCGGCCGCGTCCCGTCCGGCACGATGCCGGACGGGACGCGGATGACAGATCCGCATCACGTGGATGCGCCAGTACGACACCGACGACGAGGCCCGCACGCTCAACACCCCTGTAAAGGGGCGGTGTTCGACACCGAAGACGCGGGGGTGTTCACCGGCCTGGACGTCGGCAAGTGCACCCGTCACGGGCTCACTCCGCCCGGGAAGAAGGTCCCCCCACAAGCGACTGCCCGGCAGCGAGCCGAGACTTCGAGTCGGCCTCGACAAGCTGACCGCGCAGTTCGGCCCCGTCCCGGTCATCGTGGACCAGCCTGCCTCCATCGGCGCCCTCCCCTCACCCCAGGTCGCCCACCTGTCCGGGCTGGCATCCGCCGGATCACCGATCTGTATCCGGGCGAGGCGAAGACCGATGCGAACGACGCGGCGGTGATCGCGGATGCGGCCCCACCACGCCGCACCCGCTGCGCCCGCTGGAGCCGGCCGACGAGATCACCGCCGAACTGACCGTGCTCGTCGGCTCCGGCCAGGACAGCGGCGTGCAGGCTTGCGGTCGGCTCTCCGGAGCGTGCTGACGTCATGCGGACTCCGGTCGGTGTCCCGGCCACGGCCCGCGGCGACAGGGTCGACGTGATCGGCTTGCTGACGCGGGGCTTCGGCGATGCCTGTCCGAACACCCGCCGGCACCGCGGCATGTGTCGTGGCAGGTACCGGCACGGCGAGTTGCGCCTAGGGTGCCCACAGTCCCGCACAGACGCCTCCGAGCAGGACAAGACGTGCGCTCGCGGGCGGAGTGGGTCAGGCGATGTGCGCGAGCACTCAACTGGGTAATCCGTGGCGGAACCCGTACCGGATTGGTCAGCGGTCCTTTCTCACCTGATCAGGTCCAGGACCAATCCGTCCCGCGGGCAGAACCGGATTCCCCCCGTGAGGGATGAAGAGAAGGATCAGCGAGTACGGCCAGGGTGGCCGCGTGTCGCGCTGGGTGCCCTGAGCGGGGTGCTGGCCGGCTTCGCGTCGCTGGCGGTGGCCGAACTCGTCGCGGCAGCGGTGCGTCCGCAGTCCAGCCCGGTCATCGCGGTGGGCGGGGCGTCCGTCGACGCTACACCCGCTGCGGTCAAGGACTGGGCGATCCGCCACTTCGGCAGCCACGACAAGCTCGTGCTGCAACTCGGCATCCTGGCCGTGCTGGCCCTGCTGGCCCTGGTGCTGGGTGCGCTGGCGGTGCGGTTTCGGCGGGTCGGAGGCGGCGGGGTCCTGCTCTTCGGGACCGTGGGCGCGGCGGCCGCGGTGAGCCGCCCCGATTCGACCAGGGTTGCCGACGCATTCCCGTCCGTCGCGGGAGCCGTTACCGGAGCGCTGCTGCTGTACGTGTTGGCGGGCCGCCTGACTGCGGCGCGGCGACCGGCAGCGTCGCCTTCCGCCGCTGCGACGGGCGAAACGGGAGACGGGCTGTCTTCACCCACAGGCTGGGACCGGCGGGGATTCGTCCTCGCGGCCGCGTCCGCGGCAGCGGCCTCTGCTGCGGTGGGCGCGGTCGGCCGGTCCCTGAACGCCTCGCGCGGCGAGGACGCGATCGCCTCCCGCAAGAGGGTCGTGCTGCCGTCTCCCGGGTCACCGGCGCGACCGGTCCCCCAGAGGGCCGGACTGCGGATCGCTGGAATCAGCCCCTTCGTCACCCCCAACCGGGATTTCTACCGGGTGGACACGGCGCTGGTGGTGCCCAAGGTGGACGCCACTGCCTGGCGTCTGCGTATCCACGGCGAGGGCGTACGCCGTCCGGGCGTCTACTCGTTCGAGGACCTGCTGGGCAGGGAGCTGATCGAACGGGACATCACCCTGACCTGTGTCTCCAACGAGGTCGGAGGGCCGTATGTGGGCAATGCCCGCTGGGTCGGCGTACGGCTGGCCGGCCTGCTCGCCGAATGCGGAGTCACACCACCGTCCCAGGGAGGTACGGCGGATCAGTTGGTGTCCCGATCCGTGGACGGCATGACGATCGGAAGCCCGGTCGAGGACCTCATGGACGGCCGCGACGCCATGCTGGCTCTCGGCATGAACGGCGAGCCGCTGCCCTTCGACCACGGCTTCCCGGTCCGGATGGTCGTCCCAGGCCTGTATGGATTTGTCTCCGCCTGCAAGTGGATCAAGGACATCGAGCTCACCACGTTCGACTCCTACGACCCCTACTGGGTCAAACGCGGCTGGGCCCGCAGGGCCCCGATCAAGACCGGCTCGCGGATCGACACCCCCAAGCCGTTCGCCCGGCCCGAGGCCGGCACGGTGATGATCGCCGGGGTCGCCTGGGCCCAGCACCGGGGCATCGACACGGTCGAGGTCCGCATCGACGACGGCCCCTGGCAGGAAGCCGATCTAGCCGCCGAGGACACGCGCGACACCTGGCGCCAGTGGTCGCTTCCCTGGCAGGCCACCAAGGGCGGCCACACCCTCACCGTCCGCGCCACCGACCGCACCGGCGCTGTGCAGACCGGCACACGCACTCGCACCATCCCCGACGGCGCCAGCGGATGGCACTCCGTGGTCGTGACCGTCGACTGACCAGCACCACAAGGGGCCCGTCCCCTCCCCTGAACCACCTCTCTGCAACACCCCGACGCAGCCACATCACGCTGCACCTCTCTACAGGAGATCATGATGAACACCCGTATCCGCCGTATCGCCGGACTCCTCGCCACCGCCACGGTGCTGCCCCTGGCCCTGACCGCCTGCTCCAGCGGCAGCGGTGACTCGGGCACGTCCGACTCCTCGAACAAGGCGTCGGCTCCGGCCACCAAGAGCAGCGACGACATGGCCGGCGGCTCGGGCGGCAACGCGAGCGGCATGGACCAGCCGTTCGGTCCGGCCTGTTCCGCCGTGCCGGAGAACGGCGCCGGTTCCTTCGACGGCATGGCCAAGGACCCGGTCGCCACGGCCGCCTCCAACAACCCGGCCCTGTCCACCTTGGTGACCGCGGTGAAGAAGGCCGGCTTGGTCGACACCCTCAACAACGCTCAGAACATCACCGTGTTCGCGCCGACCAACGACGCCTTCAACAAGATCCCGAAGGCCACCCTGGACACAGTCCTGAACGACAAGGCCCAGCTGACGAAGATCCTCACCTACCACGTCGTCGGCGAGCGGCTCACCCCGAAGGACCTGGAGAACGGCTCCTTCGACACCCTGGAGAAGACGAAGGTCACGACGGCCGGCTCGGACGAGTCCTACACCGTCAACGACTCCGCCAAGGTCGTCTGCGGCAACGTCGAGACCGCCAACGCCAACGTCTACATCATCGACACCGTCCTGATGCCCACGAGCTGACACCACCGCGAGCCGAGACGCACGCCTGCCCGGTCGCCCTGACGGGAGCGACTCGGGCGGCACGCGTCCTTCCACCGGGGCGTCCGCCTGCTGCCCGACCGGCAGGGCCTGACGGCTGCCCCTCGTCAGGGGGCTGGTTGGCAGACCTCTGTGGCCTGCCAACCAGCCCCCTGAGCGTGCCGTCCACCCGTCCGGGGAGAAGGGCAAGACCATGAACAGACCGTCCGATGCGACGCTGAACACGCGGAGCGCGAGCGCGCGAAGCCCGCGCCGTACGGCCGTCATCGGCAGCGGAGTGGCAGGACTGACTGCGGCACACATCCCGGCCCGCGCCCACCCTGTCACCCTCTCCAACGCCGACGACCGGCTCGGCGGCCACGCCCATCCACGACCTGACCGCGCCCGACGCCCGCACCCACCATGTCCGATGCCCGGCTGCCGGGCCGGTGCCGGCCGGGTGCGGGTGAGCCATGACATGAACCGGCCGCCACGCCTGGACGCCCCCCATACCTATGTCGTCACCATGGGCGGCCAGAACCGCGTAGACCCCGCCCGGGTGCTGGCCCGCATGATCTCCGAACATCCCGACTACACACCTTGGTCGGATGCCGCCCAGCGCCGGCTGCCCTCGCTGAAGACGGACCGTCACCGCGTTGGCGGGCGCCTGCCACGGCTGGGGGTTCCATGAGGACGGCTGCCGCAGCGGGGCAGAGGCCTCCGCCGCTCCGGGGGCGAGGTGGTGTGACCACCGCGCCTCCAGGCCTGACTGTCATGTGGGGCCGCGGCTCGCGGTGCACATCTCCCCGCGGGACCGCGGCCACGGTGAGGATCCGCGCTGTGCGGCGATACAGGCTCGCGCGCGGGGAAACCGGAACCTCTACGCCGTGCGAATGATCTTCCTGCTCCGGGAGCCCAGGTGGGGTCGGTGTCGCTGCCGGTGCAGGCCGCCCAGTACCCACCCCGGCCACCGTCCGCCCTGCCCTTCGCCAGCATGGCCGTCCGGGCTCTCGCTCCGGCGGTCTGCGCTTCGAGGCCGTCGGCGACGCCTCGCCTGCGACGGCAGGTGGCAGGCCGCCGCCGTGTCCGTCAGCTCACCGCTGGTGATGAGCGTTCTGCTGATCACCAGGTAGCGGGAAGCAACTCCCGGAACAGCACGTAACCGACCCCCTCGGGTGGGCTACTCGCGCAGCCCGCACCAGCGGCTCCTTCCCCCGGCCGGCACTCCGAGGCCAACAGCCGCGTGGGGTGCTGCGCCCGCCGGGCGTGGTACCCCACGCGGACCCTCATGCCGGCACACCGAGCAGGGCGACCGGCGTCGAGGTCGGCTGCTTCGATCCACCGGCCGGCTCCACGGTGATGCCGACCCCGGAGGCGTCGTCGACCGCACCCTGCATCAGAACGGCCTGGCTGCCACGGTCGGGGTCCATCAGGCCGGCCGAGCGCATCCGGCCGCCGTCGGCGAACCACAGCTGGTACACCTTGCCCTGCGGAGGCGCGGCAAGCCCCGAGGCGACGAACACCGCTCGGTTCCGGCCGGCGGAAACCACCAGCGTGCCCGCGCCGCCCGCCACCTTCACCCAACGCGACTCGGCATCCGGCGCGGCCAGCACTCCGGCCAGGCCCTCGACGTGCCGCTGCTCCCGGGCCGCATCGCGTGCAGCGTCCTGAGCGCGCTCGTACTGCCACACGGCGGTCCCCCCGAACGCGGCAGCGGCGGCCACACTGGCAGCCAGGGCCCATCGGGCCAGACCCCGTCCCCGCTGCGCGCCGCGGCGTCCCCGATCCAGCGGCGCGCCACCAGGTGGCACCTGCCGCACGGTCGTGATGCGCTGCATCACCTCCTCCCGCATGACGGGGCGCGTGCGTACCATGGAAGCCTGGGCCAGACGCCCCGCGGTGGCGGTGAACTCGGCGGTCTCCTGCCGGCAGGCGTCACACTCGGCCAGGTGACGCTCGAAGGCGGCACGTTCCTCGGCGTCCAGCGCGTGCACGGCGTAGGCACCGGTCAGAGCGTGCAGATCGGTCGTGGTCATACGGTCACCCCAAGGCAGTCGCGGAGCCGGATGAGTCCGTCACGCAGCCGGGTCTTCACCGTGCCCAGCGGCAGCGACAGCGCTTCGGCGACCTCCCGGTAGGTCAGCCCGCGGTAGTAGGCGAGCGTGACTGACTGGCGTTGCAGTTCGGTCAGGGTGCGCAGGCAGCGTCTCACCTGCTCCCGCTCCAGCCGGGTCTCGACCTGTTCGGTCACTTCGTCGTAAGCCGGCTGGTGCTCCAGCAGCGCGGCCTTGGTGTCACGGGCGGCCGCGGCCTCCACGGAGCGGACTCGGTCCACGGCGCGCCGGTGGGCGAGGGTGAGAATCCAGTTGATGGCCGTGCCGCGCTCGGGCCGGTAGCGGGGGGCTGTCCGCCACACTTCCACCAGCACCTCCTGCGCCACCTCCTCGGACTGCGCCTGATCACGCAGAACGGCCCGTACGACCCCGAGGACGAAGTCGGCCACGGCGTCATAGACCGCGGCGAAAGCCTCCTTGTCACCCAGCGCCACCTCGTGGACCAGCTGTTGCAGATCGGGTTGGGCAGCAGGATTACTGCCGATATATACAGATTCCTTCACAACGGCTCTCCCATGGGCGCGGCGGGGCGGAACAGCCCTGTGTAATCCGGTACCACGCGAGCTGCGGATTGGTCCCATACACGCGATGACAGCGGGGCTCTGGCGATGACGCTCAGCCGAGAGGGGCGTCTTGCATCGAGGGGCGAGCAGCGGCGGCCTGCCCGACCTGTCCAGCCCCGGGCGGTCCCCCTCGCGGCGGCACTCACCGGTGTGCGCCACCGTCGTGGCCGAGTCGGTGGCGATCTCGTGGAGCAGGCGCAAAAGTGGCTCTTTCCAGACCCGTTCGAGCCGAGCACGCACATCCGGTCGCCGAAGAACACCTCAAGGCCGAACGGCGCATCAGGCCACTGAGTTCGCGGTCGCGGCAGGTGATCGCGCTCTTACCTGTCCGGCCACCGCGGAGGTCCGGTGCGACCTTCTACCGTCGCGGGGGCGCGGGGGGGGGTGGTCCGGCCTCCTCGGACTTCGCCCAGTCGCCTCTGGGCCGCGTGGCAGCGGGAGGCCCGGGACGTCCAGATCGTTGTCCGGCTCGTCCAGCAGCAGCAGTTCGGCCGGGCCCGGAGCAGGGCTGGTCTGCCGTCACCCGGAAGGAGACATCGTGGAACAGTGCGCGGCCGTCAGGCAGAACGTGACCGAGGGAGGTGGCTTCGAGGCAGCCCATGAGGCACACGCCAAGGGCCGGACATAGGGAGGACCCTTTCCATTCCGGCGGCCCTCTTGGCGTATTTCCGGCCCTGCGACCAATTCCTTATCATCGCTCATCGGCTGATACGCCATACGCATGATCGTGCTATTCACTCACCCGTTTCGATGCCGCGCCGACTCCTTGCGCCCTGCACCGATCTCCTGTCAGCGTTGTGCCCGAAGAAATCTCGGGGAAGGGTCACAGGATCTCCCTGGGGCGGCTGAGCACCTGCGGGAATCCGGTTGCGTGCGCTGCTCGTCCATTCCTCCTCCCCTCCCTTCCAGGTGTGCCACCTCTCCAGGAAAACGCGGGAGTCAGCCGACAATGTCTCTTCCTGCCCAAGAATCCGCGGCCCCGGTCACACGATTAGATCACGCCACCGTCGCGGTCGTCGGAGCGGAATTCGGATGGGGAAGTTCGGGAAAACTGAGCGCGGTGCTCTCCGCGCTGCGTGACCGGACAGCACCCGTGCCGCGGTTCATCGGAATGGCATCGGAACTGGGTCGGCCGCTGCTCACCGAGCACGCGGTGGACGACTGGTACGACCTGCCGGACGATCCCGGCCGGTTGCTCCCCGCGGTCGAGGAGTGCGTGCGGACGCAGGGAGTGCGAGCCGCCGTGGTGGTCCTGGACGGCGCCGCCGCACAGGCGCTGCTGGCCGCGGGCGTCCCCACGGTGTTCGTCGACAGCCTGCCCTTCCTGTGGTCCGAGGGCGACCGGCCCGCACTGCCACTGGACGCGACGGTGTACTGCGCGCAGAAGTGCGTCGAACTGCCACCGGAATGCAGGGCCGTGCTGTCCGACGCACAGGGGCTGCGCTGGGTCGAGGCGGTCATCGCCCGCCCCCGCACACCGGCGCCGAGGCGCGGGGCCCGGCGGGACGCGGGCCGGCCGTACCGCACGGCGCTGGTCAACCTGGGCGGTCTGCGGGCGCCGCGGCTCGCCCGTCCTGAGGACTACCCGCTCCTCGTCGTCCCGGCCGTCCTGGAGGCCCTCGCCGCCCATGGGATCGAGGAGGCGCACATCGCGGGCAATCTGCCCGCCGACCTGGCGGCCAGGCTCCTCGACACGTCCGTCGCCCCACCGCGCACGACCGCCGGCCCGCTCGGACACAGCGCGTTCCTGGACCGACTGGACGCCTGCGACGTCCTGGTCACCTCGCCCGGTCTGACCACGCTGCTCGAAGCGGGCAGCATGAACGTCCCCACCGTCTGTCTGCCGCCGCAGAACCTCAGCCAGATCTTCAACGGCCGCTTTCACAGCCAGGCGCTCGGGACCCGGCTGCGGGTGCTGTGGCCCGAGGACGTGCTCGTCGAGGACGAGGCGCTGACGCTGCGCGCACAGGGCGAGGACCACGCTCTGGAGCGGATCTACGGCGCGATCGGCGCGGCGGCGCGCGGCGAGGACCGGAAGGACGTCGGCCGCGCCCTGCGGGACGGCCTCCTGGACGCCCTGCGCCGGTCCGCCGAGGTCACATGCTGGGACGCGCTCGCCACCGCGGTGGGTACCGGTGGTGCCGCCCAGGTAGCCGACGCGCTGCTCGACGTCCTCGGCGCGGGCGCCCGCGCTCCGGTCCCGTCCGGCCGTGCCGGGCCGGGCGTCGCGGTCGGCGCCGAAGCCACCCGGCCGCGTTCCCCCCGTACCGTCCCCTCCGTCCCGTGAGTCGCCTGGAAGGTCACCGCCCCGTGGGTACACGCGCTCGCTACCTCTTCATCAGAATCCTGGAAGCCTGCAACGCCGACTGCTTCATGTGCGAGTTCGCGCTCTCCCGCGACACGTTCCGTTTCTCCCTGGAGGACTTCGAGGATCTGGTGCCGAAGGCCAGGGACGCCGGAGTGGGTTACATCCGGTTCACCGGGGGCGAGCCGCTGATGCACCCCGACGTGGTGGAACTGGTGCGGATCGGCGCTGCGGCCGGGATGAGGATGTCCCTCATCACCAACGGCTCACTCCTGCCGCGCATGGCCGCCCCCCTGGCCGAGGCGGGTCTGGCGCAGGTGATCGTCAGCCTGGACGGCTCCTCGGGCGCCACCCATGATGTCTACCGGCGTTCGCCGGGCATGTTCGACAGCGGGCTGCGGGGCCTGCGGGATGCCGCCGCGCTCGGTGTCCTGCCGAGGGTCAACACCGTGGTGGGCCCGCACAACTACACCGAGATGCCCCGCCTCCAGGAGGTACTGACCCGGGCGGGCGTACGGCAGTGGGAACTGTCCGCGCTCAAGCTCGACCGGTCGATCACCTACCCCGACGCCGCCCAGGTCCGCGCGGTCTGCGACCCGATCTACGACGCCGATCCGGCGGCCCTGCTGGTCCCCATGGGCAAGCGCTTCTACGGGGACACACCGCAGGAGCAGACGCTGTTCTTCGACGGCTCGGTCACACCGCGTGCCGCCGAGCCGCTGTGCCATGTCGCCGACGACGTCATCTATGTGGACGGCAAGTACGGGCGGATGTACGCGTGCAGTTGCATCCCGCACCGGGAGGGCGACGACGGGCCAGGTGGGGCACCCCTGCGGGAGCGGGGCGTGATCCGGCTGGACACCCCGGTGTTCCGGGCGCACGCCGACTACTTCCGCGAGCGCGGCCCCGAGGTGTGCAACGGGTGCTCCACGACCGCCGCCGGGTACAGCGACGACGTGGCCCGGCTCGGGGCGGTGGGGGCATGGCACTACTGAACCCGGCCGGGACGGCCGCGACCCCGCCGGACCGTGGTGTCGCCCCCGGCCCGCGTGTGCTGCTGAGCGCCCGTGAGGACCAGTTGGACTCGGTCCTCGCCCTCGCCCGGGTCGCCGCCCACCTCGGCGACCTGCGCCGGACCGGCTGCTCCGACCTGGAGCCGCCCCCGGCGGCAGCCCTGATCTGCGACGACTCGGCGGCCACGGAACGGCTCCTGGCGCTGGGCGTGCCGGTGGTGCACCTGCGCTCGGGCTCCGACGCCCCGTCCGCCGAGGAGACGCCTACGGGGCGTGCGCTCGTACGGACGCACCGGCCGGGGTGGCTGCCGGGGTCCCCGTCCCGGGGCGCGCGGCCCACCGGGGTCCTCGCGCCGCGGCGCGCGGGCCGGAGCCCGGCCCGCGCGGGCACCCTCGTGCTGCTGTCCCTGTGGCGTGTCCCGGCGGACGAGGCGGGGGCGTTCACGTCCGGGGCGCTGCGGGAGTTGGCCGACGCCTCGCTGCGCCGTACCGGGAGCTGCACCGTGGTCGCCGACACCGGGCTCGGCCTCGTACGGTCCGCGCTGGCGGGGCGTCAGGGGGTCCGGGTGGTCCGGGCCGCCGACGCCGACACGGACGCCCTCCATGCCGGCGCGGACGTGTTCCTCGCCTCGCCGGTGCTCGGGGCCCTGGCCCTGGCGCAGGCACGGCGGGCCCCGCTGGCGCTGCTGCCGCCTCTGGGGCCCGCCCAGAGGACCCTCGCCGCACAGGTCGCCGAGGTACTGCCGTTGCCTTCGGTCGACGATCCCGGTGATCCGGCGCTGTGGTCGCCCCCGCTCGCGGCCGGTCCGTGGCATCTGCTCGATTCCGCTCTGGACGACCTGCGCGGTGCGCAGCGGGTCGCCCGTACCCTCCGTCAACTCGCCCTGGCGCCCCTGTGAGACCCGCCGGGCCGCCCGCCGCGCCTTAGTCGCGCCCGTTCACGCCGCCTCACCAGCCCGCCGTTCCGGCCCCGCCGGGTCCGGCCACCTCACCCCACGTCGTCCGCGCCGTGCAGGAGCCGCCATGTCCGACACCCTCCACGAATCCGAACCCGCCGCCCGCCCTCAACTGATCCGTCCCAGGGTCTCCGAGACCGACTGGGACGACTGGCGCTGGCACATGCGCCGTCGTGTCACCAATGTCGAGAAGGCGCGGCAGTGGATCAATCTCAGCGCCGACGAGGAGGAGGCCATCGCCGGGGTGGCGGGCAAGTACCGCTGGAGTGTCACCCCGTACTACGCCTCCCTGATGGACCCGGACGACCCGACCTGCCCGGTGCGCCAGCAGGCGGTGCCCGCGCTCGGGGAGCTGGCGGAGTTCCCCGGGGCCGAGGTCGACCCGGTCGGGGACACCTACTACCGCAGGACCAACCGGGTGGTGCACAAGTACCCGGACCGCGTGATCATGCTGATCACCGAGGCGTGCCCCGTCTACTGCCGGCACTGCACACGCAAGTTCCACACCACCGACGTCGACGGCACCTACTTCCGGGACGACGAGGGCGGTTCCTTCGATGAGGATCTGCGGTACATCGCCGACCATCCCGAGATCCGGGACGTGCTGCTGACCGGCGGCGATCCGCTGTCGTACCAGGACGGCAAGCTGGAGGAGATCGTCGCCGGGCTGCGGGCGATCCCCAGTGTGGAGATCATCCGGATCGGCAGCAGGTTCCCCGTGCTGCTGCCGCAGCGCATCACCGAGGATCTCTGCTCGATGCTGGCCCGCTACCACCCGGTGTGGCTGAACACCCACTTCAATCATCCCAAGGAGATCACCCCGGAGGCGTCGGCGGCCGTGGACCGGCTGCTGCGACACGGCATCCCGGTCGGCAACCAGACGGTACTGCTGCGCGGGATCAACGACGACGTCCCCACGATGCGCACCCTGATGACCGAGCTGCTGCGGATCAGGGTCCGGCCGTACTACCTGTACCACTGCGACAACGTCACCGGGGTCTCGCACTTCATGACGTCGGTGGAGAAGGGCTGGGAGATCATGGACGGGCTCCAGGGCCACATCACCGGATTCGGTGTCCCCCAGTACGTCCTGACCACCAGGATCGGCAAGATCCCGATCGCGCGGCCCTCCTACACCCCCACCTCCGACGGTCTGCTGCTGCGCAACTACCGGGGCGAGGAGATGGTCGTCGGCGGGGAGAGCCAGCCGATCACGGAGGCGGACAGCCGATGAGCACCCTCGACAAGCGGCTCGGGCAGCGCTTCCTGCCGTACGGGGCCAACTACCTCGACTGGTCCGACATGTCGGAACTGCGGGAGGTGATCGAGCAGCAGGTCCTGTTCCGGTACCAGACCGAGACCGAGAGCATGGCCTCGCGCCTGGAACGGACCGTGGCCGGACGGCTCGGCGCGGGCCATGCCCTGGCCGTGCACAACGGCACGGAGGCGCTGCGGCTGGCGCTGATCTCCACCCGTCCGGCCGTCGGCGACCTGGTGCACATCCCGGCGGTGACGTTCGTCGCGGTGGCCGGAGCGGTGCTGTCGTGCGGTCTGATCCCGGTGCTGGTGGACGCCGACGAGTCGCTCTCCATGGACCCGACGCTGCTTCCGGCCGACGCCCGCCGGGTCATCACCGCCCATATGGAAGGCTCCGTGGCACCGCTGCCGGAGGGCGTGCCCTATCTGATCGAGGACTGCGCGCAGTCACTCGGGGCGCGCTTCCCTGACGGGCGGCACATCGGGACGGCGGGCTACGCCGGGACGTTCAGCTTCCACCACAACAAGGTGCTCACCTCGGGCGAGGGCGGGCTCGTGGTCACCGGCGACGACGGCGCCTGGGCGACCATGCGCCGCTACCACGACCACGGCTCGGCGCGGGTGCCCGGCCACTATCCGACGTGGAACGACGACGCCCACTTCGGGGAGAACTTCGTCACCAGCGAGCAGGTCGCGGCCGTCCAGTGCCAGCAGTTCCGCCATCTCGACGAACTGCTCGCCGGACTGGAGCGGATGTACGCGATCGCGATGGCCGACCTGCCCGGACGGCCCGATCTTCAGGTGCGGCCCCGGGCCGCCGGAGAGGTGAAGGTCAGTCTGCGCTTCCGGTGCGAGAGCAGGGAACTGCGGGACGCCTCGGTGGCCGCGCTCACCGCGTCCGGCATCGCGAACTGGACACTGGGCAAGTATCTGCTGCCCGAACATCCGGTGTTCACCGGCCGCCGCTCGCTCTACCGCGACGGCTTCCCCTGGAACCACGCCCCCGAGGGGTCCCTCACCCTCAGCCGCGACGGCTTCGCCCGGACCAGGGACCTGCTGGAGCGCACGCTGTGCGTGCCGCTGTCCCCGGAACTCCCCGAGGAGGAGCAGGTCGTCGCGGCCAAGGCGATCCGCCGGGTGCTGGAGGCGGTGTGAGCGGCGCCGAGGTGCTGTTGATGGTCGACGACCGGCCGTCGTCGTTCACCCGCCACGCGGTACGTGAGCTGGCCGGGCGGCTGGTCCTGCTGCGGTTCGCCGACGCCCGCGACGACCTGCCGGAGGACTATCTGCGGGAGACCGGGCACCTGCCCGCCTTCTGGGTGCGCGAGGGCGCCACGGTGGCCGAGGAGGCCCTGCGGTACCGGGACTGGGTGGCCGGGCTGCCGGTGGTGCCGACCAGGTTCTGCAACCCGTCGGAACCACGGCAGGCCGTCGCCCAGCGGTTCGCCGGGCTGGCCGGACTGCCGCATCTGACCGAGCGGCAGGTGGCCCTGGTCCGGGACAAGGCCGTCATGAAGACCCGCTTCCGCGAACTGGGCCTGCGCACAGCGGAGTTCACCCGCGTACGGTCGGGCACGGAGATCGAGCGGTTCGCCGCACGGCACGGCTGGCCGCTGGTGCTCAAGCCGGTGGACTCCTTCGCCTGCGTGGACACCTACCGGCTCGACGGGCCGGGCGACCTCGCCGGGCTCGATCTCACGGCCCGGGACTGGATGGTGGAGGCGTATCTCGGCGGCACCGAGTGGGAGGTCTGCGCGATCGTCCTCGGCGGCACGGTCCTCGACGCCTGGCCGAGCGCCATGCCGTGCCGTCCGCTGGACATCGTGGACGGCGCGATGAACGCCAACATCAGCGTCGGCACCGGCGAGGGCCCACCGGTCGACCTACGGGCACTCGTCCAGACCATCGTCACAGGGTTCGGTGTCGACCACGGCTACCTCCACATGGAGTTCTTCCTGATCGACGGCGAGGTGTACGCCGGTGAGATCGGCGTACGGCTCGCGGGCTGCGAGATCCCCGCCAACCACGGCCACGCGTACGGCTTCGACGTGTTCGGCGCGACCCTCGATGTCTACCTCGGCCAACGCCCCGACCTGGAGTACCGGGAGCGCCGCTGCGCCGGTGATCTCCTGCTGCCGCTGCCCGGGACGGGGCTGGTCCGCCGGATCACCTCCCGCGACGAACTCCTGGGAATGCCCGGGGTCATCGACGCGGTCCTCAAGACCGGCGCGGGTGACACGGTGGCGGCACGCCGGGCCTCGCACAACGCCTCGGGGTACGTCCATGTCGTGGGAGCCTCGGTCGGGGAGGTGGAGAGCCGGATGCGTGAGGTGCTCGACCGTTTCACGATCGAGGTGGTGGCGCAGGAGGCCCATGCCGTCCCGACCTGATGGCCACCCGGATCCGCTGGCCGGACCACCACTCGTGGCGGGCACCCGCTTATCGGCCTGGCATCCGACCCGGCCACCGCTCGTGCCGAGCGCCCGCACACCAGCCCGGCACCCGACCCCGACCCCGACCGCCGCGCGAACCACCTGCCCGCACCACGACCCGCGCCGGAGCACCCATACTCCAGCCCGGCATCCGGACCACCCGCCCGCACCACCACTCACGCCGAACACCCGCACACCAGCCCAGCACCCCACCCCGGCCACCACCCGGACCACCCGCCCGCACCACCACTCACGCCGAGCACCCACACACCAGCCCAGCCCCCACCCCGGCCACCCCGCGCGGCCGTCGAACGGAGACCCCCACGTGACCAGCGGCCTGCCCCGTCGCTTCCTCGACCTCCTCACGCGTCCCCGGGTGGCCGGGGCGGCCTGGTGGAGCGTCGTCTCCCGGCTGCCGGTCTATCTCATGTCGCTCGCCCTGGTCCTGACCGTCCGTGAGCAGGGCGGCAGCTACGCCCAGGCCGGTCTGGTCGCCGCGCTGTACACCCTCGGGATGGCCCTGGGCAGCCCGCTGATCGCCCGCCGTCTCGACCGCGACGGCCGCTCGATGGTGCTGACCGCGACCGCCCTCACATATCCGGCGGCGCTCGCCGTCCTGGTGTGGGCCACCCACCCGGGAGGCTGGGCGCAGCCCGCGGCGGCGGTCGTCGCGGGCGTGGCGCTGCCCCCCGCGAACGCCTGTATGCGCGCACTGTGGGCGCGGCTGCCGCTGCGGGACGACGAACGCGAGACGGCCTACCTGTGGGAGGCGCTGCTCACCGAGGTCCTGGTGATCGGGGCGCCGCTGATGCTGGCGGCGCTGATGCTGGCCGGCTCGGCGGGTCTGGCGGTGACCGTGATCGCGGCGGTGGGCGGCCTGGGCACGCTCGGGCTCGCCTTCACCCGGCTGCCGACCGGCACCGAGGACACGCCGACGGCACCGGACGGGCCGCGCCATCCGCTGGGTCCGCTGCGGGACCCCGCACTGCTGGCGCTGACCGTCATCATGGCCGTCTCCGCGGTGCCCATCGGCCTGCTGACCCTGGCGATCCCGGCGTTCGTCGACCAGCACGGCACCGCGGGCGCCACCGGCGTGGTGTACGCCTGCTGGGGCATCGGCAGCGCGCTGGGCGCCCTCTGGCTCGGCAGATCCCAGTCCGAGGTGGCCCCGCAGGTGCGCCTGCCCCGTCTGCTGCTGGTCTACGCCGCAGGCACCGCGCTGACGCTGCTCGCGGGCTCCGAGGTGAGCCTCGCGCTGGCCCTCGCGGTGGGCAGCGCACCCATCGCCCTGGTCTCCGCGACCGAGATGAGCCTGGTCAGCGGTATCGCCGAGGGACCCTCGATGGCGGAGGCGTTCACCTGGGCGTCGCTGGCCACCGTCCTGGGTGACGCGGTGGGCCAGCAGGCCGGGGGGCTGCTGATGGACCCGTTCGGGCCCCGGACGGTGTTCGCGGTGGCGACCGGGACCGCCCTGGCCGCCGCCTCGGTGGCCTTGGTCTGCCGGGGGCTGCTGACCCGGCGGGCGGCGCCGAAGGTGAAGTCGGCGGTATGACGACCGTGGCCGCGGCCCGGGGCCCTCCGCACCCGCCCCCTTCCCCCTTCCCTCCCTCCCTGTCCCCTGCCCCCTTCCCCCGCGCCCCGACGCGGGCAACACGAGGTGGTCCACCATGAACGCCGCGCTCACCGAGCAGCGTGCCGACCGGCCGTCCGACCCGGCCCCCCTGTTCCGTCCGGTCGCCCGGCAGGACTTCGCCCGAGCTGTCCAGGAGTTCCTGGCATTCCCGGAGCACCTTCCGGTGCCGGTCCCGACCGAGGACCGCGCCGATCTGACGGAGAGCGTCGAACGCGCCGGACGGCTCTACGGCGGCCTGCGCCGGCCGCACCCCCTGGACGTCGGCATCGTCCTCGGCCGGGCGGACCTCCCGGCGGGGCTCGCGGAGCTGGCCCGTCCGTTCGCCCGGACCTGGGCGGACGAGGAGGAGCTCGGCGACATGGCTGCGTTCCGGGCCCGGCACGGCGGTTCGCTGCTGGTCGTCGGCTGTTACGACCGGCTCACCCTGGACCCCGTACGTGCCCTGCTGATGGCGACCTATCGCGGCCCCCGGCAGGCGCTGACGCTGCTCAGTGGGCGTGACGGCGCCTCGGTCTGCTGGAACGTCGCCAAACAGTACGCACGGCCCGCCCTGGACGTCGACGCGCTGGGCCTGTTCACGGACACCGACCGGCCGCCCCGGCTGCCCGGTGTGCAGGTCTTCGACGACCGGGACTTCGAACGCGCGGACATCCAGGCGGAGATCCTCAACACCCGGTGGCTGCGGGTGGGCTTCCAGGGACACGGCAAGGACGACAGCGTCAACCTCGGCGAGTTCACCCTGTGCGGTCTCAGCCCCTCGGCCCCGGCCACGCCCGGACTCCTCGGACCGCGCTGCGCGTACGGGCTGCCCTGTTACAAGCCGGAGGACAAGCTGGTCCCGCTCCACCAGGTGGAGGCCGTGGAACTGGTGCTCAGCGCCTGCAACAGCGGCCCGCTCGCGGACCTCGCGCTGTACGACCCGAAGTACCAGCTGCTGCTGAACGCCCTCGACGGCCCGGCCCGTACGGTCGTCTCGGCGGTGTCGGTGCATGACTCCGACCGGCCGGAGAACGTCGCCTGGATGCACGGCGCCCTCGTCGGCGCGGACTCGGTCGACACCCTCAACGCCAGCCTGGCGGGTTCGCACCCCTATCCGGCGTTCATGCGCTTCGGACTGCCGGAGGCACCGGAGGACACCCCGGCGCCGCCCGCTCCGGCGGACCACCGCCCCGACCCGCTGCTGCTGACCGTGGGCACCCGGCTCACCGCCTACCTCGCCTCGGACCTGCTGCCGCACAACCACCCGCTGCGGCCCCGGCTGACGAAACTGGCCCGCAAGGTCGACCTGTGGGTGGCCAGGCCCACCCAACTCGCCGACCAGTCACCCGAGCAGATCCGGGCCTCGCTCACCGCGGACCTCCAGTCCCTCGACCATGTCATCGCCGAGCAGGTCGCGGCCGACCCCGAGACCGAGCTGATGAACTATCCCGCGCACTTCGGCGACCGCAGCACCCTGGACCACCGGGTGGGGGAGGTCACCTGTCACTGCGGGCGTCCCGCGCAGGAGTTCACCCGGCGCGGCCTGCTCCCGCACATCCTGGACACCACGTGCGCCGTCTGTATGCGGTGCGGCGATGTCACGTTCCGCGTCCCGGAGGCCCCCGCCCTGCTCGCGTACGCCCCTGACATGGTCGAGCAGGGCGGGGTACTGGAGGTGCGGGCCAGGGTGACCGCGGCCCGCACGGGCCCCGTCCGCCTGGGACTGTTCGTACCGACCTATCTCCGCGAGGACACCGCCGTGGAACCGGCCACCATCCGGCGCCGCCTCCCCGGCGGGCGGGCGGAGGATGTCACGTTCCGCGTGCGGTGCGCGCCGGGCACCGCGCCGCAGGCGTACTACTTCACGGTGTTCGCCGTCCAGGATCTCGCCGTGTCCACGGCCCGCCGCCACTTCGGTGTCCTGCCCCGCACCACCTGACCGACCACCCCTCCAAGACACTCCAGCCGTCCACACCCCCGTAGGGAGCAGACCATGGAAACCCAGAACATCGCGCAGCCAGCCAAGCCGGCGATCGAACTGATCGAGGAGGACGGCGAGGTGACTCTCAGCATCGGCGGCGAGCAGGCCATGCAGGCCTGGGAGCGCGACCTGATGTGGGCCAGCGCCGACATGCTGTGCGAGTACGGCACGGACTTCTACGAGGTCGGCCTCGGCCTCGGCCTGTCCGCACTGCGTATCGCCGGGAACCCGGCCACCCGCAGCCACACGGTGCTGGAACTCTTCGACGAGGTCGAGGACCTCTTCCGGGCCCGCCACCCCCACCTGCCCGACAACCTCACCGTCGAACGCGGCGACTTCTTCGAGCGGATCTTCGAGCTGCCGTCGGAGAGCCTCGACGGGATCTTCTTCGACCCGGCCCTCGACCTGGAGGTCTGGACGGACTCCGAGCTGTGGGCCCGGGTCATGCCGGAGGTCGTCCGGGTACTGCGCACCGGGGGCGTCTTCATCCCGTTCTTCTCCACCAAGCCGGAGCTGCGCTGGCAGTACCTCCCGCACTTCCGCCGCATCCGCGTCGAGCGTCACCCCTTCACCGCGTACGACACCACCGAGTACACCCACGGCGGCACCACCGGCGACGCTTTCATCCAGTGCTTCCTCAAGGACTGACCCGCCGCGTTCCTTCGGTCCCCCGCCACCCGACACCGCGCACCACCACTTCTGAGGAGGTACTCCGATGACCCTCACCTCACCCCTCGACTCCCCCGGCTCCCGCCCGGACCCGGGCATCCGGTCGGTCTTCGTCGCAGGCCCGTTCATCCAGCTCCTGGACCCGGAGACCGGAGAGATGCCGGCCGCTGCCCGGGGCCCGTTCGACGTCCTGATCAAGCACTTCGAGGCGCAGGGACTCGCCGTGCACAACGCCCATCGCCGCGAGGCGTGGGGGGCGGAACTGATGCGGCCCGAGCAATGCACCAAACTCGATCAGGACGAGATCCGCAAGGCCGATGTCTTCGTGGCCCTGCCCGGCCACCCGGCCTCGCCGGGCACCCATATCGAGATCGGCTGGGCCAGCGCCTTCGGCAAGCCGATCGTCCTGCTGCTGGAGCCGGACCGGGAGTACACCTTCCTGGTCCAGGGCCTGCACACGGTCGCCTCGGTGGAGTACGTGGTCCACACGGACATGGCCGCCTGTCTGCCCGCCGTCGACCGGGCGGTGGACCTCGCGGTCCGACGCCAGCGGGAGAGCGACAGCGGCCGTTCGCAGGGAGGCCCGGACCTCCCGCACCAGGCTCCGGTGCCCTCTGCGGGCAAGCCCGCTTGAGCAGGCCAGCCCGGCTCCTGGCCGCCCTTCTCGGGTGCTTAGCGCTGCTCGCCACGATGACGGGCGGCGCGCCCCCCGGAACCGACCAGGACCCAGGTCAGGCCCGGACACCAGCCTCGGCGACGTACACGGTCGACCTCACCGCTGACGCCTCGGGCGGCCGATGGTCCGGACACGAGTGGGTGAGCTTCACCAATGCCGCGCGGGAGCCGCTCCACGAGATCTACCTCAGACTGTGGGGCAACGCCCCTGGGGGCTGCTCGATGCCCGCAGTCACCGTGACACGCCTCACCGGCGCGACCGAGGCCGGGCACCGGGTGGATTGCACGGCATTGCGCCTCGCCCTCCCGACCCCGCTCGGTCCCGGCGAACGCCACACGATCGGCTTCCACCTCACCCTGCGGGCCCCCGACCTCACCGGCAACGCCGGGCGATTCGGGCGGTTCGGGGCGTACAGCCACTTCGGCAACGCCCTGCCGGTCCTCGCGGTACGGGACGGCGCCGGATGGCATCTCCCCCCGTTCACCGACACCGGGGAGTCCTTCTACACCCTGGCCGCCGACTTCACCGTACGGCTCGACCACCCGTCCACCATCGAGGTCCCCGCCACCGGCACCGCGACCCACACCCCGGGGACCCCCGGACGGACCGTCACCACATCGACGTCCCACGCGGTACGTGACTTCGCCTGGTCCGCGGGCCCGTTCACCAGCATGTCCCAGGTCTCCGCGTCCGGGGTCACCATCACCATCCACAGCACGGCCGGTATCACCCCGCCCGACGCCCAAGACATGCTCGCCGCCGCCGGGTCCGCGATGGACACCCACGCCCACGCGTTCGGCGCCTACCCCTACACCGAACTCGACGTCGTCCTGGACAACGACCTCTGGTTCAGCGGCATGGAGTACCCGGGGTTCGTCCTGAACCGGGTCAAGACCTCCGCCCTCGTCCACGAGATCGCGCACCAGTGGTGGTACGGCATCGTCGGCGACGATCAGTACCACCAGCCCTGGCTGGACGAGTCCTTCGCCGAATACGCCACGGAACGCGCCCTCGGCCGCGACGGCACGGACTGCTGGAGCGCCGTGAAGTGGTCGACACCACAGGAGCGGATCACCAACGGCATGGCGTACTGGGACGCCCACCCGGACCGGTACGAGGACGTCGTCTACGGCTACGGCGCCTGCGCCCTGCACGACCTGCGCCGGACGATCGGCGCCGACGCCATGACACGCCTGCTACGCGGCTATGTCCACGCCCACCGCTACGGCGTGAGCACGACGTCCGCCTTCAAGTCCGCCGCTCAGGAGGCGGCCACCGGCGTGGATCTGGGCTCCTTCTGGGCCACGCATCGGATCGACGGCTGAGCGGCGCCGTCATGGGACCAGGGATGGACCGCCGATCACCGGGTCACCGCCTGGCCGAAGCGCGGCCGGTAGGGGCGCCTGGTGGGCCCGGTCGTGGCGGGGTCTTCACGGTCGAGCGCACCGGCAGCGCCCCGGCCATGCTCATCGGTCTCCTGGCGTCCGCACCGAACTTCTCCGCCTGACCTCACTCGGCGGCAGCACCCGGCGGCCCTGACCCGTCCCGGGACGGTGACTCTCGCCCGGCCCTGCCCGGCCGTGACCGTCCCCCTCCGGGACCGCCGACTCCCGCCCGACAGAGTGCGCCTCGCCGAGTCGGCGGGAGGCCTTCGGCGTCCGGGGCGGCGGCCCCGAACGCCGTCCCGCTCCCGCCGCCGCGGGAAGAGGCCGTCGACCCACGACCACCTCTGCTTGGGTGACGCCTGCTCGCCCGCCGTCGCGACCCTCCGCAGCCGGGCCCTCCTGGCATCCAGTCCTGATTCTTGGACGACTGGCCGTGGTCCGGCGGCAGCGCCCACCGTTGTCGCGCCATGTCCAACCCACCGAATTGCGCGCCGAACGGCGACAGTACGGGGCAAGCACGGCTGTCGATCGGGGGCACCACGTTCGGACGCGTTGCCGCAGCGGCCTTCGGAGCCCTGCTGTCGATCAGATTGAGGGGACTGCGGTTCATGGGGGACGTCCTGGTGTCCGCGATGGACTTTTCGGTTGCCGGACGCGACGATCGGGTGGCGCTGCGTGCACGCCTCAAGTGCCCATCCTCATAAGGGTGTTTACCGTTCGAGAAACGGAGTTCCGTGAATCCCCACCTCACCTCGAAGACAGCGGTCGTCACCGGTGCCAGCCGGGGCATCGGACTCGCCACGGTCCGGGCCCTGACAGCCGAAGGAGTCCGCGTCGTCGGTGGCGCCCGCACCATCACGCCCGAGCTGGAGGACACCGGCGCGCACACCGTGCCGGCCGACCTGAGCACCGCGGAAGGCGTCGCCACCCTCATGAGCGGCGCCCTCGACCGGCTGGGCGGCATCGACCTCCTGGTGAACAATGTGGGCGGCGAGGACAACATGGAGCCCCGCGGTTTCCTGGACGCCGACGACGCACAGTGGTCCCGTGTCCTCGACCTCAACCTGCTGAGCGCCGTCCGCGCCACCCGCGCCGCCCTGCCCAGCCTGATCGAACGCCGCGGCTCGATCGTCAACGTCTCATCCATCAGCGCCCGCGAGCCCACCGTCGGCCTGATCGCCTACAGCGCGGCCAAGGCAGCCCTCACCTCGCTGGGAAAGTCCCTGGCCCGGGAGTTCGGCCCCAAGGGCGTACGAGTGAACACCGTCTCCCCCGGAGCGGTCAACACCTTCATCTGGGCGGATCCCGCCGGCCTGGGCGGCAAGGTCGCGGCCCAGGCCGGGTTGGACCACGCCACCTTCTTCCAGCGGCTGCCGCAGGACTTCGGCATCGCCACCGGTCGCATCACCGAGCCTGAGGAAGTCGCGGCCCTGATCGTCTTCCTCCTCTCCGACCTCGCCCGCAACCTCACCGGCGCCGACCACCTCATCGACGGCGGCACGCTCACGGCGCTCTGAACAGGTAGCCCAGAGCTGCTTCCTCGGGCTCCCGCCTGACTGCGACGTCCCGGCACGCACTCGCCCGGGTGGTACTCGCAGTCAGGCCCCGGCCCCTTCCCACCCACCCAGGCACGACACCGGCCCCTCCTGACACGAGCCTGGGCAGCCCGCCGACGCCGCTGCCGTGATCCGTGGTCACCGCAGCTCCCGCAACCGCCGCGCCCGCGGCCGGATCGGACGCGGAGGAGGCAGCGTCACGACCGGTGTGCTGCCCCGCCTGAGCACCTACGGGTTCCCGTCGGCCGACCTGATGACCGGCCTCATGCGAAGCGCCCCGCGTCGGCTGCGCCCTGATGATCCGTCAGGGCGAACCCACCGACCCCGCGCCCCCGGAAGCAGCCGCCCAGCCGGCGCGCCCCGCCCCACTCCCCCAGCGCCGAGAGGTGGCGGGAAGGCTTGCGGGCCGTTAATGAACATGATTATCATCCCGTTGTCCATGAACGGCATGGACATGACCCAGAGGGGGCTACCTTGCATACCCGTAAGCGCCTGATGACCGTGACAGGCGCCATGGCCGCCGCGTTCGCCATGGCCGGGCTCAACAGCACCGCCTTCGCCGCGACTACGCTCTCCGCCGGCCACGTCGACGTCCTGGACGCGGAGTGGGACGGTGCCGGATTCGCGCTGCATGTGCACGACGAGGTCAACCATGTCGAGTACGACCCGGCCGACGCGGCGCTGTCCGTGCCCGCAGCCGCGCTGGTCGCTCGTCCGACGGGCGCGCAGTACGCCTTCCTCGGCACCGGCGCGCAGGTCTGGGCGCTGCCCCAGAACGAGGCCACGGCCGCAGCCAAGAACATCCTGTGGCCCGGTGTCTCCACCGAGCACCTGGCCTCCGGTGTGTTCGCCGGCAACACCGTGCAGTACAGACTCGGCGCGGTGACCCGCGACGGCGCCGCCACCGACGACTTCAGCGTGTACAAGGTCAACGGCTCCACCGTCGACCGCTACTGGGACAGCGGCACGACGACCACGTACAAGAACAAGACGTTCGCCGTGGGTGCGCACGACCACGCCAACTGGGTCTTCGAGGAGCCCGGCACCTACAAGGTGAACTTCACCGTCACCGGCACCGTGGGGGGCGTCGCCAAGTCGGCGACCGCCCAGTACACCTTCACCGTTTCCCACTGAGCGGCTCACCGATCGCGGTGGACCCGTCCGTGCCCCGCGCGCGCGGGCGGGTCCACCGCCGCGGCAAGGAGAGATAGGGACCATGAGCGTCCTCACACCCGGACGGCGGGTCGTCGCGGCGACCGCCGGACTGCTGGCCGCCGTCCTGTGCGCCGCCGCCGTGGCCCTGGTCGCCGCGGTCGGCGGGCCCGCCCATGCCGGTGGCGCCGCCGTCGTGCTGGCCCAGGGCGACATCGACTTCACGCCGCAGCTCACGGACGGTCGCCTGGACCTGCGGATCGCAGACCGCTCGGGGGGCGAAACGGTGCTGCGTGAACCGTCGGACGTGGTGCTGCACGTGGTCCCGGAGGCCAAGGAGTCGATCCTCTCGCCCCTCAGCCCCCTCCTCGGGGACGGTCTGTACGGCTGGTTCCTCAACGGCCGTCACGCCAAGGACATCTTCGCCCTCACCCCCGGTTTCACGGGTCTGGCAGGGGCTCGGTCGGCCGAGGTCACCCTCGATCGCGCCGAGGGCGAAGGGCGGTTCGCCCTCTACACCTTCACCGAGGAGATGGAGTGGTCGGACCAGGAACCCGTCCAGCATCTCAACAGCGAAGATCCCGCGTTCCGTTCGTTCGTCCTGCCCGAGGGCCGGGAGCGTTCCGCACCGACCTGGGGCTTCACCTCCGAGGGCGTCCACCGGCTCACCCTCACCGTGAGCGCGACACTGGCCGACGGGACCAAGGCACATGACACCGAGACCATCGCCGTCGCCGTCGGCTCGGCCGATCCCACACAAGTACGTCCCGGAGACGGCTCCACACCCACCACCTCCGCACCGACGCCGACACCCACGCCGACTTCGGCCGCGCGGATCATCGACGACGGACACATCGACCTGGCCGCACGCCCGGCGGGCACCGGCAAGCTCGCCTTCCGGATCAAGGAGGGCACACCCCAGAACCCGCGGTGGCTCGACCCCGACGACGTCGTCATCCACGTCAGACCCGCCGCCAAACGCCGCATCACCGAGGCGTACGACTTTCTGGGCCGACCAGGAGACCCGGTGTGGTGGCTTCCGTCCAGCCAGCTCGCGGGGCTCGTCTGGCCCGGCTGGAACACCGAAGAGTTCACTCCCGCCCAGGTCAGGGGCAGAGTCACCTACCGGGTCGACTCCCTCCAGGGTCCCGGCACACTGGGCGTGATCAATGACAACTCGATGGACAGTGTCACCCTCGTCAACAGCGGCGACGGGCTGCCCGACGCCTTCGAGCACACCGCCGGCAGCCACTCCCACTCGGCCTGGGCCTTCACCGAAGAAGGCGTCTACCGCACGACCTTCACCGTCGCCGCCACGCTCGCCGACGGAAGCAGGGTCAGTGACACGGCGACGATCGCCTGGGCCGTCGGCGCCACCGACCCGACGACGGTGAGGCCAGGGCGCGGCACTGAACCCTCCGCCCCCGCGACCGACCCGCCCGGCGGGTCCCCGAGTGCCACCACGACCGGCGCCCCGCCCGTCGTGTCCGCGCCGCCTTCCGCACCGGCGACCGGCACGGCGAACCCGTCGCGGGGCAGTGCCGGATCGACCGGCGGCCCCGGGAACACCGGACAGGCCGCCGTCGGGCCGGCCGGCGGCCACCTGGCCTCCACCGGCAGCTCCGTGCTGCTTCCGGCCGGGCTGGCAGCCGGTTCGGTCTGCGCCGGCACGGTGGCCTACCTGGCCGTACGCCGCCGCGGCAACCGGCCGGACCCGACCGCCCACTGACCGCCGGCTCCCGGCTCCCGCCGCCGGCCCTCCCCCGTACCCATCAAGGAGTTTCCGTCGTGCACAGCGCACTTCGAAGAACCGTCCTCGCGTCCACAGGTGTGCTGCTGCTGGCGGCCTGTTCGGGCATCGGTCCTGGAGCGTCCGACGCCGCCCTGAACGTCTCGGCCAGCACCGGAGTGATCGCCGACCTCGTGCGCCAGGTCGGCGGCGAGCGGGTCGACGTCACCTCGATCGTGCCGCACCACGGCGACCCGCACTCCTACGAGCCGGGGCCCGGTGACACGGCCGAGGTGGCCCGCGCCGACATCGTCTTCTCCAATGGGCTGCTCCTCGAAGAGCCCGGAATCATCAAGATGATCCACAACAATGCCCGTGAGGGCGTCCCCAAGGTCGAGGTCGCCGCCCGGCTGGAGCAGTTCGGCGGCACGGTCATGAAGCTGGAGGAGGACCTCGGACTCGACGTGCTGTGGCTCGGCTGGGCCGTGGAAGGTGCGGTCGCCGGTGCGGGAGCGCAGGTCCGGACCACCGCCGTCAAGCTCACCGGGCCGGGGGACCTGCACGTCTACCTCACCGACACCCTCGGCAACCCCACCAGCTACATCAACTCCGCCGACGGCCTCGACGCCGACGACTCCTTCGCCCTGCCGCCCGAGGCGCACACCCACGTCAACTGGGTGTTCACCGAGCCCGGCACCTACCACCTGACCCTGAGCGGCCGGACCGAGGGCCTGGACGGAACGACGACCGACGCGGGAGGGGGCACCGTCACCTTCACCGTCGGGGGCGCCGAACACAACGAACCGGCCGCGGGACGTGAGTCGCTCGATGCGGGACACGCCGACGTCACCCTCAACGCCCAGCGGAAGTCGGTCTACGTACGGACCGACAAGAAGGGCACCGGTGAGCGGGTGCGCCTGCCCGGTGCGGCGGTGGCGCTGAACGTCCCCGACCGGGCCCGGCAGCAGGTGCCCGAGCAGGAGCAGTTCCGCTTCCTCGGGGAGAGCGGACGGGACATCTGGGTCCTGCCGCAGGCCGTCGTCGGCAAGCATGTGCACGGCGACATGGACCCGCACACCTGGGGCGATGTCTCCAACGCCGAGGCGTACGTCCGGCGTATCCAGGCCGAACTCACCCGGGCCGACCCGGACGGAAAGGCCGTCTACGAGCGCAACGCCCAGGTGTATCTGCGGACCCTCGCCGCCCTGCACAAGGAGGTCGCCGACACCCTCGCGACCGTGCCCCCGGCCCACCGCAAGCTCATCACCACGCACGACGCCTTCGGATACCTCGCCAAGGCATACGGCATGGAGGTCGCCGGCTTCGTCGTCCCCGTACCGAACCAGGAGCCGAGCGCGGCCGAGGTCGAGAAGCTGCGGCGCACCATCCGGGAGAAGAAGGTCCCGGCCGTCTTCCTCGAACCGAACCTCGCCGCACGTGCCGACGTCCTGCGCCGGGTGGCCCGGGACGAGGGCGTCGGACTCTGCACGATCTACGGGGACTCCTTCGACGACAAGGTCCACGACTACGTCGCGATGATGCGCCACAACGCCGGTGAACTCGCCCGGTGCCTGGGCGGAAAGGGAAGCAGCACGCCATGAGAAGCGCACGAGACAGCGGGGTCAGGAACCGGATCGCGGTGGGCTGCGCCCTCGGTACCGCCCTGGTGCTCAGCCCCGTGGCAGCCACGGCCGTCGGCGCCCCCGAGGCCGGACCGACACCGGCGGCGACCCACCAGGCACCCGTGCCCGCTCCGGCGATCGACGTCGACGACACCCGTCTGACGCCGGTACCGGACGACCCGGCCTACGCGTTCCTGGGGGACCCGGGGACCCCTGTGTGGGAGGCCGACGAGCCCGAGGCCGGGGCCGGACTGACCCTCACAGCCGTCGAGGGCCCCGGCGCACTCGTCGTCCACCGCACGGCGGACGACGGACAGGCTCCCGAAGTCCTGGCGCACAGCGATCGGGCCGGTGGATTCCCCGAGGACGGCTATCCGATCCCGCCCCGCGAAACCGGCACCAGCACCAGCACCAGCACCGGCACCGGCACCGGCACCGGCACCGGCACCGACGAGCCCTCCGACGCCCGGTGGTCGTTCACCGCACCGGGCACCTACCGGCTCACCCTCGCCGAAGCGTCCGCCGAGGACGATCCCGTACGCCGTACGACGATACTGACCGCGCAGGTCGGTACCCGTCCGCCCGTGCGCCCCTCGCCGCTGCCGTCTCCGGCCACCGGGCCCGTACCGGCCCTCACGCCTGTCCCCTCGCTCGCCGGGCGCGCTCCGGCACTGGCCGCGCGGCCGTCCGCGGCCCGTGCCGTCGAGGCGCCCGCTCCCGCGCGGGCCGCCTCCGGGCAGGCCGCCACGGAGAGGAAGGTGCTCGGGGCCGGTCACGTCGACATCGCCGCGCGGGTCGTCGACGGGAGACTCCAGATGCAGGTCAAGGACGGCACCGTCGCGGGGAAGACCACCTGGCGGGAACCGTCGTCCGTGGTGTTCCACGTCAAGCCCGCCGCCAAGAAGCAGATACCGGCCGGTGACAGTCTCGCCTTCCTGGGCAGAGCGGGCGACCCCGTCTGGCTGCTCGACCAGGTGCAGCAGGAGGGCCTGCTGTGGCCCGGTTGGTCCACCGACAACATCGGCACCGGCGCACTCGAGGGCGGTGTGAAGTTCGGCCTGACCAAGGCCCGAGGACCGGGCGGATTCGCCCTGTACACCTACGACGGGCTGTCGGGCGCCACCGTCCTGTTCGACAGCGCGGACGGTGTGCCGGACCACATCGACGTACCGGCCAACACCCATGCGCACGGGGGCTGGGCCTTTCGCGGCGAAGGGGTCCACCGGCTGACCGTCTCGATGGCCGGGACCCTGGCGAACGGCTCGGCGTCCGCCGACACGGAGACATTGACGTTCGTGGTCGGGGACAGCACAGATCCCGACTCCGTCAGCCCGTCCGGCGACGGCCCCGGGTCCGCGGGAACACCCACGGGGGCGGACGGCACATCCGGTTCGGGGGCGACCGCGCCCGCGTCCGGGGCGGCGGACGGCGCAGCGGGGCAGAGCACGGGGGCCTCGGGCTCGATGGCCAGTACGGGTGCGGGAGACGCGGTCCTCATGGGCGGCGGCGCGGTGGCGCTCGCCGCGGCCGGAGCCGCACTCGTCGGACTCAACCGGCGCCGGGTGCGGCGGCGCGACGGAGGACGCGCATGAGGGCTGTCGCTCCCGTGCTGCGGGCCGAGCGGGTCACCGTAGCCCTCGGGGGCCGTATCGCACTGATGGACGCTGATCTCCGTGTCGCCGCCGGGGAACTGGTCGGGCTGATCGGACCCAACGGAGCGGGCAAGACCACCCTCCTGCGCGCGGTACTCGGCCTGGCCGCCGTGTCGTCCGGTCGCATCGTGGTGGGCGACAGACCTGTCGCCGAGGTGCGGAGCGAGATCGGCTATGTTCCCCAACGGCACGAATTCGCCTGGGACTTCCCCGTCGACATCGCGGGCGCGGTCCTGTCCGGCCGCACCCGGCGCATCGGATGGCTGCGCAGGCCCACAGCGGTGGACCACGCCGCCGTGGACCGGGCCCTGGAACTCACGGGCCTCAGCGACCTGCGGCGCCGCCCCATCGGTGAGCTGTCGGGCGGCCAGCGTCAACGCGTCCTCGTCGCCCGCGCGCTGGCCGCCGAACCACGCCTCCTCCTGCTGGACGAGCCCTTCACCGGCGTCGACGTACCCACGCAGGAGCTGCTCAACGATCTGTTCGGCCGGTTGGCCGAGGACGGAGCGGCGCTGCTGATCACCACTCATGACCTGGCGGCAGCCGCCCGCACCTGCACCCGTGTCGTCCTGCTCAACCGGACGGTGGTGGCCGAGGGCGGGCCCGGACTCCTGTCCGACCCCGACCGTATGCTCCAAGCCTTCGGCCTGGACCGGGCGACCCTTCCGCGGCGGCGGACTGCGGACAAGGAGGCCGCGTCGTGATCGAGTTCCTGCTCGGCCCTTGGGAGTTGCCTTTCATGCAGCGTGCCTTCGCGGTCGCCGCGGTCGTCGGCATGGTCTGCGGAGTCGTCGGCGTCCATGTGGTGCTGCGTGGCATGGCCTTCATCGGCGATGCCGTGGCACACTCCGCGTTCCCCGGCGTGGCGCTCGCCTACGCGGTGGAGGGCAATCTGCTGCTCGGGGGCGCGACGGCCGGTGTCACCACCGCGGTCCTCATCGCCTTCGTCTCCCAGAACCGGCGGCTGAAGGAGGACACCGTCATCGGGGTCTTCTTCGCCTTCGCCTTCGGCCTCGGCATCGTCGTCGTGTCGACCCGCGACAGTTGGACGACCGACCTGTCCTCCTTTCTGTTCGGCCAGGTCCTCGCCGTGGGGCCCGAGGACGTTCGGACCGTCGCGGGGCTGGGCGCCGTCGTCGTCAGCGTCGTCCTTCTGCTGCGCAAGGAGCTGGTCGCGGTGACCCTTGACCGGGAGACGGCCCGTGCCGCGGGTCTGCCGGTCTTCGGCCTCGACCTCGTCCTCTACATCGTCGTCACGACGACGATCGTGATGTCCCTGGAGGCGGTCGGCAACATCCTCGTCCTCGCGCTGCTCATCACGCCCGCCGCGACCGCCCGGATGCTCACCGACCGGCTCGGCGTGATGACCTTGCTGGCGTCCGGCATCGGCTGCGCGGGCACCTTGGGCGGACTGTATGTGTCGTACGGGTACGACCTCGCGGCCGGCGGCTCCATCGTGGTCGTCCTCACCGGACTGTTCGCACTGACCTGGTGCGTCGCCCCGCGGCACGGTCTGCTGGCCCGTACCCGGCGCCGCCTGGTGACACCGCGGTCCTCGGCGGAGGCGGTGGTGGCCGGGTAGGGCGGCGGACGCGTAGCCCCCCCACCTCGGGACTGTCGCGGTGGTGGGGGGCGCAGGCCACTCCAGCCGCGCGCGACGCACGTGCGGGACGTGTCACTCGGTGCGCTGGAGTGTCGGTGGGCACGGTCTCCGGACGTCAGGTGCCGCCATCGGAGTCGGACGGCTACCACCAGGGGGTGCAGGTGATGCCGGAGTCCCTGACGGCGCTGGTCGACTTGGCGCAGACACGGAAGGCCCGGCTGGAGGAGCTGCTGGTCGGATGGGCCGGAGTCGTGGTCCTGCCGTTGGTCGAGCCCAGGGTGAACGGGCCGCACCGGATCACCAGCGAGCCCGCCCCTCCCGCGCCCTGCCCGGCGAGGCTGTCGGGGATGTCGGTGAAGCCGGCCCTGCCGCCCGTACAGTCCGACGCCGCCGCCTGAGCCGCACCCGCAGTCCACTCAGGGCTATGACCTGCGACTTTTCCGGCATGGGCGCAGCCAAGTCAGTATCGGATCAGCAATGGGGAATTGTGTGCCGGGTGTCCGGAGCGCGGAAGGGCTCGGCGCCCGAGCTACCGCTCGCCCCTGCGTTCCGCGCGGATGTCGCCGAGGCTGAGGGCGGTCCAGCATGTCCAGCCGATGGGCTGGAGTGCCCAGTAGGTGAGGACGCGGTAGAGGAAGGTCGCGGCGATGGCCTGTTCGGAGGGCATACCGTAGACGACGAGCAGGCCCGCCAGAGTCGCCTCGGCGACACCGAGGTTGCCCGGTGTGAGGTGCAGGCTCCCCACGAGCTGGGTGAGCGCGTAGCAGAACAGCAGCGCGTGCCAGGGTACGGGGATGTCGAGCGCCCACATCGCGGCGGCCAGACAGGCCGCGTCGAACAGCCAGTTGAGCAGGGCGAAGAGGACGGGCCAGAGCCAGGGCAGCACGCCGGGGCGGACACTGCGGGCCTGTCCGACGACCCTGCGGATGTCCCCCTCCAGTCGCCGGACGCGCCCGGACCGGCGCCCGGTGCGTGCCCACGCGGCCTTGAGCACCCGCCGGACGGGCGCGAACCGCGACAGCGCGAGGAGCAGCAGTCCGGCGGCGAGCGCGGTCAGCAGGACCCGGACCACGGGCTGGACGAACGCCCCGGGCCCGGTGGGGCCCACCACGAGGACCCCGGCGGTGAGCAGGAGGAACAGGCTCACGGCGGAGGCGACACCGGCCCCCGCGAGGACGGCGGCGGCCAGGGTCCGTCCCGCGTCGCGGCGGGACATGTACCGCCACAGCCACGCGGTCGAGAAGGCCGCGCCACCCGGCAGTGAGCCGGCCACGGCGTTGGCGGCCACCGTCGCGCTGGTCGCCCTTCCCAGGCTCCAACGCACTCCCCCGGCGCGCAGCAGCAGCCGGGGCACGGCGGCGAAGCACAGCACGGACAGCGCCTCCAGCGCGGCGGCCACCGCGAGCCGGGGCAGCTTCACCCGTGTGATCAGATCGAACGCGGCGGCGATCTCGTCCCGCCGGTCGATCGCCACCAGTACCGCGGCCACGACCACGAGCCCGGCGACGAGCCACCAGACCCGCCGCGGCCAGCCACGCCGGGCCGCCGGAGCGTCGTCACCCGGGTCACCTCCGACCAGCGGCATGAACTCGCCTCCTGTCTTCTGCTCGGCACGTGCGACGCAGCATGTGCCTTTCTCGGCTCCTCTCGGTGTCACGACCCGGTCTTGGCCGGGGATGAGCGAGCACGACACCCCGGCCGGTGAGTCCGCGAGGCATGTCGTCCACGGCGTCGGGGCGGTGATGTCGACCTTCACGTTCGCATCGGTAGGGAGCACGCGCCCGTGCACGGGGCCGGCCCTTGCCTCCCTCTCGTCGACGTCGTGCACACCCGCGAGTCCGGGGCCCGGTCGCTCGCCTGTCGTGAGGTGGGGGGCGGGTCGGTCGCCCTCCGCGAGGTGGGGGGGCAGGTCGCTCGCCCTTCGCGAGGTGGGGGGCAGGTCGCTCGCCCTTCGCGAGGTGGAGGTTCCCTCACTCACCCCTCGCGAGGTGTCGGAGTGGGAGTACACCCGCGAGGGCGGGCACGATCGATCTCCCACCGGCCGGTATCGCGCGGCGGTGCGGCCACTCCCTCGCGGGCCATGGCCCACGGCGCGAGAATCGCCGTCGTGCGACCGGCCGATCGGTGTTCAGCCGGGCCCTCCGGTCGCCGAGCGGGCGTGCCGTCCCGGGCGGCGGGCACCGCCACCTTCGAACCGCCCGCTCCCTGCACCTGCGACGACATGAGCCGCCTTTCTCCGTCGGGTCCCAGCATCCACCGAGACGCACCGGCCGACACGGGGACACGCCCGCTCGCCTCCACGGGGCCCTCCTGCGCGGTCCACGCAGGCGAATCCACGGCGATACGTCAGTGGGGGCCGTACCCGCAGGCGGGTGATCCGTCGACGCCCGGCCCGCCGTCGCCCACGCCCTGTCCGGCCGGTACGTCCAGGCATCCGGAGGGAAGCGGATGACCGCCCCCGCTCGGGGCGCCCGGCGCGCGCATCGGGCCCATGCGCACACGGAGATCCGGCCACCTGTCAGGTGATCTCCTCGAGGTGCTCCTCGACCCAGTTCCGCAGCTGCGCCAAGGGCTCGGCCACACTGTGCCCGAGCGGCGTGAGCGCGTACTCGACGTGCAGCGGAACCGCCGGATACACGGTCCGGTCGATGAATCCCCGCACTTCGAGACGGCGCAGCGTATGGGTCAGCACCTTCGGGCTGACGCCTTCCAGGCGGCGCTGGAGAGCACCGAAACGCCGCGGCCCTTCCTCCAGGGCGCCGATCGCGAGCGCGGACCATTTGTTCGCCAGCAGGTCGAGCACCTCACGGCAGGGGCACTGGGCCGCGTACACATCACAGTCGTGCCGCCCCGGCGAACACTTCACGACCATCTCGTGTCTCCTTGCCTGACCAGGTCACTTCCCCAGGGGAAGTAGGGGATCTTGCAGGTTACTACGCCCTCGGAGCTAGTGTCCGGGCATCCCGACGCGAGCCGGTGACCGACTCACCGCGGCACAGGTACGAGGCTGTGTAACGGAGGGGGAACCGCTCGGCCAGGACTCCCTCGCCGCTGCCCACCTCTTTGACCGATCCGTCCAATCCTTTGCAAGGAGACCGATGATGAGTGAGCTGACGAACAGTAGGACAATGCCGGCCGTCGCCTACTTCAAGAGCCTTCCCCTTGATGACGACGAGAGTCTGGTGGACGTCGAGCTGCCGGTGCCGGAGCCTGGGCCGCACGATCTGCTCGTCCGCGTGGAGGCTGTCGCGGTCAACCCGGTGGACTACAAGGTGCGCCAGGGCGACGACCCGGGTGGGCGGCCCAAGGTGCTGGGGTGGGACGCGGCCGGCACGGTCGTCGCGATCGGCGACCAGGTGGGGAGGTTCACCGTCGGCGACGAGGTCTACTACGCCGGTGCGATCGACGGCCCCGGAGCCAACATGCGGTACCACGTGGTCGACGAGAACATCGTGGGCCGGAAGCCGTCCACGCTGTCCTTCGGTGAAGCAGCCGCGCTGCCGCTGACGTCACTGACCGCCTGGGAAGGGCTCTTCGAGCGGCTGGGGCTGGCCGAGGGGGCCCAGCAGAGCGGCACACTGCTGGTGACCGCCGCCGCCGGTGGAGTGGGCGCGATGGTGGCGCAGCTGGCGAAGAACCTCACGGCGATGACGGTGATCGGGACTGCCTCCAGGCCGCAGAGCATCGAGTACGCCCGCAGGATGGGCGTCACGCATGTGGTCGACCATCACCGGCCGCTGGCCCAGCAGGTCGTTCAGTTCGCCCCCGGAGGGCTTGACCACGTCTTCAGCACCGCCGGCACGGACCGGAACCTTCGGGCCTACGCGGAGATGCTCAAGCCGTTCGGTCATCTCGTCGCCATCGACGACTTCGGTCCGGTGGAGATCGGCCTGCTGAAGCCGAAGAGCATCTCCTTCCACTGGGAGCTGATGTTCACCCGGTCGCTGCACCGCACCGCGGACATGGCACAGCAGCACCACATCCTCACCCGGGTGGCAGCGCTCGTGGACCAGGGGGTCATCATGACGACGGCGACCGAGGACCTCGGCACCATCAACGCCGCCCATCTGCGCGAAGCGCATCGGATCATGGAAGCCGGCAGCGCCATCGGCAAGATCACACTCACGGGCTTCTGAAACGTCCCGGCGAACCGCTGGTCCGTGCCGTGGGCGATCGGCCGCCCCACCTGGTCCGCCCGGTCCCCGCGCCCCGCAGCCGATCCTTCGAGGAGTTCCCCATGAGCCAACCTCCCTCTGCCCAGCAGATCGTCGCCCTCGCGCGAGTGAAGGCGAAGCCTTCCCAGCGGGAAGCCCTGCAAGACGTTCTGGCCTCTCTGGTCGCTCCCTCCCGCGCTGAAGCGGGATGCCTCGACTACGCCTTGTTCGAACTCCGGGAGGAGCCCGGTACCTTCTACGTCCGCGAGACCTGGACCAGCCAGGAGGCACTCGACTTCCACCGGGCCACACCCCACTTCCAGGCGTTCGCGAGGCGCTTCACGGAATTGCTGGAGGAACCGATCCGGCTCATCCCGCTACGCCCGGTCCCACGCCCTTCGCTGACCTGACGGGTCGTCCTCCTCTCCCCCGAGCTGACTCATCGGTGCGCGGTACGGGACCCCGGCAGCGGGTGACCAGGCCCGTCGGGGCCCTGTACGTGGGGTACTTCTCCAGCCATCCCGTCCTACATGTGTGGTTGCCGTGAAGAAATAGTGAGCGGAAGATGTGGGTCGGTCTTCAGGCGCGATGACCAGGACTCCTGCGTCCTGCTCCCGCTCAGTCATGCCTGTCTGACGCCACCACATCCGTATCACCCATCCGTAGTGAGAAGGGCTGTACCGGTGTTCACCTCGTCAGGTTCCGATGTCAGTCTGTCGGACGTCGCCTCCCTCCGTGCCGCCGTCGACTCGTGCCTGTCCTCGTTCCTCGACCGCAAGGCGCAGGACGCTTCCCGTTCGGGTATGCCCGAAGAGGTGGTGTCACTGCTGCGGGACTTCGTGCTGGGGGGCGGGAAGAGACTCCGTCCCCTCCTGTGCTTCCACGGCTGGAACGCGGCGCACGGCCGGGGGGAGCCGGAGGCTCTGGTCCATGTGGCGGCGGCGCTGGAGATGTTCCACGCCTGCGCTCTCATCCACGACGACGTCATGGACCGTACCGACACCCGCCGCAACCGGCCGACCGTCCACCGCGCCGTACGGGACAGGCTACTGTCCGGCGAACACCGCTGCCACGACGACCAGTTGACACGCCGCGCGCACAGTACCGCGGTGCTTCTGGGGGATCTCGCGCTGGTCTGGTCCGACGAACTCTTCCAGACCGCGGGCCTGTCGGCCGCTCAGCGGACCGCGGCCCTCGCGGTGCTGCACCAGATGCGCACCGAGGTCATGTACGGGCAGTATCTGGACCTGCTGTCCACCGGCTGCCCGACGACGGATCTCGCCGTTCCCTTACAGGTGATCCGCTACAAGACCGCGAAGTACACCATCGAGCGGCCCCTGCATCTGGGGGCCCTGCTGGCCGGTGCTTCCCAGCAGACCCTGCGGACACTCTCGCACTACGCGCTCCCCCTGGGCACAGCGTTCCAGCTCCGCGACGACCTCCTCGGGGTCTTCGGCGACCCGGCGGTCACCGGCAAACCGGCGCACGACGACCTGCGGGAGGGCAAGTACACCGCGCTGATCGTGCTGGCCATGCGACGAGCCCCGGCCGAGGGAGCCGCCAGACTCGGCCGACTCCTGGGAGATCCCCTCCTCACCGACGCCCAGGCCGAGGAGGCCCGCGCCATCATCAGCGCGGCCGGCGCCGACCGAGCCACGGAACACATGATCCGCCGCCTCCACGAGGAGAGCGTCCAGGCCCTCGACTCCGGCAGCGGCCTGCTCTCGGCGGACGGAACCAGGGCCCTGCAAAATTTCGCACACCATGCCGCCCTGCGGACCTCCTGACCCGCTGACCTCCTGACCCGCTGACCCGCTGACCCGCTGACCTGCGGACCTCCTGACAGCATCGGCGAAGCCGCCCGCGCTCACGGTCACCCACCCCATCGCACCGAAACGGAGTCGCCACCAGCCATGGCAGCGAACCACACCACGATCACCCGGGCTCCAGGCCGCCTGCCGCTGCTCGGACACGCCTGGGCACTGCGCCGTGATCCCTACGCGTTCCTGCGGACCCTGCCCGCTCACGGCGACCTGGTGGAGATCGGTCTCGGCCCGGCCAAGGTCGTCGTGGTGTGCGACACCGAGCTGACCCATACGCTCCTGCTGGACGGGAAGACGTACGACAAGGGCGGCCCCCTGTTCGACAGGCTGCGGGACGTGATCGGGGACAACATCGTCACCTGCCCGCACTCCCGCCACCGCGCACAGCGCAGGCTGGTCCAGCCCGCGTTCACCGCCGCCCGGTTACCCGGCTACGCAGCGGCGATGTCCGCCCGGATCGACCGGCACATCGACGGGTGGAGGGACGGAGAGTCACTCGACATCCAGCGCGAACTCCTCCATCTGGTGTCCGCGGTGCTGGTGGAGACCATGTTCTCCGGGGCGCTGTCGGCCCGGGACGGCCAGGCCGCCGTCCAGGACGTGGAAGAACTGGTCACCCGGCTCCTCCGCCAGACACTGCTGCCCCGCCCCCTCACCTCGATCCCCACACCCGGCAACCGCCGCTACCAACGGGCATCCACCCGCCTGCGCACACTCTTCGCCCAGGTCATCGCGGAACGCCGGGCCAGCGGCGACGAGCGCCCCGACCTGCTGTCCGCCCTGCTCGGCGCAGCCGCCGACGGTGTCGACGCCGATGGCGACGACATGGCGATCAGCAACCAGCTCACCACGTTCTTCATCGCCGGGACCGAAAGCACGGCCAGCGTGCTGACCTGGGCGCTCTACCTCCTCTCCCGGCATCCCCGGATCGCCCGCCACGTCCATGAGGAGATCGATTCGGTGGTCGGGGCCAGGGCCGTCCGCTTCGAGGACCTCACCCGCCTGCGGCTGACCGCCCACGTCATCACCGAGACGCTGCGCCTCTATCCCCCCACCTGGCTGATCACCCGGACGCTGAGCACCGCCGCCCGACTGGGCCGCCACGACCTCAAGGCCGGGACCACCGTCATGTTCAGTCCCTATCTCCTGCACCACCGCGACAACCTGTACGAACGGCCCGAGGAGTTCGACCCCGGCCGCTGGGACACCGCCACCGCCCCACACCTGCTCCGGACAGCGTTCTTCCCGTTCAGCGCCGGAGCACGCAGGTGTGTCGCCGACAAGTTCGTGCTGGCCGAGATGACACTGGCCCTCGCCGCGATCACCTCCAGGTGGGTCATGACCCCTGTCCCTGAGGGGCCGGTCCGTCCCGGCGCCGGGCAGCTCCTGGTCCGCCCTCACCGCCTGGTCATGACTGCGACGTCCAGAGTTCCGGGGTCCCGTCGCTGAGCGACGAACGGCCCAGCTCCGACCGCCCCGGTCCGCACCGACCGGCACACCACCCGGCCCACCGCCGTATGCCCGCAAGGAGAGATGAGCACCGTGGCCACACCCTCCCCGTCCCCGCTCAACCCCGACGACATCGACCAGCTGCGCACGGAGATCCGCAACCAGCCGCCCGACATCTGGACCGCCGCGGCCTGCGGGCTCGTCGGCACCGAGAACGCGCACTCCCAGCTCACCGCCCTCCGCATAGGCCCCGCCGGAACACCCGAGTTACCCGGCCCCTGTGCCGCCACCGCCTACATCACCGACGCCACCCGGTACCTCCCCTATGTGTCGCCGCGCGTACCCCTGCGTCCCGAAGGCGAGAGCATCGGGCGCAGCGTGCTGAAGACCGCCTTCTCACCCGATGTCGTCGACGGCACCGGAACGGGCTTCGTCGCTTCAGCCCTGCTGGCCGCGCAAGCAACCCTCGACGCCGGATTCACGGACGACACCACCGGCGAGAAGCTGACCGCCCTGGCCGCGGCGGCGCCGAAGAAGGGCGGCGAGATCAACCGGCTCCTGCCCGAGTACCTCAGGCGCCATGCCGAATCCATCGAACACGCCGGCCCGATGGCCATGCGTGACTTCTGGTCCTCCTGGTACGTCTGGATCTTCCCCCGCCTCACCGATGGACGCATCCCGGACCTTCTCGGCTCGGTGGGCTGCCTCACCACCGCCATCGACTACGTCGGAGCGGCCGACGACGCGGGAGGAGGCGGCCGTGACGCCTATCTCGCCGCAGCCGGTGAAGGACTCGCCTGCCTCAGCGGCCCCGGGGCCACCCAGATCCTCCGGGACATCACCCTGGTCGGCGCCCTCATGACCGCCAAGGATGCCATGGCCGCACGGCACGAACACCGCTCCCCCGCAGGCCGGGCCGCCCACCTCGAAGCCCTCGGCGGCCCGGTGACACCCCAGGAGATCCTGCTGGGCCGCTGGTGGGACGGCGGCCTCGCCTTCGCCATACGCTTCGCGCTGTGCACCGCGGACTACCGGCACCTGTCCGACGAGTTCGGAGCGTTCCGGGCCGCGGACCGGTGCGGGAGAATCCGACGCGCCCTCAACACCGGAATCTGGCACAACGAGATCACCGACCTCATGGCCGACCACCGCAACGGCGACTTCCTCAACGGAGCCCGCCAGGCGCTGGCGGCACGCGGCGGACCCGCCCTCCTGGGCTATGCGGACGCCTGCGCCCGCGTCACCGACGACGCCCTCACCTGCGACTGCGGGGCCGATGGCCATGAGGAGGCCGCCGAGTTCGCCATGGGCTGCTATCTGTGGTTCGCGCTCGCCGCCCGGTACATGGTGCGCCGCCAGGTGGCCCACTTCTGCGCCTCCGGCAGCCCGGTCCAGCAGGACTTCGCCTGGCTGCCTCCCCGCACCAGGCTGACAGCCGTGGCCCTGACCACCCTCCCGCCCGGCAGTACGCTCCACAGCCCCGACTGGCGCCCGCTGTGGACCCACACCTCCCCTTCGGATTCCGGCCCGGACAGCAGCTGGGCCGGGCTCCTGGCCCGCCGCACCATCACTCGCTGCCTGCCGCGCACCTCGGCCCTCGGCATGTCACCGGCAGTCACGCATCACTGCGAGGAATCCGCGCGAACCGTCCTGGAACTGTGCGACCAGTACACCCGTCCAGCCGACCTGCGTACCCTCGCCGACGCCTGGTGCGCCCTCTTCGACACCCTCGTGGCCACGACGGTCACGGACTCCGGCGCACGCCTCAAGGCAGCCCAGGAGCTGCGCCCCCTCGTGCACCGCATCTGGCGGCAGTCCGTCGTCGGCTACCGCGACGCGCCTCACCTCCAGCCCGACGACGCCGACGAAACCCTCTATCTGGACATCGACCACGCCCTGCGACGCACCTACTCACTGCCGCCCACCGACGGCTACATCATCCGACGCGTCTTCCTCGGCATCACCACGAGCGCCGCCGAACTCAGCGGCCTCAACCCCTATGCGCTGCTCTCGGACGGCACCGCCAGACACCTGGCCGCACGGTGAGACCCGGTGAAAAGGGGAGCGCCCGCGGGACCGAGCATTCGGTCCCTTCCCGGGGCGGGACTCGGCACCTCTTTGATTTCTTGACGTTCCTCGATCATCGCAGTTAGATTCTGGCCGCAACCAGCCCTAACACTCCGCCACTTCATGGTTGACGTGCTTCAGGCATGGGAGCCGATCCACTCGAAGTGGGTCATGAGGCTCCTGGCATATGCATTCGACAGCAGTGGAATTCCCGGTGCTCCCATGTGAAGTGACAGAGACTGCCATGCGCTCATGGATCGATGTGCTGCAACAAGTGATGGCCATTCCCTATGTTCTCTCGGCGGGCTTTTACGACGTGCCATCAAATACGTTACTCAGTGCCGTTGGTGACACATCGCTGTCGTACCCCACAGCGATGGAGATCCGCCACTCCGCGCTCCGTCTGTTGCACACGGATCAAGGCCAGGAGACGGAACAACCCGATCGCTTCAAGGAGATGGTCGTCAGCAGCGCCCGGCACGTCCACCTCCTGAGCACTGTCGGCTCCACGGCGGCCGAACCCACCACGCTGGCCCATGTCGTCATGGTTCCCGCCGGAACGAACATCGCATTGGCTCGTCTGACCTTACGGTCGCTGACCCGCCCCCCGACCCGAATCGGTAGCAATGCCACCACCTCAGCCGAGAACGACGCGGCAGCGCCCACGGAGCCGCCCGGTTCCCCACCGCGTCCAGCGTCCGCGAGCGCGGCGCCGCTGCCCGTCCGTGCCACGCGAAAGCCGCCGGGCGTGCCCCGGCCCGCCCAGGTGGACCCGCCGAGTGAGGCAAGCATGCGCAAGATTCTCGACTATCTGCGTGCCCTGCCATGACGGTACATGCGCGGCCCCGCAACCTGTCGTGGATGAAGCTCCTGATTCCGAGCAAGCGGAGGGACGGCGAGATGGATGTCGACGCACTTCAGTCCGAGGTGCGCGCCTTGCAGGAGCAGGTCGCGGAAGTGATCGGAGCGGCCCTCGTCAGCGTGGACGGCATGCCGATCACCGCCGTCGAACTGGACGGAGCCGCGCTGGAGGGACTGGCGGCACTGGCCGCCGCGTTCCTGGCTGTTGCTCAGCGAGTCGCCCACGAGGTGTCCCGCGGCGACTTCTGCGAGACCGTGATCCGGTGCGAGGCCGGATACGTGGCGTTCTACGCGGCGGGCCCCCGCCTCCTGCTCGTCGTCCTCACGGAGCAGGGACTCAATTTGGCCCGACTGCACATGGAAGCCAGAACATCCGTGAAACGGATCACCACCTTGGTGGATGCCTCCGGCGCCCTGAAGTCGGAGCCCAGGAAACAACCCAGCACAAAGAGAAAGTGATGTCACCCGTGACCGATCAGAGCATGTCCGGCAAGGTCAACAATCTCGTCAAGGTCCTGCGCAGCGAAACACCGGAGTGCGTGGCCGCCGGCGTAGTCGATATGTCCACCGGCATGCTCCTGGCGGTGGAGACCGTCGACTCGCATCCGTCCGAGGTACTCGACCTGCTGGCCGCAGCGACGTTCGATCTGTTCCGGGGCAGGAATGTCTCCACGATCGAGGAGATCTTCAAAAAGCGCCGCGGAACCGTCAGCGACGTGCGCTACTTCCAGGAAGTGCTGGTCAACAGCGAGAACCTGGTCCATGTGTTCGTGCGCATACCGACCAACAACGAGATCGTCGCTGTCGCCGTGGCTCGCAGGGGGGTCAACATCGGCATGCTGCTCAATGCGACCAGGCGGGCGGTCAACCAGTACGACTTCACGTAGGGCCCGCCCTTGACGACGGCTGTCCGACGGGGTGGTACGAGAGGGAACGGGCTGGGAGGAGGCGCGGGCGGCTCCGGGGGCCGAGGCCGGTCCAGGACCCTGGACACTTGGTCGGCCGCCGCCGACGCGCCCTCTGGAGAACGCGGGCGCGATGGTCGCGGGCGATGCCATGCGGGGCGCATTCCTGACGGGACGGCTCACTCCCGAAGCAACCGGACACCGACCGCCTCGGCCCCCGGCCCCCGCACGACGAGTTCGGACTGCCCCGGTCCCCCTCGATCAGACTCACCCGGCGAAGCGTACGGGCGTCAGCGCGTCGGCGGCATCGCCTTTCCGCGGCCGGGACCACTGGGAGGCGGGGTGACCTCCCCCGGCCCGCATCTGCTTGAATGCGGGCCAGCCCGCCTTCCGTCCGTCACCGGGAGAACCGTATGCGTCGAACGCTCGCCGTGATCGCCCTCGCCGCCGGGCTGCTGCTCGCCGGGTGTTCGGAGGAGTCGAAGCCCATCGAGGGTGAGTGGAGCGCGTACGGGCCGCAGCCGCCCGGGTACTCCGACTTCGGGGACGGGGCGACGATCAGCGTCGACAAGAACGACAAGGCGGTGCTGGGGACTTCGCCGATGAGGTTGTGCGGGGGCGCGAAGGTGACGTCCCGGGGTGAGGGCGACGGGGGCGGCGCGGAGTACCGCATCGCCTTTGACTCGTCCTGTATCTCGGTCAGCGTTCCGTCGAGCCTGGAGGTCGTGGTCGACGGGGACCGGCTGGAGGCCAGGCTTACCGGGCAGGAGGGTGGGGAGCCGTTTCGGTTCCGGCGGGCCGAGTAGGGCGTTTCGGCTGGCGATGCTTCGCTATCGCTTTCAGGGGTCCCTCCACCCGCAGTCCACCGTGGGAGTACAGCTCTTGCAGGTGCTCGGCCGCGAGCCCTCGTCGACCACGTCCTGCTAGTCGTCATCGACGGAGAGCCCGCGCGCGTCGAGCAGTCTGTGCGTGAATTCATCGGCAGTGAGCCCGGCATCTCATCTTTGCCGCTCGGCTTCCGTCGATGGCGGGGATGACAGCCAGCCCTAGCCGCAGACAGCACCCGACTGATCACTCGCAGGGCAGTTCACTTGCCGCACTAGAGCAGCCCGATGGCGCTGGCTCCCAAGGGGTACCACCAGATCGCCGCTCCCATTTTCTCGCCGATGAGGACGTCAACGATCCATTCCGTGTTTGCACGGATGGGGACACTGATGGTCCGCGCGACACCGGTGGAGACTATTTCATAGTGTTGACGGTTATAATAGAGGCTGATTTGGGGGACTGCATTCCCCTCCAACGGTCGATAGGCCATCACCAGGATACCGTCGCTCTGGCTTGTGTATTTCCTACGCCATTTAGCCGGGGCATTCTCATTGAGAATCGCAATCGGCTCGCCGAATAGCGATATGTTTCCGCCTCTATTTGAAGTGGTGCCGAGTTTGACACTCTCTGTGTCGAGTCGATGAACCATTGTGCTTTGAGTAGATTTAGGGCCGATCTCATCCGTGTTCAGTGTGCTGCTGCTCAGGCTGCCCGCCGTGACGGCGCCGACGGCTGTGAGACTGTCGGTCGTGGTGGTAGGGAGTGTCGCTTTTCCCTTGACCCCGAGACTTTCGGTGACGTCGAGCCTGGCGAACTTGGGGTCGGATATGGTGAGTGGGAGCGTTGCGTATCGCGTCTCCGGTGTGGTGATGCCAGGGCCGGTTCGAGTAGCAGTGAGGAGGATGGTCGCGTCACGGGTGAGGCCGTCCTTCAGTTCAATGAAGGAGGCGGTACCGACTGAGTACTTCTCGTTCAGGTAGGAGACCTGGTAGTCGCTTCCGTTGCTCTCCCATGCCAGTCGGATCCTGCCTCCTCTTGTGAAGTCAGTGACGGGCTTCGTTGGGTCTTCCGGTGTAGTGGCGATGAAATTCCGCACGTAGAAGTCTGCGGGGGATTTACGGACCATGATCCGAGTCTCCTTGAAGGTGTGAGTGGCAGGGTCCGGTGCGGTGCCGGAGGTTTCGCGGATGCGGAGGGTCACCTCACCAGGGGTGTTGTTGACCGCGCCTTGCAGGCCGAGGGTCAGGTCGGCGGGGACACCGTGGCCCACCCCGGAGGTGGAGTCGTAGATGACGGTGGAGGCGTAGTTCTCGGAGCTGTCCGGGTTGTGCTGGAGGTCGGCGCTGCGGCGGGGGCCGGTGGTGGGGGTCCAGGTGTTGGTGGAGACGAAGCCGGTGGGCGGGGCGATGAAGAGGCCGGCCTCACCTGGGCCGACCTGGACGGACACCAGGATCTGGCTGCAGTACACGGCCGCGTTGCCGTCGGTCGGCCGGACCGCGATGAACACCTCGGCCTGGGGGTCGCCGATGGGCAGGCGTGCGGGGTTGGCGGATGGTGTGTAGGTGAGGAGGGGGGTGGTGTTCGGGGGCATCGGTGGCTCTTTCGCTGTGCGCGGTGCCTGGGGGGGGTCAGGTTGCGTTCCGGGGGGATGTGTCTTCTTCCGCGGGCGGGGGCGGCGAGTCCTTCATCGACGCGGTGTCGTCCAGGTCGGCGGTGAGTTGGAGGACGCCTTCGCGGAGGGTGTTCGGGACCGGGCCACTGGCGGCGGTGTTGGTGGTGTCGATGAGGTCGTAGCCGTTCCAGGTGCCGTCCCGGTTCGGCTCCCACCACGTCCAGGTGCCGTTCTGTTCGGCGGGGGTGGGGTGGGCGACGGCGTTCGGGTGCTCCGGTTGGTTGGTCGGGCCGCTGTGGGTGGGTGTGACGCTGGTCATCAGGGGGCCGGTGCGGAAGGTGATCTCCATGGCCGCCAGGGCCCGTTCGACGTGCTCCTGAGGCAGGTCGTAGCGCTTGACGGGGAGGATGCCGGTGTGGGCGTGCAGGGCGGCGCGGGGATCGGCGAGGACGGTCGCGTCGAGGTGGGTGCCACGATCGAAGGTCAGCTGGAGGTAGTTGTCGCCGGTTCCGGGCGGGCCGATCTGTCGTATGTACGGGCCAGGGGCCGCGGCCGTGCTGTGGAAGATGTTGTAGCCGATGGCGGGATTGAAATAGCCGATCACCCCGTCCTGGTGATTGCTCAGGTCACCGAGGCGGACGGCGAACGAGTGGTTGGTGAGGTCGGCTGTGGGTGGGGCGAAGGTGGCGGCCCAGCCGGTGGCGGTGAGGGGGTCACCGTCGAGTTGGAGTGACAGTCGGGTGCGCAGGAGTGCCAGGGGGCGGCCGACGAGGAGGGAGAGGTGGGTGTCGGCACGGTTGCCGAGGGGGTCGGTGGTCCGGAGGGTGGTGTCGATGGCGTCGAGGAATGCGGTGAATCCTGCCTCGGTGGCGAGTCGGCGGGCGGTGATGACGTCATGGACCGCGGGTGCGCGGGTGCTGACGTCCTTGAGGGTGAGCCGGCTGTGCGGTGGCGGCGTCCAGCGGCCCCTTTCGGCGGTGCTGGTCCCGGCGTAGAGGCGGTACTCGCCCAGTGCGCTGCCGTCCGGGGCGTAGAGCAGGATGCTGTTGTCGAGGTGGTTGGGGAGTATCCAGCCGGCGATCGGTGTCACATCGGGGTCCCGCTGGTACACCTTCGTGGTGTCGTGGGCGTCGAGGAGGCGGATGTCGAGCCGGGCGTGCTGGAGGACCCGGGGCGGGAGCTGGATCATCGACGCGATCTGAGGGTCGATCGGGCGGTCCGAGGTGAGGGCGGTGTCGATCCGGACCGGGAAGTTGGTCTCGTCCAGGACTCCGCTGGACGGGCCGGACTCCATGATGTCGAGGCTGCGCCCGAAGGCGTCGTAGATGCGCAGGTCGGTGAAGTGGAAGCCGCCGTGCACGGTGCCGTGGAAGGGCAGCGCGGGGCCGTCCGGCAGAAGCGGGGAGGCGTCGGCCCGCCCCTGGGCGTAGGCCGGCAGCCCGGGGCTGTCGCTGTGGCCGAGGAGCTGGGCGAGAGGATGGGTGCCGAGGGTCTCGCTGGACGCGGGCTCACGGAAGGGGCGGGTATCGCGCAGGGCGAGGAGCTGGTGGAAGCCGGTGAGTTCCTGGGTGAGGAACTTCCAGTCGTCGGTCTTGGTGAGAAGCTCGTCGATCCCGGCGAGGTCCGACTTGGCACCGTACTGGCGGACGAACATGTCGAGGCGGCTACGGAAGTGTGTGCGGGTGTGGGGGCTGAGCAGGGTGATGCCTTCGACGGTGCGCTGCTTGGTCCGGGCAGGGAGGTTGGTGAGGTGGTAGTCGGTCCCGTCGAAGGTCCAGTTGCGGGTGGTGCCTTCGGTGAGGGGGATGTGGGTGTAGGTGCCGGACCACTCCAGGAACAAGGGTGCCCACGGCTGCTGCCAGGGGGTGAGGGGGATGGCCGGGCGGACGCCGGTGTAGGGGCCGTCCGGGGTCTTGGCGGCGTTGGCCAGGTTGAGCAGCAAGAACTCGCGCAGCAGTGGCTGTACGGCACCGATGGGGATGTTGGACAGGTCGCCGATCAGGTCAAGCTGGCCCTGGACCTGTGTGGTGCCGATGGACGACGTCGTGTTCGGCCGGAACTCCGTGATCAGCGAGCCCTCCGGGCGTACGCGCAGGCCGCGGGTGCGGGTGGCGGCGGGCGGGGGCTCGACGCCGGCGAGGGCGATGACGGGGTTGTTGCCCTGCCAGTAACGGGGTGCGGCGACCGGCTTGAGGGTCTTGCCGAGGTCGAGGTTCTTGGTGGCGGCGAAGTCCGCGATGCCCTTCCGCCAGGCCGCCTGGGCGTTGCCGGAGTCCCTGCCCGGTCTCGGGACCTTGGGCAGAAGCGCTTGGATCGCGGCGAATTGACCAACCAGTTGCGCGGCGGCGCTGCCGGGGCGTTTGGGGTCCAGTTCCTCGTCCAGCCGGGTGCCGAAGGCGTCGAGGTCGCCGACGCCGTGGGGTGGCGCGGGCCAGCGGTTCTCCGGTACGGACAGCTGGCCCTTCTTGAACCAGAGGCCGTGGACGCGTTCTTGGAGGCTGTGGAGGGTGGCGAGCGCCTGATCCAGGTCGGCCTGGTCCTTGTTGAGGTCGTTGAGCCACTGCTTTTCGGCGGGGGTGAGGGTGGTTCCGGTGTCGCCCTGGGAGGACTTCTCCGTGATGGTCCAGGAGTGGCCGCCTGGGCGGGCGTGGTACCAGCCTCTGCGGATCGCCTGGTCCAGGAGGGCGTCGCCGCCCGGCTCGTTGAGCAGAGGGAGGAGGTTGTGCTGGAAGGCGCGCAGCAGCCGGGACTTGGCGGGGTCGTCGATCTGGGGCGCGGTGAGGGCGGCGAACGCGTCGGTCGCGGTGTTGCCGATGCCGACATTGAGCTTGCCGTTGTCCCTGATGGTCTGGAGCGGGTCGCCCGCGGGTGCCGGGCCGTCGCGGTTCCAGTCCACGGCGAAGGACGCGCCGTGGAAGACACTGCGGCCGGTGGGAGCGGTGGTGGTGCCGTCGGGCAGGGCCCAGTCGAGGTGCTTGAGCACCTTGGTGAGGGCGGCGCCGTCGGTGGCGCCGTCCGCGAGGATGTCCTGCTTCGGGTTGGAGTACCAGCCGATGACGCAGTAGCTGAGCTGGGCGCTGTCGATGCCGGTCAGTGGGTCATGGAAGGAGAAGACGCCCGCGTGGTGGGGGACGTAGCCGGCGAAGAGGGGGTTGCCGGGCGCCAGGGCGGTGAGGAACAGCGGCACATCGGAGGCACGTTCGGACCAGTCGGCGAGGGGGAAGGGGACGCCGAGCCGGGCGACCTGGACGGTGCCCGTCCCCGGGTCGAGCGAGGTGGCCTTGCGTACCGGATGGGTCGAGTTCTTCCAGGCGGTGATCGTCTCGGGGGTGGGCAGATACTGAGAGGTGTGCTCGGTGTCGGCAGTGGCCGCCGCCGAGGTGACCGGGCAGTCGCTCTCCAGGACCCATGCCGCGGCCTTCCGGGCGCCGGCCTCGTGTATACGGACGATCAGCCAGCGGTTGGGCACCAGGGGGAACTTCCCATGGGGCTGGTCGGCGGGTGAGTGCCGCAGTGCGTCGGGCAGGGTCCAGCTCAGATGGACACCCGGCCCGGGGCCGCCCTCGGAGCGGTCGAAGGCCATGGGCTGAGGGCTCTTCCCGTGCTTGAGGGCCTGGTAGTTGAACTGCCACCAGCGGAAGGTGTCGCGGCCGAGGACGGACTGGTTCGCCACGAGGACGTCGAGATGGAGGGGGACGGCGAGTGTCGGCTGATCGGCCATGGAGGTTGAGTCCTAGTTCGTCGGATGGCGCTGCGGTCAGGTAGTGGGGGCGTCGGTGAACTGCATCGCCTCGGGTGCCTTCAGCATCTGGAGGGCGAAGTCCGCGGGGCCGAAGTCTTCGACCGTGGCCTTGGCGAGGGTCAGTGCCGACGTGATCGCGTTCCGGGCGGCGCCGATGTCCAGGACCCGACGACCGGTGCCGCGCAGACACCCGGGGAACAGGGCGGGCTCGTTCTGTGCGGGGACGCTCAACTGCCTGCCCAGCGGAACCTCGGCGGTGGGGACGGGCCGGCGGAGCGGCACCTTGCCGTTCTCGTCCACACCGAAGCGGAAACCCTCCTGGGGTTCGGCCAGTTCCAGCTGGTGCGGGACTCCCTGGAACAGGCACAGCAGGACATCGGCGGCGAGCCGGTCCATGCGCAGGGTCGCGAGCCTGCTGCCGTCGGTGGTGGTGGCGCGCACGGCGAGGTTGGGCCAGCCGGTCACCAGGGCCGAGCGCAGCAGGATGCCGCTGACGGGGCCGTTGTCCTGATGGGCCACCGGGGTGCCGCCGGTGCCGATGCGTTCGGTGCGCAATGTCCGGGCCCGCTGCTGGACGGCCTCGTGAAGGACGCCGTGCATGACCTGGGTCACCAGAGTGTCCCGGGAGGTGTGCGAGGCGATGCTCAGCGCGCCGTCGGTGAGCGCGGCCAGCCAGTTCTCGTCCAGGTGGAAGAACCGCAGGCTTTCGGGGGCGAGCATCCGCCGATCGGGCACCAGCAGGGAGAACGGAAGCGGGTAGAGCAGCCGCAGCTTCGCGAGCCAGGCGGCGACGGGCTTCAGATCAGCTCCCGCGGCGGTGGTGATCAGTTGCCGGGTGGGCTGGTCGGCCAAGAGGCCCTCGATGGTGCCGGCCGGGGCGGAGGCCACGGCGGAGGCCAGGGCCGGGGGCTTGAGGGGAGCGAGGGACGTGGGGGTGTCGAGCGCGGCGAGCAGCTCGGCCGTCAGGTGGGGCAGGAGTTCGTCCTCGGCGCGCGCTCCATGCCGCAGGTCGGCGGTCCGCACGGCGGAGAAGGTGTCGCTGTTGAGTTGCTGGAGCAGCCGGTCGGTGACCTGGTGGATACGGCGGCGCAGGTCGTGGAGGGCCTGGCCGAAGGTGCGGTCGGCGAGGGCGAGGGCACGGCCCATCTGCCACGCGGTGGCCAGCGAGGCGTCGAAGACACCGGCATGAGCGTCGTACATCAGGGCGGCGTCCGCGGTGGGGAACGGTGTGCGGTCGAAGACGGGCGCCTGGGTACGTATGGGCGCGCACGGTCCCCGGTACCAGGCCAGGGTCTGTTCCCCGGTGCGCAGCCGGTAGCCGAGCGGGACGTACCCCTCCTTGAGGCGCTGAGTGGCGTCCGTTCCGTAGGCGTTGTGGGCGTCGAACGGCTGAGTGGTGGGCGGGAGGCGGAGCCAGAGCCTGTCCGGGCGGACGCTGGACTTCCCGTCATGGACCAGGTTCTTCATGAGCGTCCCGAAGTCCTGGAGCGGGTCGGCGGCGGTGCTGAAGGTCCAGGAGGTCAGGGAGACCAGTGCGACGGTGGTGTGGTCGCCGAAGTCGGGCCGGTCGGTGAGATAGGGCTCCAGTCCCTCCAGCGAGACCAGGTGGACGATGGACTTGCGGGCGCCGGAGCTGCCCGGGTCCGGGGCGGCCGGGAAGCGGTTGGCCACGATCGCTGAGAACAGTCCGTTCGTCTCCAGGCCCTGCTCCGCCTTGTCGCCGATGTGGGACTCCCGGCAGTGGGCCAGGAAGCGCAGCTCGGCCAGCCGTGGCACCACCTCGGTGAAGACGGTGGTGGACAGCTCGATGAACATGCACGGGTCGTCGCCGTCGGTATCGCCCTCGAGGGTGACACCCGGAATGAGGACACCTGTCCGGGAGGCGAGGAAGTCGGTGACGGTGCTGGTCTGGGCGCGCGTCGGGTGGCCGCTCCCGCCGGTGATCTCGTCCTCCTCGAGGACGAGCAGCGCCAGCCAGGGCGCGCGCTCCGAGGCGGCCTCCATGGACCGCTCCCAGGGGAGCAGGGCGTCGTTGAGGACGAGGTGCGGCAGTACGCGATCGTACTGGCCGACGGTGTTCGCGGGCGGGTGGCGGTTGAGCACCATGGTGGTGTCCATGGCGAACTGCGGCGCGCTGACCACCAGGTTCTGGGTCGCGGCCAGAGTGCCGGTGTCCACGCCGGCGAGGGTGTGGTCGACCTTGATGGTCCAGTCTCCGGCGGGGAGCGCGGGGACGTAGTTGTCATAGAACTTCAGCTCGCCGCTGGACGGGGATGCGGTCATGTTCGTTCCCATCCGGGCTGTCACCCGTTCTGGAGGAGAGGCACGTCGGTCAACAACCGGCGTGCCTGGGAGGCGAGTAGGGGCAGATCGTCGCTCGGACCGGTGAACACCGGGCTGCCGTCCTCGAAGGTGCTGCCGGTGAGAAGGGCGTGGAGAGCGGTCCGGTCCTCCTTCGCGTAGCCCTGCTCCATGTCCTCCAGGTGGACGAGGGCGTCCCGGGAGTTGGTGGGCACATAGCGCCAGGCGGCCTCGGACGTGCGGGACCAGGGTGCCCTTCCGCCCGGCTTCAGATACTCCTCCCGCAGCTCCGCCACGGCGATGGAGCCGCGGCTCGTGCCCTGGGCAGGGGCCGGGGCGGTGACGCTGAACCCGCACACCGCGTCCTTCATCGCGTCGGCGGACGGCGTGCCGGGCACCTGGGTGAAGGGCACCGGCGGGGTACCCCACAGGGAGGCGGGAACGGTCTGCTTCAGCGGGGTCAGCTGCCAGCCCTTGATGTCGACCGGTGTGGTCGAGCCCTCGCGATGCAGGGTGAGCGCGTGGGTGGAGGCTATGCCGGTCCTGTCCATGGGCTTCACGGAGATCCCGCCCGGCGCGGTGGCGGAACGGTGCACCTCTTTGCCGTCGTACGTGAGGACACTGGCGGGGATGGCCGAGCGGGTGTCGAAGGCGAACTGCTTGGCGCGGACGATCCACTTCTTGCCGCTGATGCTGGTGATGTCGTCACGGGTCTTGAACAGCCCGTCGGTGACGGCGATGGCCAGGAGGGAGCCATGGGGCAGCAGCTCGGTGAACCTCTTCCAGTCCAGCGCGCCGGTGTCCAGCGCGGAACGGTCCGCGCCGAAGTGGACGCTGAAGCTGACGATGACGAGATGGACCCGGACGACGCCGCCGGTGGGCGGCCCCCACAGGCTCACGTCCGCGCCGAGGGAGAGGGTGATCGTGCCCAGCAGGCCGAGGCGGACCGAGACGCCGATCGAGACGCCGATCTCCCCGGTGAAGAAGAACGGGTGCCAGCTCACCAGGAAGTCGGCATGCGCGGTGAACCAGGCCCGCAACCCGCCGTCGTGGAACAGGGCCTCCAGGGCACCGCCCGCCATCACGCAGGAACTGGTCAGGGCGGCATACGCCTCGCCCTTGATGCTCACCTCGTCGCTGACGGCCCAGTTGAAGCCCAGGCGGGGCACCCGGGGGAAGTGGGCCGGAACCTTGAACGCGGGATGGTATCCACCGAGGGTCGTCACGAACTCACCCGAGTGCGGATTGTCACCGAACCAGAGGTAGAACGCGAACCCGCCGGTCAGATGGCAGTCAGGGGTGAGGACATAGCTGTTCTTGCTGAGAATCGCGGTGGCCTCGAACGAGCCCCGGGAGGGCTCCAGGACGAGCCGGATCATCATCTCGACGTAGGCGTACGGATGGGTCGCGACGCCGGACTGGGGCAGGGGCAGGGGCAGCTGGAACACCGACAGGCCCAGCAGGGCGATGGTGAGTTCGTTCCCGAACTCGACCGCCAGCATGGCCCGGGTCGTGACGACCTTGTACGAGGTGAACTCCAGGCCCGCGGCCAGCCAGTACTCCCCCGCCTCCGGCTTGATCCACTGCTTCTTGACCCCGCTCGGCGCCGCTGACCTGCCCTCCAGGATGTCCAGGACTTCACTGGGTGTGTGCGAGGTTCTGCCGCCGGTCTGGCCGGGCGGGTTGGTGAGGGCGAGCAGGGGGAAGGCATCGACTTCGTCCTGCCCGGGGATCGTCAGCCGCCGGTTGACCCCGAAGCCGCCCATCAGCCCGGTGACGAAGAACGCCGCAGGCCCTCCGAGCGGTGCCTTCAGCTCGGCGAAGAGGAACAGTGAGGGCAGCCCGTCCGCCAGCTGCGCGTACGAGCCGAGCACGCCGATCGTGAACTTGCTGGTCCGGACGAGGAGTTCCCCGTCGTACTGGAACCGCACCCCGGGGTCGCGCTGGGCGTCCGGCACCCGCAGCATCGCCCCCAGGATCTCGATGGGCGGGGCGTCGTAGGAGACCCCGAGGCCGCTGAGGGCGAACTCCGGACGGAACTCCTTCAGCTCGGAGCCCACCCCCAGGCCGTCCAGGGACAGGGCGAGCGGGCCGAGCGCGATGTCGGCGTCCAGCAGGAACAGCAGCACACCGTCGTGGTACTGGACTCCGACCCGCTCCAGGTGCAGCGGCCCGAGGCTCTTGCCGACGGTGATCCAGGCACTCGCGGGGGCGGGGGGTGTGGCGGTCGGCGTGGGGGTCCCCTCGGTCGAGGGCGCGGTGCCGTGCCCCTCGACAGCCGTGGCGAGGGTCGGCGCCGTGCCCAGGCCGGGTCGGGTCGCGGACCCGGTTCCACCGGACAGCGGCAGGGACAACGGGTGGACGTCGCCGCCGAAGCGCAGCGCTGCGGTGAGGACGGTGCCGGCGGCCACGGTGGTGTGGGCCAGCGGGGTCCCGTCCAGCTCGGACAGGGCGGTGTTGACGCTGTTGATGGCGTCCTGGTCGAGGGCGGCGGAGGCGTGGACGACCGCCAGCTGCTGGATGCCGGCGTCCAGTCCTGCGGGGATCTGCGGTCCGGCGACCGGGATGTCCGAGAGGGCGATCTTCAGGGGGACGACCAGGTCCAGCAGATACCTCCGGTCCGAGCCCGGCTTGCTGGTGGCGAAGACCAGGTCGCCGTAGTGCTGCGAGGTCGCGGTCAGCACCAGGGCGCCGGTAGTGAAGTCGTAGCGGAAACCGGCCTTCACCAGGGCCAGGTCCAGTTCACTGGGCAGGGCCGGCATGTCGGTCCAGCCGAAGGCGTCGGCGATGTCCGTGAACTCCAGCGGGCTCTCCGTCATCTTCCAGGTGGCCTTCAGATGTGCCCCGGAGGTGCCCATGGCGAGGTCGAAGCGGAACACCTCGTCGCCTATGACCAGACCGCCGTCGAGCTGCACGGAGTAGTCGCCGGACGCCCCGCGCTCGGCAGTGAGGTTCAGGGTTGCGGGCACCTTCGTGCCGTGGAGCGGCAGGGCGGCGTCGACGGTGCCGTGGAGGGTGTAGGAGAAGGGCTGTTTGCCCTTGCGGGTAGCGGTGATGCCGAAGTCGGAGAGGACGAGGTCCCGCAGCTCCTGCGGGACGGTGTCGTGGCTGCCCGTGAGGTGGCGCAGCAGATCGCCGACGCTGACGGCGCCGGGGTGAGTGCCACTGACGGAGGTGATCTCCCAGCCGGACTCCGGCTCCGGCTTGTCCACGTCGACCGTGAACATGAAAGGGCCCGGGAGCAGCTTGGGCAGGACCTCCGCCTGGGCCAGGACCCGGACCCACTTCACGTTGACGCCGGACGGGTCCAGCGTCTCCACGACCAGACGCAGCCGCTCCAGCTCCAGGACGCCCGGGATGAGCTTCCACCCGGTCAGTGTGCTGACCGACAGCCCGGCGTGGAGAACCTTGGGAGGCGTGGTGCGTACGGCCATGGAGAACTCGTCGAGGCCGATCGAGGAGAAGGCCGTGGTGAGTTCTGACGGGAGGTGGCTGGTGATGCCCGAGCCGCCGGGCAGGGCCTCGATCAGGGAAGTAACCGACCCGTCCCCAGGTTTCAGTGGGGCGACGGAGACATGGTAGACGTCGCCACCGGGCGACAGGGAGACGGTGATCTCCAGCTTGTGGAACGTGCCCTTGATCAGCAGAGCGCGATCCTGGGCAGGGTGCAGGTAGTCCGCTGCGCCGATCCGGACGGCCAGCCGCGGAACGGTCAGCGTCAGGTTGTGGGGAGCCGTGCCGACGCTGAACCCCGAACTGCCGAGGATCGAGGCGGACAGCTCACCGACCGGCAGGACCTGCCCTTTGACCGGCGCGAAGGGGCCGTGCGCCAGCAAGGTGGTCTCACCCGCCGTCTTTCCCAGCAGTTCACCCACGAGCGACACGGCGGTCGTACCGATCCGGCACAGCAGGTTCTGCCCGGCCGCCAGATCGACTTTGGTTCCGGGCTCCCCCGGCCAGTGGAACCCCGGCCGGTCCACAGTGGTGTAGGCGAACACCGCATGACTCACACCCAGTACGTCGAACGGGAACAGCGTCAGGTCGGGGAAGGCGGTGGTGAGAGTCCAGGTGTCGGGCATGGTCGCGGTGACCGACATCTGGAGCGCCGCGCCCTCGAACCAGAACGCCAACGTGACGGGTACCGCCTGTGCGCGCAGTACGGCCGCGGTGCCGCCGGTGACGGTCAGTACGTCGCCGGACTGGCTGGTGCCACGGCTTGTGGTGAATCCGGAGACGGTCAGGCTCTGGCCGGCCGGCAAGGCGAACGCCTCTTTCAGCGCCGCGGCGGTTTCGCTGCCCACGAGTGGGCCGTCCAATACCACTGGCTTGCCGGCGCCTGCCAAGCCGTTGAGGTGGGCGGCGAGCGAGGTGAGATCCTTGAACGTCGCACTCATGGTGTCGCCCCCTGCGGCACGGACGCGCCCACGCATTCGACCTCGTTCGCTTGCACTTCTTTACCGCCCGTGCGTTTGAGCGGGATGGCGAAGAAGACATCGAATGGAGTGTCAGGATAGGTTTCCGCTGAGGTGTTCTTCTTCTCGGACTTCTTCGGGCTATTCTCCTCGGCCGACGAAGAGGGAAGTCCTACTGGTGCGATATTCGCAGCCGCCGCCTGCTCCAGAACCTGGCACTTGGCCTTGTCTTTGAATTCATCAGACTTCGATTCCTTTGAGCCGCTGCCCCACCATGCCTCGACGGCGTCACTTACCGTTCTTCCGTCTATCATCACCGGTGGCATGCCAGTGGCCATTACTCCGCCCTGCCCGCCCTTTGTGCTCTCATATTCCGCCACGGTTTTGATGAGACTCTGAACGGCACTTCGCAGATTCGCCGCACCATCGGCTGATGACGCAGCGGCCGATGATTCTACTGCTGCCTTCTTCACTGAAATTCCTTTGTATTGCACGAGAGGAATCTTCCTGCGCTTGAGGTAGTTGACAAAACTCACGTCTTCCGCAGAAGCGATAAACGCCGGGCAAAAATTGAGACGCAATTGCTCCAGTTTCCCGATGTTCCACAGTACCGCCTGCTGGATAAGCCCCGGAGAACCCTCCTTCACGAGCCCTCCGATATTACTGGCCTCTCCATCACCCTCCTTCTTGGTTCCTCCAGTAGCCCCCTTTCCGGACTTTTTACCGACTCCTCCAGTCGCTCCCTTTCCGGACTTCTTATCGACTCCTCCAGTAGCCCCCTTTTCGGCTCCTTTACCGCTTGCGCCAGTGGTCTCATTGCCGGTCTCGGGTTTCTTCCATCGGCGGGACTGATTGATCACATCTGGTTCCTCCAGAGCTACCGTTCCTGCCTGGAAGCCCGCGCAGATGTTTTCCCCGAGTTCGCCCTCGACCCCGTCGAGACTGTCGAGCCCTGCAAGTGCCACGACATTGTCGTCAAGCAGCCAAGCGGTGTCCCACACCGCTGCGCCTACTCGCTGCCGCATCTGCTTGCAGAACTCGATGGCAGCGAATCGTGTGGCTCCGAATCCGACGAGTTCACTTCCACCCGTAGTCACCGGATGCGCCTCAGCACCCTTCACCTTCTCCTTCACCGTGACCGACTTGGCAGCACCGACCCCTCCCACTGAGGGAAATCTCCAACCCACAATGGTCACGTCATTGATTCCTTGCTCGTTGAAAGCGTTCCGATAATCCCAGTACTCGGATTCATGCACCACTACATAGACGCCCCGATCATTTCCCAGCCGAGACGGGGAATACAGAGGAGCGACTGCCCAATCAAAGGCGCTCATGTCGCCAATTCCTTCAAAAGGACCTGCACGCTCCAATCTTTTGATCCTTTCCGCAATCCACTCTGACCGACTGCTGGACACTACGATCACTGGCGGCCTCGGATCTTCTCGTTCCCGTTCAGCCCGAACTGCACCACCCCAGTCCGCCAAGACCAGCTTCAGTCGCAGCTTCGTCAGGGCCAGAGCCTCCAGGACGCTGGTTCGGCAATTCAATAGATCAGGGCTGGCTGAATCCTTCTTGTCGGATTCCTTACCCTCTCCACTGCTGTAGGAGGCGTTCATCAGTGGTGTGTATTTCGCGGTCACCAGGTTCCCCAACCCGTAAGTGTTGTTCTTCGTTCCGTTAACAGGCATTGCGGTACCTCGCAAGGTTGTATCGCCCAAGCACGAGCGTGACCACACTCAAAGAATTCAGTCCGGTGGCTCGATACCAGGCTTGAGCTGACGTGCTGGCGACTCACAGCGTAGGAGGCCATTTGAGTCCCGGACAAGCATTTCGAGGCGGGAAGCAGAATGAGAAATTGCGGATGACGGAAAGCCAAGGACTACATGTATCCGAATCACCGAAGAAAGGTGACCGAGACGTGGAAGACCTTCTCGCGGCATCTCGAATACGGGAGGTACGGCTCATCCATCGGGGTCCGTGCCCCGCGAGTCACTCGGGCTGAGACTTCGCCCTCTGCACCTCGCGGCGTGCGAAAAATTGCAGAGCCGGTATTGCGGGCCGGAAGGCGCGACGGCGCTGGAGTCAAGGGTCATGAGGAGTTCAGCTTTCCGCCTGGGTACGAGCCATCGCCGCGCAGAGCCTGAGCACGACATTCCGCCCGCTATGCCGGCTATTTCCGACCACAGCCCACACAACTCGCCGACGTGAAGCAGTGGCAGACAAGGTCCCTGCTCCGTCGTGGTGTGTGCGCGTTGTGCGTCCCTCTGTCGGCACTGCGCTCGCGGCCCGGCAGCGCATCCGCGGAGCTCGTGACGGGGGGGGCCGTGGGGTGCAGTGCCGGCCGTACGAACCAGCCGCACGCGCCCGCGCCCACGGCGGCCTCACTGTCCTTCGGGTGAGCAACTCGACGATCTGGGCCTGTCCGGACGATCTGCTTGTCGAGAGCCCGCATCACGCCGGGTTGCCGGGGACACCCCTTCGCGGCCCGCACGCTCGCTGCGGTGGCGGGCATGAGGGACCGGAGCGAGATCCAGACGTGGCGGAGACCGGCACGGCCGGCATGAACCAGTGCCCGCGCGTCGACGGGCACGGCACCGGACGCCCGGCCGACGCCGCTGAAATCGGGTGACCGCAGGTCACCCGCCCTGTCTCGGACAGGTCGTATCGCTCCGACCGCGTCGGCGCCTCCCGTCGGCGCGGGGCGCGCTGGTTGCTTCTCACCGTGATGGTTCCCTGGGAGCGGGTCTCGCATCGGTCTGTGCCTGGCAGGGCCGCCGCTGGTTGCGAGCCCTGGTGTCAGGGGGCACGGTGTCACGCGCGCCACGGAGGTCTTCTGTCTGGGCACTTCGCGCCGGTAGCGGCGTCCGTGGGCGACTCGGAGGGCGGGGCGGTGCACCGCGACACCGACAGCCGGCGGCGCAGCGGCGCCGACCACGGCGACGATCAGCAACCTGGAGCCCGGCAGACGGCGCGACGACAACACCTCGCCGACGCTTCCGACCGCCCTGTCTCCGGGCGGTACCACCACTCCGTCGCCGAGTGAGTCGCCGTCGGAATCCGTGCTTCTTGGATGTGCATCTGGGCGCCTGTCACCCGCTCGTTCGCTCGCTCGCTCGCTCGCTGTACGAGGGTCCCCCGAATTCCTGCCCATGTGCCGCTCCCGTCAGGGCCGGAACGGGACGTGGTCCAGCTCTCCCGTAGAAGAGCCGGACCACGTCCGCCGACCCATGGCGGGGACCGTCAGCGGATCGGAATCAGGGCGGCGGTCCCGTACCGGTACCGGCCGCCCCGGGTGTCACGACCGGGGCGTGAGGCCGGAGCCGGCTCCGACCGCTCCGCCGAGACCGGCGCCGAGTTCCGCTCCGAGGTCGTCCAGAGCGGTGGTCACCGGTTCGTAGAAGGACTCGCCACCGGTCTCGCAGTCGCCATTGCCTCCGGACGTGAGGCCGAGAGCGACGCCGTGCCGGGTGAACAGGGGGCCGCCGCTGTCGCCGGATTCGGCGCAGACACTGGTCTGTATGAGACCGGTGACCGTGCCCTCCTTGAAGTTGACGGTGGCGTCCAGGCCGGTGACCCGGCCGGAGGCGAGCCCGCTCGTCACCCCCATGCGCAGCACGAGTTCACCCACGAGGGCATCCGCCGCCCTGCTGATGGGGAGCCTGCCGTCGGGACCCAGGTCGACCTCGCTCGGAGCCCGGACGTCCGGGGCGGTGTACTTCACCAGGGCGTAGTCGCCGGTTTCGGAGAAGACGGACCGGACGGTGCTGCCGATGGGTGTGCCGTCCGTGGGGTCCGACCACTGAGTGCCTTCGGGCCCGCAGTGACCGGCCGTGAGGAAGGCGGGCGTGCCGTCACCGGCCGTGACGTTGAAGCCGGCCGAGCAGAGCGTCTTGCCCTCGGCCGTGATGCCGTCGCCTCCGGAGAGGGTGGGCTTGAAGGTGCCGGACATCTTCTTCACGGTGGCCATGCCGGGACCGAGTTCCTTGACGGCCGCCTCCAGCCGGCTCCATCGCTCACCGGTGACCGTGCTGTCGGCCGTGACGGCGACGGTGTTGGTGTGCGGGTCGATGGACCAGGCGGTCCCGGGGATGGTGGCGTCCCTCTTCAGCGCCGCGGTCGCGACGGCGAGTTCGGCGGAACTGTTGTCCACCTCGTGCACGGCCGCGCCCGCCTTCTGAACCTGCTCGACGAGCCGGGCATCGTCCCCGGTGACGTTCACCACGAGCTGTCGCTTCTCGGTGTCGTAGTAGGAACCGGCGAAGCCCTCGCCGAGGCTCTCGGCGAGACGGGTGGCGAGGGCGGAGGCGTCCTGTGCCTTGAGGGTCCGGGGCGCGGCCGTGGCCGACGCCCGGTCCTGGGAGGCGTTGGCGTTCGGCAGCAGCACGACCGCGGCTCCGAGAGCCGCGACGATACCCGCCGCAATCACTGCCTTACGCTTCGAAATACGCTTGTGGTTCACGTTTCTCTTCTCCATGGGGAATTGTTCCGCCGCCGATATCGGCGACGGGCTGGGGGGGGACGGTCATTGGTACGGCGATTCACGGAATGCGTTTCATTCCAGCCGTACGGACCCTCGAATGGGTCGGCTGATCAGCGGACGACCGAAGAATCTCGCTCAGATTTTCTCCGGTTGAGCCGGTGCCGGTCCGTCGATGGCGGGAGCGTAGACCGGCTCTCGGTGTTTCCGCACTCCCGAAGCGGGCGGACGTGCTCGCCGCCTTGCTTCTGCATAATTTCGCGTACTCCGAAGCCTGCTGGCGCCAAGTCAGAATTCACATTCCCGCGACACGATCGGGGTCTTCATTGTCGAGCAGCGAGCCGAAGGAAGACTCAGTCCGCCCCGACGGCCCGTCACGGCTCGTGCCTGCGCCCGATCTCGACAATCAGGTCGCCGGGCAATCAGCACCGAGCACGGTCAGGACCGGGGGAGTCCGCGGAGGACGGCGGCGTTCCCTTGTCCGGGCGTGAAGCCGCCACCCACCACACAACCGACACAACGGGCGGCACCAGCTCACGCCGGACAACCGCTGCAAGACGTGTCGGCGCCTCGCCGCGTTCCAGGGCGGTCATGTACTCGGCGACCTGAGCCTGCCCGACACAGGGGGTGCATGGCGCACTACCTCACCGGGCGCGCGCCGCCGCCCGCAGCTCGTCCACCGCGGTGCGGGTGACCTGCCCTCGTATGCGGACCCGGTAGCCCTCTTCCCGCGCACCGGTCCGGGCGGCGACGACACCGGTCTGCTACAGGCTGCCGTCGAGGCGACCGACGAGGTACGGCCCGTTCCTGGCCGGCGCGAAGCGCGGGTCTCCGGTGCGCAGGTACTCGGCGGAGGTCCAGGCGACGAGCCACACCAGATCGTGCCGCGCCACCCGCGACACGGCCATGCGCGTGGTGTCCCGTCCGGTGAACGACTTGTTCGTGGAGATTCCCAAGGCCCGGATCGGCGTGGACGACGGTCTGCGGGACGTACTCGGACTCGACTCGCTCGGCTTTCTCGAACCACGCGTCACCTATGGGCATCAGCTCGACGCCTCGGCCGGCGCTGCCCGCTCTCCAGCCGGGACAGGGCGCTCTCGGACACCCCCGTCGTCGCCGAGAGGTGGGCGAGGGTGATGCCGCGGTCCCGGCGCAGCGCGCGCAGGCGGGGGCCCACCATGTCGAGTACGTCGTCGTCGGTCTACGGGCTGTCCCGTATCTACCGATCGGGGCGGACACCCCGGACGTGTGCGATCACGTCTGGTTGGCCCAGGCTGGCACGGTTGACCTGGCCTCGGCCTCGGATCACGCCGTCTGCGGCCAGTCGTTTCCTCAGGGCGTCGGGTGCCAGATGGGTCTCGAAGCCCTCGCTGAGGCCTCGCCCCGTATCTGCGTACTCGTAGCGGACTGCGTACATCCTTCCCGCGTGATGCCATTCGCAGCGGACGAGAGGTCGCGCGAGGACTGACTCGAACCACTCTGCTGCCCTGTTCGCCAGCTCTCCAGGTCCGCCTGCGGCTTCGAAGGTGAACTCACTCGCGGCCTGCAGAATGGTGAAGTCCTGGTTGTGGAGTTTGCCACCACGGACCACGGAGCCGTCGAAGTGGGCGCCCGCTGTCAGAACTCCCTGGTTGCGTTGTGGGTCACCTATGTCCAGATAGACGATCAGCTGGCCGTTGGAGGTGTTCGTCGATGGCAGCACGACCGTGTCGAGCGGGTCCACCTGCCAGGAGCCCGCTCGTTCGGCCAGAACGTCAACGAACGCGCGTTGCGCGATGTCCAGGTCGTCCTCGTCGTACTCGAACCAGGGGATCTCGTCCATGACCGCACACTCTACGGGCGGCACAAAGGCAGGGCGCCGATCGAGGCGGGTTGGTCCACGATGACCAGGACGGTCCCGAAGTTCGCGGCAAGTCTGTCGAAGACGGCCCGCAGTTTCGGCTCGCTGTTGGGCAGCGGCCTGTCGAAGACCTTCTTCCCGGCAGAAGTCAGCCCGTGGCCGTGATGAGCAGACTTGCCGACGTCCAGGCCGAGGAACACGCCCACGTCTTCGATCTCGAACAGCGCGCCCTTTCCAGGATGTTGACGGTGCCGGCCCCGGCTCGGGTGTCGTGATCGCGAATCCACGTCATGCAGACCTGCCGCCCGCGAGCCGCCTGGTGTTGCACCGGACCGGACGGTGGCCGGACCTCTGATCAGCGTCTCCGACGAACACCCCCGAGCCCGGTGAACACCACCCCCCAGGTCATCTTGGACGACGAGGGGCACTGGGTGTCCCACGGCCGCGGTGACGGCCGGTTCGAGCAGGCGCACGGCGGGACCCAGCAGGAACGAGACGGGAACGGATACCCCGAACACCGCGGCCAGGCAGACGCTGCGTACCAGACTCTCGGCGAACACCCGGGGCGGGGCGTCCGCCCGGTACAGGTGCGCGCGCCAAATCTCCCGGATGAACAACGCGAACGACGTGGATGCCAGGACCTGCACGAGCGCGTACAGACTGAACCGCGGCGGGAAGACGCCGTCGGAGGTGATCACCCGGGTCGCGAACGGCATCAGGACCTGCATGAACAGACACGTCAGGGTCAGGCTCGTCAGGCGGCTGTCCAGCGCGTGGACGTACTGGAAGATCCCGTGGCGGGCACGCCAGTGGGCGGCGATCACCACGAGGCTGATCCCGAAGGCCAGGTAGTCCTTACTGTGGGCTGCCGCCGAGCTGAGCATGGCGCTGGTGGTACCGCCGGTTGGAACGGGGAGGTCCAGCGCGAGCAGGGTGAGTGCGATCGCGATCGCCGCGTCGACGAGTGCGGTGAGCCGGTCGACGGCACGTGCTCGCGCCTCGCTCGTTCCGTCGTCCGGCTTGCTGCCGGGAGCAGCTCCCTGTGGCTCAGGCGCTGGATTTCCCGGTCCAGCGGGGTGTGGGCGCCAGACGCCGGTACCGGTACTCGGCCGTCCATCGCCGGTCGTCGACCGGCTCGTCATCGCGTTCGTCCGCCACGCCACACACCACGAGCGGAGGCTGTCCGGGATGTGCCGGGACCGGGAGTGGGTGCGGGATCGGGGAGCCGTGTGACCTGCGTCGAGCTGTGGCTGACCAGCCGTCAGGTACGGGGCCGGGGTCGTCGGCTCCGGGGCCTGCCGCAACTCGCCCAGTTGACGACCGTCGCCCTCGGACACGGCGCCGGGACGCCCACTGGGTCGACCATGCCACCGCACTCGGCGAGACCCGGCCGCCGTGCCCCACCATCCCCACCGTGCCCCCACTCACACCGGCCGGATACGCGCCCGTACCGTCTTGGAGCGCGCCCCCGCGCGGGCCGGGCTGCTCAGTTCCGCGCCCAGCAGCCGCACGTCCATCAGCCCTCCGTTCCCGGTTCCGGCAAGTGCGGCTTTGCCGAGCGGGAGGTCCGGGCGGGGGTCCTGGACGTCGATGACCAGCCCGCCGCCGGGCGGCACGGACAGCCGTACGGTCATCCGGGCGGGGCCGCCGTCGGCGGGCTGAGCGTGGGTGACGGCGTTGTGGGTGAGCCGGGACACCACCTGGATGGCGCGAGGGACGTCCCCGGTCCACCCCATGAGTGTCAACTGCCGCCGCACATCCCCCCGCACCCGGCACAGACTGGCCGGGTTCAGGGCGTACGACCGCGACCAGCGGCGCAGGAAGAGCGGCTCGGGCAGGGCAGGAGGGTCCGCGGCGGGGAACGGCCCGGGGAGCGGGGCCGCGGGGTACCCGGACTCCGGGTACGCCACGAACGCCGGGAGGCTGCCCAGCCAGCTCCGCAGCAGCCCCCGTTCCACCTGGGTCACGGCCACCTCGCTCTCCGTCGGCATCACCAGGCCGACCGCCCGGCGGTCGATCAGGAGCCGTTCGACGGCCCGCCAGCCGATGCGCTGCGGGGCCGGATTGTGGGCGGGACCGACGTCGTACACCTCGTGGGCGGGGCGCCAGCCCTGCCCGGCGGCGAAGTCCCGCAGACCGGCGAGGGCGCGGACGGCGAGCCTGGCGCTGACACCGACGGTGTAGAGGACGACCGCGGGTTCGGTGGGCCCGGTGCCGTGCCACGGGCCGGTGGGCGGCCGGGGGGTCAGCCCGCCGGCCGCACGGATGTCGGGGGCGGGGAGCCGGGGGTCGCGTGGCGTGCTCATGAGCGGTCTCCCGTCCCGGCGCCGGGCAGCGCGTCCGGCAGTTCCGGCAGGTCGGCCGCCCGTACGTCGGCCCAGATGACCGCCGTTCCATTGGGCCGGACGCTGTGGCCGAAGCGGTCGGCGGTGCGCAGCAGAAAGGCGAGGACTACGAGCCGGATGCCTTCGCTGAGGGCGCGGGACACCGGCACGGTGACCCGGATGCCGGTGCCGTGGGCCTCGGTCCGGACACCCACCGGGTCGTCACGGTCCAGGGGGACGCCGAGCGCGCAGCTCAGCATCGCGGCGATGGCGGTGGCCCTGGTCGTCGGAAGCGTCATGGATTTCCCCTGCGTGGGCGTAGGTGGAGAGGTGGAGTGCCCCGCCCGGACGGGACCGTGGAGGACCGGGCGGGGCACACCGCGGACCCGCGAGGAGGGGGAGGGTCCGCGGCCTTGGAGACGTCGTCCCGGGGCCGGCCTTCGTGCGACACGACGAAGACGACAGCGGCGGCACGACTCCATGTCCCGGTAGCCGGATTTCGCTGACCGGGCTTGAAGCGTACGACCCATTCCAGCCAGGGTGAATCGGCTTTACCAATTGCCGACGCAATCCATGAGAGCCGAAAGGATCATCACGACCGCACCTGCTCTTCGCTCCGGGCTCTCACCCCGAGGTGTCGTCTAAGCTCCGCAGCAGGTCGTGACCCACGTCTGGGTTTCTGCAATATTTCGCAGATCAACGACGAACCTCCCCCACCCATCCGTGAATTCACGCATTCCCGAATTCACGTCTGCATGGACTCCTGCTTTGACACGCGCACGAGTTCACCTGCCCCCGCGATAACAGAAATGGGCGACTGACATGCCGACCCCCGATCGCACCCTCCTCAAGACCTACGCCGACCGCACCTACACGCACACCGCGATGACCCGTCACCAGGGCACCGCGCTCGCCTTCGCCATGGACCAGGACCGGCGGATCTTCTACTCCGTCCTCGATCTCTCCGCCTACGACGAAACGCGCGGCGACCTGGACGCCGCCTACTGGTCGCAGAACCCGGCCGAACTGGACTTCCCGGAGGAGGTCGAGCGGGTCGGGTACGCGGTGGCGGGCCTGACCGCGATGCCGCTCGTGAAGAAGGGCGCGCGGCAGGAGGCCGGGGCCGAGGACCAGCTGAGGCCCGAGGAGATCGACCCATTCCTGTCGACCACCGCCCGCCTCACCGCCGACGCCCCCTTCCAGGTGCTGTCGGACGGTACCCATGTCGTGCTGCTGCGGCAGTCGATCGGCGCGGACCATCCGGACGCGGTGTTCGTCACCGGCGCGCGGGGCGAACACCCGGCCGTCGAGGACACCTTGCTCTGCGACCGTTTCCTGCTGGTCGACGGGCAGCTGAAGCCGGTGACGGAGGTCCGCTACAAGCGGAGCCGGCACAAGACCCGGCCCGAGTCCGCGCACGACAGCCTCGGCCCCGCCGACATGGACGGTGTGCCCTTCCACGAGCCCACCCAGGAACTGGGCTTCGTCCGCCACCTCACCGGCGGCCGTTTCACCGCGGTCCTCGTCCCGACCGCGGTCCAGGGACAGCAGCGGTGGCAGTTCTTCGCGCACAACGACCGCACGGACCGGATCAACGGCTTCAGCGTCGAGCAGGGCAGGGACGGGCTGTTCAACACGTACGGCACCCGGTTCTGGACCAGCCCGGACCCGCAGTACCGGCCGTCGGTGTTCGAACGGCAGCCGGGCAAGTGCCCCTTCACCGGAGCGGCCCTCGTGCCCTTCACCCCGGACACCCCGCTGGCGGAGAGCGCGCTGCGGTTCGACGGGAAGTCGGCGTACATCGATCTCGGTACCTCGGAGCGGCTGCGGGCCAAGGGCGGCTCGTACACCGTGGAGGCGTGGGTCAGGCGGGACGCGGCCGGGGGTCCGGTGATCGCCCGCCGGTCGGCGGCGGCCGGGTTCGAGCTGCGTATCCAGAGCGACGGCGCCCTGGTGCTCGCCCACGGCGGCCAGACCGTCACCACCTTCGCCGCCGCCGTAGCGGCCGGTGTCTACACCCACATCGCCGCGACCTTCGACAAGGCGACCAAGCTCGGCAACCTCTACATCAACGGCGAGTACAAGAAGTCCGCCCCCCTGAACCCGGTCGAGGACGGCACGGACCCGCTGCGGATCGGCTCGGCGGCGTCCGGCGGCTTCTTCGCCGGGGAGATCGACGAGATACGGATCTGGAACCGCGCCCGTACGGAGGCCGAACTGAGGGAGGACCGGTCACTGCGGCTCGTCGGCGACGAACCGGGCCTCGTGGCCTACTACCGGCTGGACGAGGGCACCGGCACGATCGCCTACGACCAGACCCAGTCGACGCTGCGCGGCACCCTGCACGGCACGGCCGCCTGGGTCGCCTCCAGCGCCCCGGTCGGCGACCACCCCGGCATCCGCCGCGACAGCTTCACCTTCCAGGACCGTACGGTCGTCTCCGGTCTGTCGGCCTGTCTCTATCACCGGCAGGAGAAGACCGCGGCCGGCGACGGCAGGGCGGAGCAGACCGCCAAGAGCCAGGCCCGGGTGCTGCTGGCCTGTGCGACCCGGGCGAGCGGCGACGGGGCCCTCGACCTGCGCACCGCCACCGTCGACTTCGGCGTCGGACTGGACGGGCGGCTGGCGGCGGTGCCGGACGTGCTCGCGCTCGACGGGCTCGTCGATCCGGTGGCGGCGAAGCACGAGGCGGTCGCCAGGCATGAGGACGAGATCGCCGGGCTGAAGGACCGGCAACTCGGCCTGACCACCGAAATCGGCGCCACGGAGGCGGCACGGGCCGCCGCGGTGGCGGCGCTGGGCGGCCCGACGGGCTCCGTCGCCAACTGGCTCTCCACGTCCTACGTCCATCTCATCAGCAAGGAGCCGCTCGGCAGCAAGTACCTCTCGGCCGCGGACGGCGGCCGTCTCACGGAGGGCCCCCGCCGGCCGACGGAGGGCCACTGGCAGATCACGAAGGTCACCGGGTTGCCGGGGCAGGGCCCGGACACCATCGTGCAGCTCACCCATCTCACCGGCGGCACCCGCCGCACCCTCGTCCAGACCGGGGGATCGGTCCTGCTCACCACGGACCCGGGCGCCTATGCGCCGGCGCAGCGCTATTGGATCGTCGTACCGAGCCTGGACAACCAATTCCGTCTCAAAAGCGCCAACGGGACCGACAAATGGTTCACGCCCACGGCGATCGTCAGCACCGACGCGAAGGCCGCCTGGCTCGCCGTCGAGTTCAAGGCGACCTCCCGGGCGCAGGACGAACTCGACGCCCTCGACGTGACCCTCACCCGGCTCAGGAAGGACAAGGACGATGTGGCGGCCCGGCTGACCACCGCCGAGCAGCACCTCAAGACCGCCCAGGAACAGGTGCTGAACACCACCGAGGCCCTCCTGGAGATCCCCTACCGCGGGACCGACCCCAACGGGCTCACCCACGCCGGCGCGCTGCTCGACTTCGCCCGCACCACTTCCACCCCCCGTCTGATGGACAGCGCGAACGGCCGGGTGGCGCTCTACTTCCAGGGTGTCGGCGACGAGTTCCTGGCCGGGCACCTGGACACCAAGGCCGTACGCGGAGTCCACCGGCTGACCGAGGGCACCACCGCTCTCCTCACCTTCACCGCGCAGGACCCCACGATCGACCTCGGCGCCGCCAAGGTCGAGATCGGCGCCAGCAGCCATCCCCAGCTGTGCGACGTCGGCTTCAGCTTCGGTACCGGCACAGCGCACTTCCGCCAACTGCCCCGTACGGCCGCCGCTCTCGCGGCCGTCCTCAGCGGCGCCCCCGGCACTCGGGTCGGCACGGTCGACACCGTCACCCAGGGCAAGGTGCAGTTGACCCACCCCGGGCTCGTCGCCGTCCACCAGGGCGCCTACGTCCGGGTCGGCACGAGCATCCATGTGGTGGGCGCCGGGCCGACGGCCACTCATCTCCCCCTCCAGCCCGCGCCCACGGCGGTCAAGGGCGACGAGGTGTCCCTGGTCGGCACCGCCGCCGCGACCCCGTTCCGCCCCGGCGGCGTCCCCGCCGGTCTCTCCCGCTGGGCCACCGTCACCGCGCCCGCCGCCGACACCGCCGTCCCGAACGGCACCTACACCCTCACCACCCAGCAGAAGGGCCACGGCAGCCGCTGGCGCGGCGACGCACCCGGCCGCGCCCTGCGGCTCACCGGTACCGCACACCGCCCGGCCCCCGCCGCCGCGGCACTGGGCGGCTTCGGCGACCCGGCCGGTGACCTCACCGCCGAAGCCTGGGTGAACCCCGAACCGGGCACCACCCCGGGCCTCCACCGCGTCCTGCACCTCGCCACCCCGGCCGGTCCGTGCGCCACGCTGGCCCTGGACGACGCCCCGGTCGGCGGTGGCATACGCCTGGACGGCACCGACGACACGGTCCAGATCTCCGATGTCCCGCTGACCGGCTCGGACTTCACCGTCGAATGCTGGCTCCGGCGCGATGCCCAGCGGACCAAGACGGACACCCTCCTCGCCACGACCGGTCTCACCATCGGATTCGACCCCCAGGGCAGATTCCGGGCGGCCTACGGCGACACCGTCGCCCGCGCCTGGGGCCGGTACACCACCTCCGACTGGACCCACTGGGCGGTCACCTACCGCCGGGCCACCGGCAGGCTGATCGTCCTGTGCAACGGCCGGAACGCGGCCGTCGCCCGGGTCGGCACCCCGCCCCCCTCGGCCGGCGGGACGGTGACCGTCGCCCCGGCCGACCCCAAGGACAACCACCGTCTGCCCGGCGACCTCGCCGAACTGCGGATCTGGAACGTGGCCCGCACCGCCCCCGAGATCCGCGCCGCCAAGGAGCGCAGGGCCCGCGGCGGCAGCACCGAACCCGGTCTGCTCGGGGCGTGGACGTTCGAGGGCGGCCAGTTCAAGGACATCACCGGAAGCCAGCGGACCGTCTCCGTCAAAGGCAACCCGTTCACCGCCGACTCCCCCATCGCCTCCCACCACATCGTCGCCGCTGTCCGCGACGGCTCCGGCGGCACCCTCGCCCTGCGCAGCCGGGACGCCCATCCCGGCCGGGAGTGGGCGCACCTCGCGGCCGTCCACGAGCAGTCCTGGGCGCTGGAGTTCGACGGCAGCGCGTGGGCCGAGACCCCGGACGCCGACCGGCTGGACATCACCGGCGACCTCACCGTCGAGGTGTTCGCCCGGATCGACTCCGTGGACGTCCGCCAGGGCCTGCTGTCCAAGGGGCGGCTCGGCGACGGCGAGGGCGGCAGCGTGCCGTACCAGCTGTCCGTACTGCCCGGTGGGAAGCTGGAGTTCGCCTTCGAGGAGGCCGGTGACACCGCCATCGTGATCCGGCGCTTCACGTCCACCGGAACACTGACCTCGGGCTTCCACCGGCTCGCGGTGGTCCGCCAGGATCGCCGCGAGACCCAGGAGACGCGGGGCAGCGTCGACGTCGAGTACACCGGACAGGACGGCACGAAGCAGATCAGGAAAGTCACCACCGTGACGGGCGTCAAGGTCGACGAGTGGCAGGACCTCACCTTCTTCGTCGACGGCCAGGAGAAGGGCGTCTGCCGCTACGGCGGCAAGGCTCCCCGCGGCAATGACGGCCCTCTGGAGATCGGCCGCGCCCGCGACGCCACCGACGTGCACGGCCTCAAGGGCGCGATCGGAGAGGTCCGGATCTGGGGCACAGCCCGGGAGGCGAGGGATCTGGGCCTCCTTTTGCGGCCCCGGAGCGAGGGGCTGCTCGCCCGCTGGACCTTCGAGGAGAACGACGGCACCACCAGCGCCGACCCGACCGGCGGCTTCGACCTGACGTTGCACGGCACGGACTGGGTGCCCGACCCGGACCCCCGCGCCAGTACCCTCACGCTGTACCGCAACGGCGAGCCCGTCCCCTGCACGACCACCGACTCCGCCGCCCTGAGCGACTGGGGGCCGGAGCAGCTCACCCTGGGCGGCAGGAAGACGACCTCCGGAGCCCGTGACACGTTCACCGAATGCCTCACCGGCACGGTCGAGGACGTCCGTCTGTGGCGCACGGCCCGTACCTCCGAGCAGATCCTCGACCACCTCTTCACCCGCCTGCACGGCGACAAGGAGGACCTCCTCGGCTACTGGCCCATGGACGACGGCCCCCTCACCGACACCACGGTCCGCGACCACTCCCTGCGCGGCAACGACCTCGCGCTCACCGACCCGAACACCGCCACCGGCCCGAACACCGCCACCGGCCAGAAGGCCGCCGCCCTCGTCCTGTCCACCGCCCCCGTCTCCACCGACACCGCCGCCGTCCGCTCCGCCATCGCCGGCGTCCACACCGAGTTCCACCAGCCGATCTCCGGCCCACCCGCCGCCACCGAGTACGCCGACCTCCAGTACACGCCCTCCGGCGAGTCGTACGGCGTGCTCAAGCGCTGCTACAGCCATCTGCACGACGGTGTCTGGCGGCTCACCACCGGCTACAAGGTCGGCGACCTGATCAGCGAGTGGGTCGGCCAGATCCAGTACGACCCCCAGCTCATCGGCTACATCGAGGGCGCCCCGCCGGTCCCGGCCGAGAACCTCACCGGCGGCGCCGACCTGGAGAACCGCGCGAAGGTGGTCTTCCAGGAGGCGGACGAGGTCACCTCGGTACTCTCCTCCGCCAGGTCCCGCTCCACGGACATCTCCTTCAGGTTCTCGGCGGGCAACGAGGTCGACGCCGGGGCCCTGCTGATCACCGCCCCGCTCGGTATCGGCACCGCCCAGCCCGCCGCGAACGTGAAGTTCTCCGGCCGGGTCGGCGGCAGCTTGGACTTCAACAACGCCTGGACCGACGAGACCACACTCGCCCAGGGCACCGGAACCACACGCGACACCAGCGCCACCCTCACCGGCCACTGGGGGAAGGCCGCCGACAAGGAAGACGAAGGACGCTACTACCCCGACAACCGGGGCTTCGCCCTCGTCCAGTCCGAGACCGCCGACGTGTACGCCCTGCGGCTCGCCCACTCCGGCGCGCTGGTCGCCTACCGGATGACCCCCAACGCGGACATCCCCCGGGACTGGAACATCATCAGCTTCCCCATCAACCCCCAGTACACCAAGCAGGGCACCCTCGACGGCTGTACCGGCTTCGACAGCACCGGTGCCAAGGTCCTCGACCCCGACTACCTGACCGCCAAGGGGTACGGCGAGCACAGCTACTTCAAGCCCCGCGAGGCGTACGCCCTCAAGCGCCGCATCCAGCGGGACCGCCAGCTCCTGGAGAACTACTACACCTCCGTCTCCACCGACACCGGCACCGCCGACCCCACCCAGGACCGCGCGGCAAGGCTCCTGGAGCGCGTACTCGGCTCGGTCCCGGGCGCCCCCGGCAACCGGCAGCCCACCGGCGCCGCCACCTCACACGCCGCTCGCGACATCGCCAACACCTATGTCTGGACGGCCGACGGCGGCTTCTTCGCCGAGACCACCGACACCCTGGACGTGGTCACCGAGACGAAAGGCGGCTCGTACAGCGTCACGGGAGCGGTCACCGGTTCCCTGTCCGGCAGCTTCAAGGTGGCCGGTGTCGGGATGGGCTTCCAGCTGGACACCTCGGTGGGCGGCGGCACCACCGTCACCCGCGCCCGCACCCGCGAGGCCACCCGCTTCCACCGCCTGGACGTACTCTGCGACCCGCCCCGCGACGGCAAGGAGGGGACCTCTCCCGGAAGGGTCGACGCCTACCGCTTCATGACCTTCTACCTGGCCGAGGACACCGCCCACTTCGAGGACTTCTACCACAAGGTCGTCAGCCCCAAGTGGCTCGCCGAGAGCAGCGATCCGCGGGCGGTGGCCCTGCGCCAGGCCCGGCAGAGCGTCCACAAGCCCCCGTGCTGGCGAATCCTGCACCGGGTCACCTATGTCTCCCGCGTCCTGCCGAAGGTCGTCTCCGCGACCGCGCCCGCCCTGGACCAGCTCGTACGTGAGGTGAACCTCCCGAGCAACTACGAACTCGTCCGTGCCCTCGACCCCTACGTCCGCGGCGCGACCGCCACCCACCAGCAGCTGACCGCCGCCACCGAACGCGCCCTCGCCGAGCACCTGCCCACGCTGGCGAAGAGCCGGTACGCGGACGTCGCCGCGTTCCTCGCGGACTACTACGGCGTCCCCGCCGACCCCGACCAGTGACACCGGAACACCACGTGCGCGGAACGGTCCGCGCACCGAGAAGAGAGGGACTGATGTGCGCGGAGCGATGATGAAGAAGGCCGCCGGCAGCAGGGGGCGGCGGCCCTCCCCGAGCCCCCGGCGTGGCGTGAGCCCGAGCCATTCGCCGGACCGTCAGGGCGCCTCCGCCCCCGATCCCGGCCCGTCCAGCGGGCCGGACCCGGCCGGTGCCGTCGGCGGGCGGTCCGACCCGAAGATCATCACGACCCAGAAGACCAGCCTCTCCCCGGACCACGACGACTACGACTCCGACAACGACGACTTCGCGGAGACGGTGGCCAAAGGCAAGCTGGTGCCCAAGCCCAAACCGGAGGCCGAGGTGCGGAAGGCGGTGGCCAGTGGGTCGGCGGAGTGGATCACCCTGTGGCGCGGGATGTCCAGGGCCGCGGCGGACGAACTGGTGAGGGCGGGCAGGACTCCAGGGTCGACGGCGGACGAGCCGAGGGCGCCGACCGAGGCGGAACGCAAGAGCCAGGTCCAGAAGGGCTCGACGGGCAACTCGTCCGGCCCCCGCCTGCTGGAGTTCACCACGGACATGGGCGTAGCCGAGTCCTTCAGCTACGGCTCGCGCGCCATGGTCGTCGCCGAGATCCAGGCCCGGCACCTGGTGAAGGGGAGTGAGCCCGAGGGCGGCTGGATACCCTACTGGGGCGCACCCGTGAACGTCTCCTACATCGTGGACCGTAGGGGCCTGCCAGAATCCCGCACCGAACTACGCGGCAACGCCCCGTAGCCCCACCCACACCCACCTCACCTCCCGCCGACCTGCCCGTCCATCACTCCCGGGACGCGCTCGGCGACGGTGAGGTGGGTGCGGTCGGGGGGGGGGGGAATCACGTCGCGGTCGACGAGGCTACGAACCCTCCGAGTCCCCCCTGAACGCGGCGGCGTGGTCGGCGGCCCAGGCGTTCTCGTCGGGCGCGGGCGCCGGGCGCGCAGGAGGGTGGCGGCCAGGGCGGTCCCCTGGCGGGCCACACCGGACCGCTCCGCCTGACGTCACCCGGCGGCAGCACCCGAGGCGGCTACCCGGAAAGCCCCTCCCGCTCCCGCCACCGCGCACCCCGCGAACACGGCGCGTCCCTCCTGACTGAGCAGCCGAGCGACGACGAACGGCACGCCGCTCCGGTACCGCCACCCGGGTGGTACCCACCCGGCACCGCGAGCCGCAAGTCACTCAATATCACTGATTTGATGATCTATGGCATGGAATGGTGGTGTTCCTCCCCTCTCAACCCTCAGGAGTCACTCATGCGACGCGCTATGACCATGCTCGGCACCCTCGCCGTCACCGCAGGGGCGATGGCACTGGCCCTGCCCAGCCCGGCCTACGCCGCCCACGGCAGGTTCGTCCTGAACAGCCAGCTGTTCACAAACCCGAGCGGCTGCATCGAAGCCAGGAGCAGGCCGCTCTCCCTCCAGAACCAGACCAACGAGTACGCCCTCGTCTACGACCGTCCCCACTGCACCGGGAAGGTTCTGGCCGTGGTCGCTCCCGGCGGGCGCACCAACCAGCCGTCCGGCTCCAGCGTGTACGTCGCCTGACACGACACCGTGCGGAAGCCCGGGCGTTCCCGGTCGGGTCGGTGTCCTGGGTACGGACGGCCGCCCTCGGAGAGACACGGCGCGGGGCGGTCACCATAGGCGACCGCCTCGTTCGTCGGCTCCCTCGGCAGAGCGTGCCCAGGACGCCCTTGGCGGGTTTCGTACGGTCCCGGGGCACTCATGCCCTTCCTAGAGGTTGTAGCTGTACGACACCGAGCTGGCGCGGTCGCCCCAGCCGCCCAGGTTCGACACATCGCTGTAGACCGACTTGGTGGAGCCGCCCGCGTGGGTGTTCTCGTGCAGGATGACCGCGCACCGGGAGTTTCCGACGAGGTCGATGGAGCTGATCTGGTCGTTCCAGCCGTACGGCAGTTCGTTGATGTGCTGGGGCCTGCCGGGGTTGGTGCACCGGTCGCCGTAGAGGGAGAGCTGCGCACCGCCGTAGTCGGCGTCCTCGTAGGCGATCGCCACGAGGACCTGGGCGGCGGGTGCCCTGTCGGCCGAAGAGGCCGCGTCGGCGGTGCCCGTCGCACACAGCAGGAGCACCGAGCCCGCCGCCGCTGCCATGAGCTTCGCCGGGCGGAATCGTCGGACCATGTAAGCCTCCGGAGGATCGGGACCGGTCACCCATCGTGCCCGGCCGTCATCTCCTCCACGGACCATGGGCGACAGCGCGTTCACCCCTCGTCACTCGGAGGCAGGGCAAGCACCGGTCCCGGTGATCTCTGTTGAGCCATGTCTGCGCGGACTGCTTGTCGGGAACGTGGGTGATGGCGTCGAGTGCGACCCGATGGGCAGTCGATTAGCAGTGGTTTTCGGACTGTTCGGCGATCGAATGGTCGCGAGTGGGCACGAGGGGTGCCGTCCACGACGAGGATGGTGTTCTTGCGGAACCGCCGACGAGGCCGGAGCACTGGCCGGGGGCCGAGGTGGTCCATGATGGGGTCGACCGCAGACGTCGAGGTCCCGAAGAGCGGGGCCAAGCAGGCGCATCGTCAAGTTTGCGCGCCGCCGCCTTGTCACGAGCGAGATCGCTTCGCCTTGGACAAGAGGGGCGCCCGTAACTGCGCGCTCGCTCCGTACCGCCAGGCCGGCTCAAGCTGCGATGGTGGTTTCGGGTTGGAGTGCAGGGCCGAGCAACAGGCCCCCGTCCAGGACGAATTCCGAGCCGGTGGCGAAAGCTGCGTCCTGGGAGGTCATGAAGAGCAACAGGCGGGTGATCTCCGAGGGTTCGGCGAGGCGGGGGATGGCGAAGGGGTCGGGCGAGTAGACGTCGGCGATGGCCGGCTGGCCCACGGCGGTGGGTTGGTTGACCAGCGGTGTGGAGACGACGCCGGGGTGGAGGGAGTTGACCCGGATGTTGTCCCGCCCCAGTTCCAGCGCGGCCGTCCTGGTCAGCCCGCGCACGGCCCACTTACTGGCGGTGTAGGGGGCGTAGAAGGCCGTGCCGAGGTGGGCCATGGTCGAGGCGATGTTGACGATGGTTCCGCCACCGCCCCTGCGCATCGACGGAGCCACGGCCTTGATGCCGAGGAACTGGCCGGTGACGTTGACGCTGAGGATGCTTTCCCAGGTGCGGAGTTCGGTGTGCTCTATGAGGGCCGCCGGGTTCTGGACGCCCGCGTTGTTCACCAGGATGGTGATCGGCCCGAAATGGCCTTCGACGTCTCGCACCACCGCCGCCCAGTCGTCCTCGCTGGTGACATCCAGGTGAACGGACCGAGCCCGATGACCGAGCTGAGCGGCGAGATCGCGGCCGGCGTCGTCGTCGCGGCCGGCGATGACGATGTTCGCCCCCTCGGCGTGGTAGCCCTGCACATGACTGCTGCCCATGCCCCCACTGCCGCCCGTGACGATGACGGTCTGGCCCTCGAAGCGTCCCATGGTGCGTCCTTCCAGGCTTGCATTGATGGTGAGCCGGGTGACTCACCTCTTCTCTCAAGGTAGGAGCGGAGGCAGAGGTGAGTCAAGTGACTCACCTCTCGGTCAGCGGCATACTGAGGGCATGACGGCACAGCCTTCGGAGTACCACCGGCGCGTGGCAGCGCAGAAGCGGACGTCCATCATCGAGGCAGCCACCGAGCTGTTCCTCGACTCCGGCTACGACGGCACCTCGCTGGCCCGTATCGCCGCGGCGGCCGGAGTGTCGAGGGCGACACTGTTCAAGCAGTTCACCACCAAGGCGGCCCTGTTCGAGGCGATCGTCACCGAGTACTGGAAGGTCGACGAGGAGGAGGCTCCCCTCCCCGAGCCGGGGGACCTTCGCACAGGGCTTGAGACCATCGGACGCCGATACGTGGCGCTACTCACCCAGCCCGGCATGGCCGCCCTGTTCCGCATCGTCATCGCCGAGGTACCGCGCTTCCCGGAGCTCGGCGAGACCCAGTTCAAGCTGGGCAAGATGCCCTACTTCGAATCGGTCCGCCGCTACCTGGCGGCGGAGAACGCCGCTGGTACAGCCCGGCTTGACGATGCGGAGATGGCAGCGACCCAGTTCCTCGGGATGATCTCCAACTACGTGTTCTGGCCACGGATGCTGCTCGCCCGCTGGGAACCTGACGACTCCGCCATCACCGACGCGGTCGACCAAGCGGTGCTGACCATGCTCGCCAGGTATGGCGCGCCGGGGTCGCACGGTGCCTGAGACACCAGGTGTCCTACCGAAGCCAAGGGTCGATTACGGGGCAGCTCTTGGGCGGTCGTCAAGAACCATGTCCTGCGGTCTTTACATATGTGCTGGTCACCAGTGGTGAAGGGGAATGGAATACCCGCCCGCCGCTCCTACGGCCGAGGTCCGTCAGGAGCGGAGCGGGCGGGTCGTGACGATGCGTGGGGTCACACTGCGCCGGTCGTCCCGCTCACGCTTCGAGCCCTGGAACAACCACCGGTGAGAGTGTGCCGTGCCGTACCGCGCGGGATTTGCGGAGGTCGCGTGTCACGCTGATGCGTTTCAGCCAGCGGTCTCTGCCGTCGTAGCGGGCCTGGAACGGACGGCGGCCATGGACCGCGTGGTACTTGTCGATGAAGAGAATCTCGCCGGGATCGAGGGTGGCGTCGTTGCGGTTGTGGTCGAGTGAACTGGCGAGGGCGTGGAGGGCGCGGGCCGCTTCCTCGTCGCCGGGATCGGTCGCGGTGAAGTAGTCGACGAAGGCGAGGTACGGCGCCGACTCGCCGCCGAAGAGTAGGGCGGTGCGGCGTGGGCCGAGTGGTTCCTCGCCGCGTTCCTCGGCACGTCGGATGTGTTCCTCGTCCGGCATGAGCAGATAGCGCGGCTGGGACAGGGTGCTCAGCTGTGCCGGGGTGAGCTGGTCCGGACGGTGTTCCGCGACCGTCGTCGGCACTCTGTCGTCGTTGCGCAGACACAGCAGACCCAGATAGTCGCAGCGCACTGCCGAGAACGCGTCCTCGTTGTGGAGATCGAGTTCGCTGGCGCTGCTGCCGGCGCTCTTGTCCCGCTCCTCACCGCGCACCGGCAGGAGATCCTGGACGAGGTGGCCGTCCTGCAGGGTGCTCCAGGAGAAGATGTCGCCGAGCAGCGAGGCCATGGTGAGGAGATACAGTTCGTGGCCGCGTGCCGGGGCCGTGGCACCGTCCGGGCGGCGCCAGTGGCCGGGGGTCGGGCCCAGGTGGTCGTCGTCGACCTGCCAGCCCGTCAGACGGAACCCGCCCGCGGGCTCCTCGCGCCGGAAGGACTCCACGAACGCGGCCAGTCGTTCCGGCAGGAGACGTCTGGCCGTGGATGCCGCCCGGATCAGTTCGTACGGTGTGGTGGAGGCGGTGGTGGTTTCGGCGAGCGTCGAGACGACGGAACGTACCTGTGTCAGTTCGCCGGGGGTCAGGGTGAAGTGGGGCAGGGGGGCCACGTCCGTCATGGAAGGAGATTGCTCCTCCGGGGGGTGGAGCGGGCTCATGGGTGTTCCTCTTCGGATCTGCTGATCGTGGGAATCAGGGGCGTACGGTTCTTGGGCGGGAGGGACGTGGTCAGCGGGTGGCGAGATAGTCGCCGATGACGATCGCGTCGATCTGGGTGTTCTTGAATGTTGCCAGGGCGTCACTGGGCGTGCAGACGATCGGTTCGCTGTCGTTGAACGAGGTATTGAGTACCACCGGGACTCCGGTCAGTTCCTCGAACTCGCGGATCAGCCGGTGAAAACGGGGATTCACGTCCGCGACGACGGTCTGAATCCTTGAGGTGCCGTCCACGTGGACCACCGCGGGAATGTGTGATGCCTTGTCGGGGCGGACAGGGCATGCGTACAGCATGTACCGGTAACTCTCCGATGCACGGCCCAGCTCGAACCAGTCCCCCGCGCGCTCGGCCAGAACACTTGGCGCGAACGGACGGAACGTCTCCCGGTGTTTGACCTTCACATTCACTTTGTCCCTCATCATGGGGTCACGGGGATCGGCGAGCAGCGATCTGTTGCCCAGGGCCCGAGGCCCCAACTCCATGCGGCCCTGGAACCAGCCGACGACCTCACCACGAGCGATGCGCCGCGCCGTTTCGTGCGCGATGTCGGGACAGCGCTCGGCGCGGATACCGGCGTCGGCGAACGCCGCGCGTATCCGGTCGCTGGTGAAATCCGGGCCCAGGTACTCCCCTGCCCCGCCGGACAGGCGTGGGAGTTCCGCCGGTGTTTCGAAGTAGGCCGCCAGTGCCGCGCCGATCGCGGTTCCGCCGTCGTGGGGCGCCGACGGAATGAAGACCTTTGAGAAGGGTCCCTTCTCCTTGAGCACCCAGTTCGTGGTGCAGTTGAGCGCCACGCCGCCGGCGAAGCACAGTGTCTCGGCCGGATGCAGGGCATGGGTGCGCTCGGCCAGTCCGAGGACCATCCGGTCGTTCCAGCTCTGTAGCGCCGCGGCCAGGTCCATGTGCTGCTGCCGCAAGGGCTCGTACGGCAGCCTCCGGGGCCCGAAGCGCTCTTCCAGCGCTCCGAACGTGGGAAGCCTGAATTCGAATGCCTCACTGCGGACCTTCGGCTCGCGCTCGCCGGCTATCTCCGCGAACGGCGCCGCCCACACGGCCGGGTCACCATAAGAGGCCAGCCCCATCACCTTGGAGGCGTCGTACGGGCTGAATCCGAGGTAGGCGCTGATCTTCTCCCAGACGAATCCCATTGAGTCCGGGTAGGTGAGGCTGCCGAGTGGTTCGATGACGGTGCCTTTGCCGCCGCCGATCAGCGCGGTCGTGGATTCGCCGATTCCGTCCACGACGAGGACCGCGGCTCTGTCGTCCCCGCAGGGGTAGTAGGCCGACGCGGCGTGGGCCAGATGATGGGGAATCCAGCGGATCATCTGCTCGCAGTCCACACCGAGGAGACGGGACAGATTGCCCGGGATGCGCGAAAGACTCTCCCGGAAGGTCGCCTCACCTTCCCGGCTTCCCCAGACGCCTGGAACGCTCAGAGGGTCTGGCTGGAAGGCCGAGCCACGTAGTTCGGGAGCGAAGGAGATGGCCACGAGGTCGAGTTCGTCCGGGGTGATTCCGGCCCACTCCAGGCAGAAGGCGATCGCGTGTTCTGGCAGTACATCGGCGTTGGACACCGATGCGGGTTTGCCGTGCTTGACCCGGTTGAACCGCTCTTCTTCGGCCGAGGCGAGCACATCGCCGTCCACGATGAGCGCGGCCGAGGACTCGTGGTAGACGCAGTTGATCCCGAGAATGTTCATGGGGCCCTCTCGATGTGTTGAGCGGATCCGACCGTGCCGTTTCTCGCTGCGGGATGGTGTGACGGGTGTCGTGCTCGACATCAGCGCCTTGCCGGAGTGAGGCTGGCGTCGCGTTCGTGTGCGGCGAGTCGTCCCTGATCCCGTTCGGGTTCGGTGTGTGGGGTGTGCCGGACGTGGTGATGGGGGGGGAGGTGGACCGCGTCGGTGCGGTGACACGTGCCGCATCCGGTGCGGCTGGTTCTGCGGCTTCTTGGTGATCTGCTGGGACGGCTTTGGCGGGGGCGTGCAGATGGGGCGTGTTGCCGTCGTATCCGCCGGGATTCCGCTGGTGGACGGCCTGGGGGTGATGGTGGGCGGTGCCGTGCCGGGCGTATCCGAACCGCTGGCCTTTCAACCCCTCAGGGGTCTTGCTGTCGTCGTTCCCGGCGGTCTCGTTCCGTCGGGTCCGAGGTGACGGTGAAGGTCGGGGTCGGCGCCGCCGAAGGGGCGGTGGACTGGGTCTGGCCGGGCCTGGGGCTGATGGTGCGGTCCTCGCCACGGTTCTCAGGGCTGAGATTCAGCCTCGCGGTCGTGCTCTGCTCGCTGACCTGTGGGTCGACCACCACGCTCTCCCGAGACCAGCGGAAGGTCTTCGGCTGGGCCGTGTGCTCCACCACCTCGAACCCGTTTGTGCACATGCTGCGCCGCAGGGGTGGGTTGACTGTGCCGGACGCTGTCTCCTCGGTGGTCAGGGGTTCCGACCCGGTCACAGACATTCCTCTCGCTGAAGCCGGGAACACCCGGCGCGCACCGGATGCCTCCTTCACCTGCCACCCATGGCCGTGCAGACGGCTGCTCCCCACACGACACGGGCTCCCGGAAACGCCCCGGAAACACAAACAGCACGGATCATCGCAGTCCGTAACCGATGTCGCCAGAACGAGAACCGGACAACCCCCACCGCCCCGCCCCTGACCGTCCTCGACCACATGGTCCGCCTCGGCCGGGCCCGCTTCCCGAAGCACCGAGGCGGCCGTCGACAGCCGTCATGTGTGGGCGGTCGGGGAGCATCGGCCTTGTGGGTGCTGCGTACGTGGGCGCCGGGTGCGGTCTGGCCTGCACGGGACTGAGGGAAGACATCGCCGCCGGACGCACTGGTGCTCTACCGGAAGCGCGCCCTGGAGGTCGCGGAGAACCTTCCGACGTGGCTGTGCACGCTGTGCGGCTGCGCCCAGGAGTTCATGCCTCTCCCGCGCGGCTTCGACCACAGCGCCGACTCCGATCCCGGCCGCTGCACTCACCACTCCCTGTCCCCCATCCTCGGCACCGGCTGGCACGTGTGCGCCGCCGTCCTTCCAGCGTGGCCACAGGGCCCGCTGGAGAGACGGCGGCAGGTGTTCAGGAGCAGGTGATGCTCAGGGGGGTGGTGGCGGTGCAGGTGCGGGTGGCGGTGTTGTTGGCGGGGTCAGGGTCGGTGGGGCTGCTGACCGTGTGTGTAGTGGCGGTGTAGGGCGCGCCCAAGGTGAGGGCGGCGACGGGGACGCTGAAGGTGCGGGTCGTGCTGGTGCCTGGTGCGAGGCCGCTGAGGGTGCAGGTGACGGTGGCTGTAGTGGTGGTGCAGTCAGTGCTCGTGGGGTCGGTGGCCGGGTCGAGGGTGGTGGTCGCGGTCGCGTCGATCACGGCGCCGGGGCCGTTGTTGGTGAGTGTGAGGGTGTAGTCGATCCGGCCTGTCAGGCCCGGCACCGGGGTGGCGGTCAGGGAGACGGCGAGGTCGGCGGGCGGTGTGGGGGGCGGTGTGGCGATGACGATGGCACGCGGCTGCTTGCCGACACCCACGTTGGCGGTGCGGGTCAGGGTGGCGGTGTCGACCACGGACATCGTGTTGGCGCTCTGGTCGGCGGTGTAGGCGGTGGCACCGTCGGCGGACAGGGTCACGCCTTCGGGGCTGTGGCCGACAGTGACGCTGGCGGTGACCTTCTTGGCGGCGAGGTCGAGGACGTCGAGGGCGTCGTCGCGCTGGTTGGCCAGGTACAGGCGTCCGCCGTCCGTAGAGACGGCCAGGCTGTGCGGCCGACCACGTGCATCCAGCGTTTCGATGTGCTTGTCGGCGGCGGTGTCGTACACGTTCACATAGCCGACGTCAGGCAGGGTGGCGTAGAGCCGCGTGCCGTCCGGGGACAGGACGACGTCGCTGGGCCCGTCGCCCACCGCCACGGTGGCCACGACCGTGTCGGTGAGGGTCGTCGCGTCGATCACGGAGACGCTGTCGGAGAACTGGTTCGCCGTGTACAGCCGGCTACCGTCCGCCGACGCGGCGGTGAACGGACGGACACAGCGTCACCAGGAAGCCTCAGCCCGACAGGGACCGGGCGCGCTCGTGATGTCGCGACAACGACACCCTGCGAGCGCGCGACCCGATCCTCGTTCAGCCAAGCCGTCACCCACTGCAACGGTGTGGCGCCGCCGAGGACACAGACCGCACGTCACGCGTTTGGCTCGGACGACGCCCGGCTCGGCCGGTGGTGGTCCGGCATGAAGGATGTGTCGCGACAGAGGCAGAAATGGGTGAGTGTGTCCGAGTCCGACGCCACACCGTCGCGCGGCATTCAGCAGGCCAGGTGCCGGACGGCGAGGTGACGGTGACCGCCGTAAGGTGCGGAACCGTGGGTCAGTCTGCCAGCAGCTAGGCCGGGGCGGACTGGGCTTGACCGGCGGCGGCGGTACGCCGGCCCTCAGGGGCGAGCACCATCCTGGCTCCGGAACTCGCCCATGGCGGGGCTGGTGGTCAGGACGTCCTGGAAGCCTTGGTGTAGGTCAGCACGACGCATCCAGCGGTCCCGTCCTGGCCTGCCTTGGCGGACTGGTCGGGAATCAGATCGCTCACAAGACCCCCACCGTCTCCTCCTTGGCCGCCGTCGCCCGCAGCCGGGCACTGACGGGAGGGGCTGGGCACGTCACCGATGCCGCCCTTGCCCACGCGATGGCCCCCGGCCGTTCCGTTCTCGCCGGTCAGCCCCTGGGTGATGCCGACGTCGGTTCCGTCGCAGCGGCTGTCGTCCACAGTTCCGGCATGGCCTCCCGGACCGCCGCTGCCGCCGCTGCCGCCGCTGCCGCCGCTGCCGCCGCTGCCGCCGCTGAAGGCGGATGCTCCGTATCCGTGCCAGCCATGCCATCCGTTGCTGGCTTGCACCGCGGTAGCGCCGCCGATCTCCACGCTGGAGGGTGCGCCCTTCCCCCCGAAGCCCCCGGCACTGCTCCAGGCGCCTGCCTCGCCTCCCTTGCCGGGTCCACCGACCGTGACGGCCAGCTTCCTCGTCGGTCCCGAGAGGTGAAGGGTGCACGAGACCACGGCGCCGCCGCCCCCTTCTCCTCCCCCGCCACCGTACGGGGTCACGAAACCGTTCTTGCCCCCGCCTCCGCCGCCGCCCCCGCCGCCCACCGCGTGGATCACGACCTCACTGACGCCGTCCGGCACGGTGACCGCATACGTGCCAGGACTGTCGAACCGCTCGACGACAGGACCCGCTGGGGCGGCGTACGCGGTGCTGGTCACCAGCAGCGACACGGTGACGGCGGTGGACACCACCGCCACACGCCGCAGACCGGACGAGATCATGGTCAAGGTGAACGTCCTGAAGTTGCTGGGACTGCCACACGCGCCCGCCTACCTCAGGCCATGCGCGTCTTCATGAGCCCGCGGCTGATGCCTGGGCTGGGGTTCCGGCCGGTGCCGGGCCGAGGTCCGGCTCGCGTGAGAACGCGCGGGCCTTGGGAGCCTGTGCCGCCGAAGCGGCAGCCATCGGTGTGCGGGACCAGGCCGCCCTCCGGAGCACGAGGGAGTTCCGCGCGGGTGAGGTCGTCCGACGCCGCCTGCGAGGCGCTCGTCACCGGACTCGACTGGCTCAGCTTCCAATGCACCCTCTCGCCCGGTCTCCCGGGGTGGCTGACGGCCCGGCGTCGGTGTCTGCTGGTGTCTCAGGTGGTGGGGGTGAGGGGCGGGGGCTTCCAGGGGCCGAGCGGGGTGATCTTGGCTGTCTGGGGTGCGTAGAGGCGGAGCATGAGGGTGAAGGTGTCGGTGTCACCGATGGGGAGCCAATTGCCGACGGGGACGCTGTCTCCGGGATTGTCGTACTGGATGTACAGGGTGAGGGAGTGGTCGTCGGGATCGCGCGACGGGACCGGGTTGCGGTGGCCGATGGAGTAGACGCTGTCGTCGGTGTCCGGGTTTCCGTCGGGGTTGTTGGGGATGAGGAAGCCCTGTTCGTTGTAGGCGGTGAGGGACCAGAAGGCGTTGACGGGGAAGTCGTCCGCGTCGAACTTGAGGGTGTAGCGGATGGGGTTGCCGTCGGGGTCGGCGGTTGGGGCGGCGGTGGAGGGGTAGAGGGCGTCGTTGGGGAGGTTGGCGCCGAGGGCGGTCAGGGCGATGTAGGCACGCTGGCCGTAGTCGGTGCCGTAGGTGCCGATGTCGGTGGTGGTGAGGTTCCAGCCGTTGACGGGGTCCGGTTGCGGCCAGTTGGCGATGGTGTTCTTGCCGTCGCTGACGGCCTGGTCGAGGACAGTGTCGTCGGGCAGGGGCTGGGAACTGCCGGGGAGGAGTCCGATGGCGGCGAGATCGGCCGTGATCGCGGCGTCCGCCGGGCTGGGCGGGGTGGTGGCGAGCAGGGCCTTGAGGCGGTCGAAGAAGGTTCGGCCGTCCATGGCGGCGATCTGGTCGGCGGGGGCGTCGGTCGGCAGGTCAGGGTCGTAGGTGCCGTCCGGGGGGACGTAGCCGTCGGGGTCGGACCAGTGGCTCAGGGGGATGAGCTTCATCTGCTGCTGGTAGCCGGTGACGGTGTCGATCTCGGACTGCTCGCCGCTGCGGACCTCGGTGCGGCCGACGATCCACAGGGTGTCGGTGGGGACGGCGAGTTGGATGGTGTCCGCGGGTACCACGCCCTGCCATCCGGGGCCGGTGATCAGGTAGTTGTAGGGGCTGCCGTCCTGCGAGGCGATGAGGGGGACGAGGCTGCTGGGGTCCTGGACCGTGTTGGTCCAGAAGTCCATCATCTGCATCAGCCAGTACCGGGGCTGGTCCGGATCGTCGTCCATCACGGGGACGGAGAGCACCAGGGGCTCGGCGGTCAGGTCCAGCCATGCCTGGGAGTAGAAGGTGTCCAGGTTGGGGCGGACGACGATCTTCATGTCGGGGTCGGGCAGCTTGCTGTGGTGACAGAACTGGTTGACCGGTGCCAACTCGTCGGTCACGTGGACGGTGTTGGTCTGCGACTGGCGGGTGATGTCGGCCAGCACCAGCGGGTACCCGAAGACATACACGTCGGTCGCGGTGGTCTGGATGTCCTGGTCGGACGGGGACGGGCTCATGGCTTCACCTCTGTCGGATGTCGGGACGGGTCAGCTGCGGTGGAGGTCGTGCAGAGTCCAGGTCTTGTCGGTGTATGCCTGCTCGGGGCCGTAGAGGCGGAACATGACCTCGAACCCGGTGCCGGACAGGGTGGGAATCCAGTTGGACTCGTGACCGGCGGGGGCCGTGGGGCCGAAGTACAGGTCGACCGTGCCGTCCGTGTTGGTGATCAGGTCGGGGTCGAGGGAGGAGCGGCTGAGCCGGTCGGAGCCCTGGAGGAAGGTGTGGGTGTCGCGGTCGTAGACGGTCAGTGACCAGTACTGGCTGACGGGGACGTTCGCGGTGACGGTGAGCTGGTAGTTCTGACCGCCGTCGAGGTCCTGGCCGTCCGCGTCGGCGATGGCCATCAGATAGGACTGGCCCTTGCCGAGGTGGCGGGAGGAGAAGAAGGCGAAGGTGTAGCCCAGGCCGCGGTCGTCGACCGGGTAGGCGTACGGCAGGGTGAACCCGGCGTTCGTGGACTCCACCAGGTCGCGCATGGCGGGCATGGTCCAGTGGGTGCCCTCCCAGTAGGGCGAGTCGAACAAGGCCCGGTAGCGCTCGTCCAGCCAGGTGTTCGCATCACCGATTCCGGCGGTAAGGAGGTCAAGGGTCGCCTGGTCGGGGGCGTACGGCTCGCCCTGCCTGATGCCGAGGGAGGCGAGCTGGTCGATGAGCGCGCGATCCCGCTCCAGCCACGGTTCGGCCTGAACCATGGCGTTGAGGGTCTCGAAGAACGAGGCGTCGTAGCGGATCGTCGAGTCGTAGGGCTGCTTCAGTACGTCCACCCGGACCGTGGTGCCCGGGGCGCCGTCCGGGGTGTACGGGTAGAACTTGATCTGGTTCGCGTACGCGACGGCGTCGCTGATGTCGCTGTCGCTCTGCCCGGCCGGGAGGGAGCGCAGCAGCGCGTAGCCCCGGTAGGTGTCGCTCCACAACGGGGTGTAGCCCTCCGGGACGGTGCTGCGGTAGCCGGGCGGCAGGATCAGGTACTTGGCTCCCGCGCCGGCGTCGAGTCCGGCGGGGCCGACGTCCTCGATCGCGGCCTGCCAGTAGTCCATGACACTGCCGTTGATCTTGTGCGTGTCGTCGGCGGGCGGGACCTCCAGCACCACCGGGCCGTCCTCGGTGTTGTAGAACGGCATCACATAGATCACATCGGGGTTCGGGGTCAGGCTCTGGTTCTGCCAGTCCATCAGCCCCGGCCACCATAGGACCTGGTTCTCCCCGTCCATGCCCGCCGTGGTGGCGGCGTCGTACATCAGCCGGTAGTTCACCGCCGGCATCCCCCACACCACCGCCTGCAACGCCCGTGCTCGCACCACGGCGGCCTCGATGTCAGTCATGTGCTCTCCCCTTCGAACGTCAGCCGGACCTCCGTGCCACGGCTCGGCCCCTGCTTCCTCGGCAGCGCCCTCCCCGGACCACAGCTGGATGCCGGGAATCCTGGAGCGGGGCTACCAACCGGCCTTACCGCCACAAACCCGAACACCCGTGCAGGTGGGGGCGGATGTCTGGTTCGCGCTCAGCGCCGTTCCCCGTGCTTCGGTCCTGCCGGACTCCTGTGACCTGCTCGACGCCCGTGCGTATGGGTGATGAGGGCGAGTACGGTGCCTTTGGGGCGATGGCGGGATCACATGCGGGAATCTCCGGCTGCCATGGGGTCAGCACTTCGGAACGGCTTCCGCACTGTCGCGAGTGATCGCCTTCCAGGTCGGGCAGGCCCCTGATGTCGGATGCTTCACCGCTCCACGGGACGTGCTCCTGCCGGGAACGTCCATGCGCCGCTCAGAAACCGACGGCTCCGACCTGGCGGCCGTGTGCGTCGGCGTGGGCCGTGGGTCACGGGCTGCCGGTGCTGTGCTGCACGGCGCGGGAGACGGCACCTGCGACGGTGATCACCGCGGGTGCCAGGCTGGGTGGCTCGAACGATGCGGTCGGTGCGACGACCGAGAGCGCAGCCACCACCGACTGCCGGGCGCCGTAGATCGGTGCCGCGACTGATGACATGGGCTCCGGGTATTGGTAGGAGAACGTCGCGACGCCTTCCCGCCTCACCTGGGCGAGAGTCCGCCGTAGTTCGTCGGGGGTGGAACTGCGCCGTTGCTGAGGCACCGTCAAGTTGGCGGCCAGTACCTCTTCCTGAAGGTCATGTGGAGCGTGGGCCAGCAGGACCAGCCCGGCGCCGGTGGCGTGCACGGGGGCCCGCCCGCCGACACGAAAGATCACCGGTCCCGCCCTGTGTGCGGAGAGGCGCTCGACCAGGACGGTGTGCCGTCCGTCGCGGACGGCCAGGAGCACATGCTGGCGCGTAGCGTGGTGCAGGTCCTCCATGAACGGGAGTGCGGCAGCGCGTAGGCCATGGCCACGCGGGCTGAGGGTGGCGACCTCCAGCAGGCGGAGACCGATGACGAAGGCACCATCGTCGGTACGCTCCAGAGCACCCCATGCGGTGAGTCGCGCGGCGAGCCGGAGGGCTGTGGCTTTCGGCAGTCGCGCACGGGTGCTCAACTGGTCCAGTGAGAGCGCCTCGTTGTGTTGCTCGAACGCCGACAGCAGACGTAGTGCGCGGTCGACGACGGGTTCGCCCTTGACCGGCTTCTTGCCTCGTGGCCGTGCCCCGGGGGCCTCTGCCATGCGTCCATCCCTCCGCTGAACATTTCAATGAATGAAATCGCTGTTCTGCGGCGCCGCCCTCCCCCGCAAGACTTGCAGGCATGATCGCGTCTGCGCAGGTCGATCCTCTGTCCCGAATGATCGCGGACACCGACACACCCTATGCCGCCGCCGGTCCGATGTGACCGGCGCCGGCGTGAGGTGGTCGACGGCGTCCTGCGCGGCCCATACGAACGCCGTGCCGTCCTCCGGAGTGGGTCGCCACGCAGGTGATCCTCAACCATGTGCCCTGCAACGGCCGGACGGCTTGATGACTGGAGATGATCAACGATGGTCAACGCCGTGAGCCAGCCGGACGACCTGGAGACCGTCTTCCGCGACACGATGGCCGGCGTGTGTACGCCCGTCTCCGTGGTGACGGCACTGTCAGGGGAAGCCCCGCACGGCACCACCGTCAATGCGTTCGCGTCCTTGTCGATGAGTCCGCCGATGGTGCTTGTCTCGCTCGCGCACACATCGGAACTGCTCGGTCTCATCCGGCAGACCGGCCGCTTCGGGCTGAACATCCTGGCCAGCGACCAGGCCCAACTGGCGCTCACCTTTGCCCGCAAGGGCGACGCCGGGCGATTCACCGGTGTGCGATGGGACATCGAGGACGGTGTGCCACGGATTGCGGGCACCTGCGGTTTCCTGGTCTGCGACGTCGCGGAGCTGGTGAGTGGCGGTGACCACACCGTGGTGCAGGGCTTCGTCCGGGCGGCCGAGGCTGGCGCCGGGGCGCCGCTCACGTATCACCTGCGGTCGTTCGGAACCCACACCGTGCTCACCGAGGGGCGTGACTTGTCATAGCCGGGGCACGGTGGCGACTTGGTTTCCGCCGTCACGCCTGCCCCGCATCCCAGCTCACGAGGGGATCACCTGCGCCTTCCTTCGTACGGGGATGTCCTCACCGTACGAGCCGAACGATGACGAACACCTACCTGCCGACTACCCAAGGGGCTGAGCCCGACATGGCCGATGCACGTCAGCGCAGCAACGCTCTACAGACCCCGGCGCCCGAGCCGGAGGACGTCCTCAGGGCAGCCGGACACCTCCATGACCTCATCAGTGACCATGGTGCGAGCAATGACCGGGAGGGCCGGATCGCCGCACCGGTCATGGACCAGCTGTACGCGATCGGTGCGATCGGCGTCTTCTCACCCCGTGCCCTGGGCGGCGCGGAGATGACTCCCCGACAAGCGATGGACCTGCTCCGGACACTGTCCTACGCGGACCCTTCCACGGGCTGGGTCACCTTCGCCCTGGGTTTCGCCACGGGACTGGCAGGTGCGTTCCTCGACCGGGACACGGCCGAGGAGTTGTATGCCACACCGCGCCTGGGCATTGCGGGACAGGGCACCCGGGCCGGTACCGCCGTACCGGTGGACGGTGGCTACCTGGTCAGCGGAGCGTGGAGTTTCGCCTCGGGCATCCGGCATGCCAACCATGTACTCACTGCCGCCAACGTCAGCGGCACCGGCGAGCCGCGCTGCTTCATCCTTCCTCTGGAGCGGGTGAACGTGGTGGACAACTGGGATGTCCTGGGACTACGCGGCACGGGAAGCATCGACTACACCCTCCAGGACGCCTTTGTCCCGACGAACTACAGTTTCGCGACGCTCAGCACCGAGCCGGTCACCGGTGGCGATCTGTACAGGATCGGCATCGGGAACTTCGCGAGCATCAACCACGGCGCCTGGGCGATCGGGGTCGGCCGACGGCTGCTCGACGAACTGGCGGCCGACGTCCGCATCAAGGGCGGGCACGCCGCTGGTGACGCGTTCATGGAGGACTACGCCGACGCGGAAGTGAGACTGCGGGCAGCCAAGGCTTTCCTCTACGAGGTATGGGAGGAGGTCGAGGAGTTGCTGGCCGGAGGTGGGCCGCTTCCCCTCCGGGCCCATACCTTGATCCGGGCGGCTCTCAACAACGCGACCTGGCGCAGCCACGAGGTCGCCCAGTTCGTCTACGCGGCGAGCGGCACCGCCGCCTTGCGGAACGGCACCGTTCAGCGGCTCTTCCGCGACATGCACGGAGGTACCCAGCACATCTCGTCGTCCCGGATCATCCTCCAGTCGGCCGGACGCGAACTCGCCGGCCTCGCGGAGGGGCGGACGTGGGTGCATCACGCTCTCAAGTAGGACGCATCACCTGCACGCGCGAGACAGGTCTGGCTTCGTTGGCCTTTGGCGACAGCGTTTGTCGATCAGTTTGAGCGGCGGATAGCGATCTCTGGGGCGATAGGTCTTCATGAGTTCTGACGGTGCTTCGCGTCACTGATCTTGGCCTGCGGTCCGTGCGGAGCAGTCGTGTCCATCGCCGGGCAGGCCCATGACGTTCAGCACGGATTCCTCGCCCTCGGGGATCTCAAAGGTGAAGTTCGCTCCTTCGCTCCTGACGTGATCGCCCTGAGCGAGCCCTGGTTGCCGAAGGTCAGCGGAGCATACGGCTCCCAGGAACAGCGATCCCGTTCCAGGACGGAAACGACGTCCGCGTGCTTGAGCCCTGCCGGGGAGGTGCCCGTCCCCCCGACAACCGACGGAGGGAGTTCGACGACCTCACGCCAAGTCTGGACACAGATGAGGGGGACCTTGCGGCAACGGCAGACACTCAGCTACCCGGTCGTGGGCGAGAGGACGCTGCGCGACCTGGCTGGTTGCCGAGGTGAAGGCGAACGAGAAGGTCCTCTCCGGTTTATCGGACTTCCGGCCACTGGCGGACCGTCAGACGCTGCCGCAGTAGATCCGTCAATTGCTGCGGCTCCACTCTGACAACCATCAGGCACCGAAAGCCCGCTAAGCAGACTTCGAACCGGAACAGCCGCCACCGCCAACCGCTGCACGGTCGACCCTCGCACACACCCCAGACCTGAGCATCACGCAGTGCTACACACCACCTGGCTGTAGCTATACGAAAACAGGGCCGAGACAGCGGTCAGGCCCAGTCCGCCACCTCGACGCAAAGGGATGGACTGAAACCAGTCAGCTAGCCGACTCTATCCCTTCTTGGACCCTTTCCAGACATTCTCTGGGTAGTGCGCAGGAACTATTCCTTCCACCTTCTTCTGCCCCTAGCGTCATGGCTGCATTAATTCCAGCAGGTAACTCGTCCATCACCTATAGGACGTGTGCATTCCATTTGGAGGGAAAGTGAAACGCTACTTGGTAGTGGCAGCCAGTTCGCTGCTGTTTGCGGCGGGAACCACCTCCGCCGTGGCCGCGCCGGAGGGCGCCACCGAGCCCACCTCGTCGGTGGCGGCAGCGGAGCCGATGCAGTTACGCGCCGGGCCGGTAAGCATCGTCAAGGGCGACGGCGGCGAGGGGCCCTCGACCAAGCACGTGAACTACTGCAACGACTTCGTCAACTACGGCACGCGGTGGGCGGCGAACTGCAACGTCGACTACGGCCGCTCCGGTGCGTGGACCCAGTGTTCGGACTTCACCGAGATCTGGGGCCCGCTGGTAGGCCCCGGCTACTGGCAGTTCGGCGGCAACTGCGCCGGCCACGGATCGGTACGCGACTGGGGCGTCTACGACGGCTAGGCCGCAGGCCGGGCCGTCGCCCCACGCACGCGTAGAGGCACCCCGCACCACCTGCTGCGCGCGCCGACGGCGGGCGCAGCAGCCCTCGCGCCGCGTCTAGCGACGGGGAGCGGGGCTTCGCCGCGGGTCGTATGACGACACCGCCGAGGACGGGCTGATCAACGGTTCGTGTCCTGGTCCGGGTGGGCCAGGACACGACCATCCGGCTGTGCCATCCGCGAACTCTTTGTCCAGGGCACCCGCGCGGGCCCGGTCGCCGCCCGCGCCCGCGGCCGGGTCGGCGGCCACCCCACCGTCGCCACCGCGGAGGCCATCAAGGCAGCCGCGACCTCCTGTCCGACCGGGCCCCTCCATCACCTCGATCGCCAAGCACCTGAACGTCTCCCCGGGCACCCTCGACAACCACGTCCCCGACCTGCGCGAACCACGCGCCAGCGCCGTCCCCAACCGCTCGACGCCACGGAGCGGTGACCACGTGTCGATCCGACCCGAGAACCGCGACCGCTACCCCGCCGACTGGAAGCGATCAGCCTCCGTATCCGCACGGTCCGGGCCTCCGGACGCTGCGAATGCCCCGGCGAATGCGGACGTGGCACTCACACCAGCCGCTGCCCCAACATCAACGGACAGTCCGCGTACGGCACCGGCTCCAAGGTCAGTCCTGACGGTCGCGAACCTCGACCACACGCCGGAGAACCGCGATGTGCCAGGGCTGCCACCTTCACGACGACCAGCTCGGGTGCTGGCAAGGCGGTAGGAGTCGGTGCCGGTGTTGATGATGGTGCCGTTGAAGGTGAGGCGGTCGACGATGGCCGCGTAGCGGCGAGGGTCGGTGAACGTGGTCCATGCCCTTACCGACGCCCTCCGCCGTGAGCGCACCACCCACCGCGAGCGTGTCCAAGAACTCGAACAACGACTGGCCGCCGCACACGGCGAGATCCTGCGCTCGCAACGGGTGATCTCGTCACATGGCCCGACCTCGTGACAGCACTCGCCGGGCTGCAGAGCTTACGATCCAGAGCGCAATCCCAGAGCACTGTGCTCCACCACGCCTGCGGAAAGATCGCTCTCTCCCGAAGCCCGAGCAGTCAACTCCACGAGCCCGGCTCGGAGTTCGGTGGCGGGCTCACCGAGGACGATCGCGCTGATGATCAGCTCCAGCATCAGACAGTCGTACTCGTCCCCCACACTCCGATAGCGCTCGCGATCGGCCTCCACCACAGCGGAGGTGATCTTCCTCCCACCTCCAGTCACTGGGGCAAAGGACACCTCATAGACGCCGCGACCGGTCCAACTCCGGTGCATGAAAAGGACATCGCCTTCACCAAAGACGTTCCACTTCTCATCCATGTCCCGGGCTCGATATCCGCGCCGGATCCGGTCCCAGTCCTCGTCAGTCCAGACTCGATCTGGCAACTGAGTAACCGGCCGGGGCGTGTTGATCGGATGGAGGCGCCGGAACGACTCTCGGGTGAGCAGGGCATCGTCAGTCATGACGTGATCCTACGGAAGCACCACTCCAACAGGACAGCGGGCTTGCCTCCAAGAGCAGGCACCCTGGGCAGAGGATGAGCCTCAGCCGCCTTCCCGACGCGTCCGCACCGCGGTGAACAGCGACTTTGCAAGACGCCTTCACCGTTACCCCAGTTATCTGCGGGGATTTCTCCCGAGGGAAGCCGGCTGCCGTGATCTGCCTCTCCGACCTGCGGCGGGCGCGGTCGTCGCACTCGGCCATCCGCGGTTCGGCGAGGAAGCCGCGGTAGATCATCTGGTCCTTGAGCGCCCGATCGGCGATGCGGATCGACGGCAGCCGCAGAAGGCGGCGGCGTCGGCGGCCTGCTCGGTCGAGCCTCGCCGTCGGGGCATGGTCACTGCGCCTCTCCCCCACGTTGGCTGCTGCCGCTGGTGAAGCGGCGTCGGAGCAACTGGTCGTAGTGAGACACCGAGGGCAGCGGCCTGGTGTCCGGCGGAAGATGCGCCAGGCGCCACTCGTGCAGGGACGTCACCGTCGCCGACGGCTGGCCGAGGCTCCAGGCATTCGGGGCGGGCTCCGTCTCGGCCTGAGCGGCCTTGCGGGCCTCCAGCACGACCGCATCCGCCGTCATGGCCCCGGCCCTCAGGGCTGCAGTCAGGCCGGCGACGACGTGTCCGTGTGTCATGTGACGTCCGAGCAGCAGCACCTCGATGAGCGCGCGGATCCCGTCGCGCTCGCCACGGGTGGGCGTAGGCCGCAGGTGGTCGTCAACAGTATCTGCGCGCCCGATGTCTTCGAGCGGTACTTTCCGTACAGGAGGGTTCGGCTTCAGGGCACATCGTGCTCCGCGTCACCGGGGGGAACATCGGCTGCTTCTTCTGCGGTGCCGGTCCAGGCAGGGGCACTTGGTGAGTGAGGGCGAGGCGGCGGCGGCGACGGCCTGGACATCGAACCGGCGTGACCCTAGCCCCGGGCGGACCCGAAGCAGGCGCGCCTGGTGGCTGCTTCGCGACGGTACGGCGTGGGCCCCTCAAGCAGCAGGGCGCGGCCTGGCCACGCGCTCGTCCGGACTCGCCCCCCACGCCGTTCTCCACCCCGCCGCCATCCTCATCTGGACACGGTGCTGACCAAAGGGACGTAGCCTCGATGGTCCCCAGACTTGGAGGCTCGGCAACGTCTCAGTCGCGCGGGCACCGGGCCGCCGCCTCCCCCAATGCAGCAGGCATCCCCCCAATGCCGCGAGCGACACCATAAGCCCCCGCAGACACAGTCGCGCTCCGCCCGCCATTCGCTCGATAGCACCCAGAAATCAAAATTGGATATACTCGTATCTTCTAGATACATGTGCAGTGCATCCGCCGTCGCGGACGGCTATGCAGGCTCGCTCAACAGGGCGACGCCCGCCCAGCCGCCCCCGCAAGCGTCCGCACTGCGCGTCGCCTCATGAGTGCCGATATATCCAGGTGGGAAGAGCAGATGAGCCCCTCACGTCTCACGGCCGACGGCCGGGGAACCACCCGCGCGTCCGCCGATGAGCACGTACCGGCGGACGGCCAAGAGTCCGTTCCGGTCGGCCAGGACATGGTGAGTGGCGGCGCCGCGCGCAAGCGGGACGGGCAGAGCGTGGCCGCGGCCCACGACCTGTTGCGCACCGCGATCCTGTACGGCGAGCTGGAAGCCGGTCTGAGCCTCTCGCAGGCCGCCCTCGGTGACCGCTTCGGCGTGGGACGCACCCCGTTGCGTGAGGCGCTGCGGCTGCTTCAGCGTGAGGGGCTCGTGGTCGCCGAGCCGAACCGCCGGGTGAGTGTCGCCGAGCTGTCGGCGGAGGACTTCGAGCAGCTCTACATCATGCGCGTCTCGTTGGAGGCCACGGCCATCCGGCTGACCGTGCCGCGGCTGACCTCCGACGACCTCGCCGAGCTGGAGGCGAGCATGGCCAGGATGGACCACTACGAGCAGGCCGCGGACCCGGTCGGAGCCCGTGCGCCGCACCGTGCGCTGCACCAAGGGCTGGTGGCCGGCGCCGGAGAGCGGGTGGCCGGCGAGATCTCCCGGCTGGCCGAGCATTCGGAGCGCTACCGGCTCCGCTTCGCGGAGCCGGGGACCGGTGCCAAGCGCCGGGTGGAGCACCGGGCGGTCCTCGACGCGGCAAAGAGCGGCGACGCGGAGCGGGCGGTGCGGGAGCTGGTCCTGCATTACGCGCGCTCGGCCGCCCTGGTCTTCGGCGCGCTGGACCCGGATCGCGATCTTGAGCGGTTGAGGACGTGCGTCCGTTCACTGGCTCCCGGGGCCGAGGACGCGCTGAGTCCGCTCTCCTGACGCCGTCCCCCGTTCTCCTGGCCGCCGCCCCTGGACGAACCAGGCACAGACTCACTGAGCCCCCGCCGGGGCTCAGCCCGTGAAGGTGCGGATGATCAGGACGAGGTTCATCACCGTGATCAACGCCGCGATGGCCGAGACGACCGCGGTGACCGGGCGACTGGTGGCGAACGGTCCCATGACCTTCCGGTCCCGGGCCACGGCGATCAGCGGGATGAGGGCGAAGGGAATTCCGAAGCTCAGGAGGACCTGGCTGGCGTTCAGGACCGTCGTGCTGTCGATGCCGGCCGCGAGGACCACCAGCGATGGCAGCATGGTGACCAGACGCCGCAGCAGGAGCGGGAAGGTGCGGCCGACAAAGCCGGCCATCACCACCTGCCCGGAGAAGGTGCCGACCGCCGAGGACGAGATGCCGGAGGCGAGCAGGGTGACGGCGAAGACCGTCGCCGCGCCGCCGCCGATGAGCTGGGCGAATCCGGTGTGCGCCGCTTCGAGGGTGGTGACCGTGCCGATGCCGGACCCGTGGAAGAGTTTCGCCGCGGTCAGCAGCATCGCTAGGTTGATGAGGCCCGCCAGACCGAGCGCGATGATGACGTCCCAGTGTGCGAAGCGGATCAGCCTTCGCCGGTCGGCGTCGTCGCGGGGGTGTACCCGGCCACTCGTCATGGCGGAGTGCAGGTAGACGACATGGGGCATGACGGTGGCGCCGACGATGCCAACCATCAGGAACAGCCCGTCGCCCTGCGGCACCGAGGGCCACAGCCCGTGGGCGGCGTCCGCCGCGCTCGGTGCGGCGCCGATCACCTGGTAGCCGAAACCGGCCGTCACCAGCAGCAACAGCGCGGCGATGGCCCGCTCGAAGGGTCGATAGCCCCGCGCCTGAAGGGCCAGCACCACGAACGCCACGACGGCGGTGATCAGCCCTGCCATCACCATCGGCACCCCGAACAGCAGGTTCAGGCCCAGGGCGGCACCGACGAACTCCGCGAGATCCGTGGCCATCGCGACCACCTCGGCCTGTCCCCACAGGGCCCAGCGCACCGGGGCGCGGTAGCGGTCCTGGCACAGGTGCGGCACCGAACGGCCGGTGACGATGCCGACCTTCGCCGACAGGAACTGCACCGGCATCGCCATGAGGTTGGCCAGGATGACGACCCACACCAGTTGGTAGCCGAACTCCGCTCCGGCGGCGATGTTGGTCGAGAAGTTCCCCGGGTCCACATAGGCGATGGCCGCGACGAACGCCGGGCCCAGTATCGCGACGGCGCCGCGCACCCGGCCACGCTCAAGCAGTACGGGGCCCAACTCCGTGCCGGTGGTCATGAGGCCGGTCCCTGTGCGCGGCGGGCCCGCCCGAGCGTGTTCACCGGGCGTGTGCCAGCCACCGCCGCACCTCTGTCCGGACGTCCGCCGTCTGCTCGCCGCCCTCCCATGTCCTGGCGACATACGCGTCGGGACGCACCAGGACGGTGGTGGCCGAGCGTAGTTCCTCCGGCAGCCGTACCGGCACACCGCTGACCACGTCGACCGGCGCGGTGGTGTACTCCAGGCCGCGTAGTCGGTCGTCGCCCGTCAGGTCGAGGACCAGCAGGCGCTGGTCGCGCAGCAGGGTCCCTACGGTGGTGAGGTGGCCGGGGAGTTGGATGTCCAGGTCGGGCATCCGCCTGCCCGCAAGGGGGCCGGCGCCGGGCGGGGTCGGGTAGGTCAGGGCCAGGCCGTTGAGTTCGAGTCCCAGGCAGCGGTTGATAGCGGGGTGGGGCATGACGGCCGACTCGAACCAGCGCTTGAACGTCACGGCCTCCGGCGAGAAGGCGAACTGGACGGCGCACTGCGCCGCGACGCTGCGCAGCAGTTCCTGGGCCACCGGCCGCCGCTCGGCGTCATAGGTCTCCAGCAGGGAGGGGTCTGCGTGGCCGTTGACGACGGCGGCGAGCTTCCAGCCGAGGTTGAAGCCGTCCTGGATGCAGAAGTTCATGCCGACGCCACTGGCCGGGTAGTGGATACGGCTGCTCTCGCCGACCAGGAAGACGCGGCCCTGTGCGAATCGGTCGGCGATGCGCGTGGCGTCGGTGAACCGCGAGGCCCAGTGCAGTGACGCGAAGTCGAGGTCCGTCTCCAGGATCTCGCGCAGGCAGGTACGGACTTCCTCGGGAGTGACGGGTTCGGAGGGGTCGGCGTGCATACGCTCGGCATGGACGAGATTGAAGCGGGTGACTCCCTCTCCGAACGGGAAGGAGGCCAGCCAGCCCCGGTCGTTGTCGGTGATCCGCCGGCCCTCGGGCCATGGGTTGTCGAGGACGATGTCCGCGACGATGCCGGTGAAGGTCGCCGCGTGGCCGGTGGTGGCGATGCCCTGCTGCTCGCGTACGACGCTGCGACCGCCGTCGCAGCCCACGGCGTAAGCGGCCCGCGCGATGTCGCGGACGCCGTCGGCGTCGACCGCGGTGATCTCCACGCCGGTGTCGTCCTGCCGGACGGTCTCAACGGTCATCCCGCGCCGGAACATGACGCCGCACTCCACGGCCCGCTTGATCAGCACCTCTTCGGTGATGTTCTGCGGCAGTATGAGCCGGTAGCCGTAGCGTGACTCCAGATGGCGCCATTCGACCGGCTTCATGCCAGCCCACATGTGGGTCCGGAACAGCGGGTTGGGTCGAATCTCGCGGGCCCGCGCGATGAGTTCCTCGGCCCAGCCGCGTGCGTCGAGGAGTTCCAGCACACGCGGCAGAATCGTGCCCGCCCTGGACTGTACGACATCGGTCCGGCGCTCGTAGACCACCACGTCCACGCCCGCCTGGGCGAGTTCGGCCGCGACGACCAGTCCCGACGGGCCGCCGCCGACGACTATCACGCCATGCTCCCTGGCGGACTCCGGATGCGCTTCCATCACTGCTCTCCCTGAGTCGAGTACGCCTGGGCGGGCGCGTCCGGGCCGGTGGCCTCCGCCGGTCGCTGCGGCCCGATCGCCCCATCCCGGCCACTGGCATCCGCCGGTCGCTGCGGCAGCATCGCCCCGTCCCGGCCAGTGGCGTCCCCCAGCCGCCGCGGCACCATCGCCCCATCCGGGCCACTGGCGTCCCCCGACCGCTGCGGCAGCATCGCCGCGAGGCGTTCGAGCAAGGCGGGCACGTCGTCGGCGTGGCGTGCGCTGCCGAAGACGTAGAAGTCGGGCCGGTAGAGGATCGCGGTGACGTCCTCGGCCTTGAAGTAGGCGGCGTAGAAGCCGTCGACATCCGCCGTGGCGTCGATGACGACGGTGCGCAGGCCGATCCGGTCGAGATGGCCGCGCACCGGGGCGTCGGCGGGGCCGGGGACCGGGCGGGTACTGAGCAGGACCCAGCCGCGTCCGGCGACGTCGTCGAAGAGCCCGGTGCGTTCCCCCAGGCGGATGCGTCCCTGTGGGGCCAGTCGGCCGGACAGCCGGTCGGACCTGCCGGCGAGCAGTCCGGTGGTGAGCGCGGGGAAAGGGTCGACCGGTGGGGCTGTGCCGGTGCGGAACGCTTCGTCGCGCGCGGCGGCGATGTCGGGGTCGAAGGTGCACGAGACCTGTCCGGCCGCGATGGACATGCGTACCAGCGTCTCGGCGTGCGGGGAGCGTTCGGTCTCGTAGCCCGTCAGCAGTTCCTCGTCCTGGCGGCCGGTCAGTACGGCGTCCAGGCGCCAGGTGAGGTTCATGGCGTCGCGGATGCCGGTGCACATGCCCTGTCCCATGAACGGCGGCATGAGGTGGGCGGCGTCGCCGACCAGGAAGACCCGGCCGGAGTGCCAGCGCTCCGCGACGCACGAGCCGAAGGTGTAGACGGCCTGCCGTTCGATGCGGGCGTTCGCCGGGGTGACGTCGTAGCGCGCCATCAGTTCCCAGGCGGTCTTCTCCTCCGTCAGCCGGGCCGGGTCCTCGCCCGGCAGGGCGGCGAACTCGAAGCGCCGGTGGTCCTTGCCGAGCTGGAACAGGCAGTGTGGCCGGGCCGGGTCGCAGACCTGGCCGTTGTCGAAGTCGAACGACATCGGACCGGTCGGCACCAGGTCCACCACCAGCCAGGTCGAGCGGAACCCGAGGTCGTGCCAGGCGATGTCCAGCGCGGAGCGCACCGCGCTGTTCGCGCCGTCCGCGGCCACCAGGTAGCGGGCCCTGACAGTGCGCGGCCGACCGGCACCGGTGCGCTCGTCGTGGTCGTCGTACTCGACCTCGCGGACGTCGACCTCGATGCCCTCGGCGTTCTGCCGGACGTCGATCGCCTCCCAGCCCTGATGCACGGTGACCGTCGGACATGCCCGTACCGCGGTGTGCAGGGCGTCCTCCACCCGGGGCTGGTAGACGATGTAGTCGCTCCGCCAGCCGGAGACGCCCTTCGCGCCGTAGTCGAAGGCCATCAAGGTCTCGCCGCTGCCGTTGCGGAAGACGTACTGGTCGGCGAGGTGGGCGTCGCGCTCGACGGCCTCGGCCGCGCCCAGTGACTGGAAGATCCGCATGATCTCGTGGTCGACATGTCCGGCCCGTGCCAGGCCGTACAGACTCGGCCACCGCTCGAAGACGGCGACGCGGTGGCCCTTGCTGCCGAGCAGGGCGGCCGTCGCCTGTCCCACGGGTCCGTAGCCGATGATGACGACATCGACCGCCTCGGTGTCAGGGCCGCCGTCGGCCTCGTCCCCGTCGTCACCGTCGTGCTCGTCGTACATGACGCTCCCTCGCTGCCGGGGTTCAATGGTCGATCTGGCCTTCGTGGATCGGTCCCCAGCTGTTGATGGCGGCGAGGTCCGCCTCCCATGTCTTGGGATACTGCGGGTAGTCCTCGTGCCAGGGGCGCGGCTCGAAGTAGCCGTTGGCCTCGTTGGTGATGGTGTCGAGCTGGGTGAACAGTTCGATGTTGTTGCCGTCGGGGTCGCGGTGGTAGGTGAAGATGTTGTGGCCCGGTCCGTGCCGTCCCGGTCCCCACTCCAGCCGGGTGCTCCGGGTGGCCAAGTGGTCCAGCATCGTCTGGAGGTGGGTGAGGTCGCGGGTCTCGTATGCCACGTGGTGCATCCCGGAGAACTTGGTGGAGGCCATGAAGTTCGCGGCGTGGTGGTCGGAATTGCAACGCAGGAACACGAAGAAGTCGCCGATGGTGTCCGACCAGCGGAAGCCCAGTAGGTCCTGGTAGAAGTCCTGGAGCGGGGCGAGTTGCGGGGTGAAGGCGGCGACATGGCCGAGTTTGGTCGGTCTCAGGGTCTCCTGGCCGTCCACACCGCTGCCGGCCTGGGCGTCGTAGAGGTGGATCGGGGCGCCGGTGAGGGGCTCTTCGACGATGAGGACGTTCGGTGTGGACGGTGCTATGTCGCTGCGCTGCTCCACCTGGTAGCCGGAGGCGCGCAGTCGGCGGGCCGCCGAGTCGAGGTCTTCGGTGATCTGGTAGCCGACGAAGCTGCGGGACTGTTTCCGCGGCGCCTGTTCCAGGACCACGCAGTGGTGGTCGAAGGACGTGGTGAGGAAGGCCCGCCGGGTGTCGCGCTCGACGAGCACGAAGTCCAGGGTCTTGGTGTAGTGCTCCACGAGCCGGTCCAGGTCCGGTGTCTGGAAGCCGACGTAGCCGATCTTCGAGACGTTGACCGCGGGTGGGGTCGGGCGCGCGGGTGGCGCGGGTTCCGGTGCCGAGCCGGGTGCGGAGTGCGCCGGGTCCTGGTCTGGTGCGGAGAGCGCCGGGTGCTGGTCGGGTGTGGGTTGCTGGGGCATGACGGTTGCTCCTTGGTACGGCCGGGCGGGCGCCCGGCGCGGGAGGTCAGGTGTCGAGGAGTTCCGGGACGAAGATGTCTTCGCAGGTCAGCCGGTGCTCCGAGAAGCCCTGCTCGTGGAAGTACCGCAGGAAGGTGTCGATGGTGTGGCGGTTGGCACCGACTCCGTACGGGAACCAGTCGTGCGGCATCTGGCGCTGGTTGCGTTCGTAGAGTGAGCTGAACCACGGGATCATCACGTTCATGTGCTGTTCCAGCAGGGCGTGCCGGTGGCGCTCCGCGGCGGAGTCCTTGGCTTCGAGGAAGCCCTCGTAGACCGCGCGGGCCAGGCCGGGGTGCTCGGCGACGAGTTCCTTGCGCATCACGACGGTGTGCATGATCGGGTACATGCGGGTCCGGTCGTAGTACTCGCGCTCGACGGTCTCGTAGTCGGGGAAGAGCCGGGCGACCTTCGGGGAGCCCTCGCGCACACAGCGCGGTACCAGGGCGGAGATCATCGCGTCGATCTCCCCGGCCTCCAGCATGGGCCCGAGCGCCTTGCCCGCGGGCGCTCGCACCACCTCGACGTCCGGCGGGTACACGAAGGGTACGAAGTCGAAGGGCTCCATGGGCCAGTCGGCGCCGCCGACGACCCAGCGGCACTGGTCGGGTGTGACTCCGTAGTCGTCGGAGAGGACGCCCTTGGGCCACAGCCCGGCGTCGTGTCCATAGGTGGCGAACTCGCCGACGGTCTTTCCGATCAGGTCGGTCGGGTGCTTGATCCCGCTGTCGGTGTTCACGAAGATCGCCGAGTGCCGGAAGTTGCGGTTGGGGAAGATCGGCAGGGCGATGAACGGCGAGTCCGGCATGCCGAGGGTGCGCAGGAAGAAGGTCATGCCGAGTTCGGCGACGTCGAAGGCGCGGTCGCGGACCATCCGCTCGAAGATCTCCGAGACGAGGCCGGCGCCCTCGAAGTGGGCATTGACTCCGTCGATCTTCACGCTGCCGTCGAGCAGGGCACGCGTACGGTCGTAGTCGAAGACGCCGATGCGCAGATCGAGTCCGGTCATCGTGGGTCACACTCCTGATGTCGTGTCGTGCCCGCTGACGCGGGCGAGTGGTGCGCGCCGGATACCGGCGCACAGCCGGTCCCATGTGCCCGACGCGATGTCAGCGCGCTGGGCGTCGGTCAGGTCCGCCTGTTCCAGGAAGGCGCGGGCGCCGCCGGCGGGTGCGAACTCGAAGGGGTAGTCGGTGGCGAACAGCAGCCGGTCGGCGCCGACCACCTCCGCCGCCCAACTGAGGTATCTGCGGCTGAACATGCCGCTGGGGGTGAGGTACACATTGGTGCGGAAGTAGTCCAGCAGTGGGCGGTCGAGGGCCGCCAGGGCGGGGATCCTCGCGATCCGCTCCAGGTAGAACAGCACCACCTCGCCCCAGTGCCCGACGATGACCTGGAGCCGCGGGTACCGGTCGAAGACCCCGGTGAGGATCAGCCGCAGCAGGGCTATGCCGGTGTCGTAGTGCCAGCCGATGCCGAAGGTGGACAGCGCGGCCGTCGTCCGGTCGTCGTGCGTGCGGTAGTAGGCGGAGCGGACTTCGGGCGGGGGTGACTGCGGGTGCAGGTACAGCGGCGCCCGCAGTTCCTGTGCCGCTTCGAGGATCGGTGAGAAGAACGGGTCGTCGAGGCTCCGCTCCCGGGTGCGGCCGAACAGCATCGCTCCGTTGAGTCCGAGTCGGGTGACCGCGCGGACCAGTTCGTCGGCGGCGGCGTCGGGCCGTGGTGTCGCCAGTGCCGCGAAGCCCTGGTACCGGTCGGGGTGGGCCCGTACCGACTCCGCGAGTTGGTCGTTGACCCCGCTCTGGAGCGCCACGGCGTCGGCCGCCGCGAGGTTCTGTAGGCCCGGGGTGGTCAGCGAAAGGACCTGTGTGTCGATGCCGGTCTCGTCCATCGCGGCGAACCGCTCCTCGCCCAGGTCCGCCAGTCGGCGGGCGGGCTCTCCTTGGGTGGACGGCCGCAGTGACAGGTCCCTCCAGCGCGGATCGAGCCGGAGCCAGGCGTCGATCACCTCGCCGGTCACGAAATGCTCTTCCAGGCCGATGACTCTCACTGCCCCGCCTCGTCCTGGCGCTCCTGGGCGCCGGTCCGTCGCACGCCTCCGCCGTCGTGGTAGTAGGCGAAGGCCGCGTAGGTGATCCAGCCGGGCACCTCCCAGTCAGGCCAGCGGGCCAGGGCGTGCTTCTCGATGCCCTCGACGGCGGTGTCGAACGGCACTCCGCGGGCACGGGCGCTCGCGGTCTTCTCGTGCACATGGCTGAGGTACTCCCGTACCTCACGCATGTGCTGGGTGCCGGTGATGTCGCCGTGGCCGGGTACCACGGTCTCGATGTCGAGCGCGATCAGTTCGTCCAGCGCCTCGATCCAGCGGTCGCCGTCGAAGTGCGTGTCGAACGGCGGGAAGTACGGCAGGATCGGGAACATCCGGTCCTGGAGCAGATCTCCGGCGAACAGCACTCGCCGGTCGATCAGCACGGTCTGGTCGTCCGCGGTGTGTGCCGGGCCCCACTGGCGCAGTACCGCCCGCACTCCTCCCAGGTCGATCTCGTATTCGTCCTGGTAGGTCACATCGGGCTCGACCAGTTCCATGCCGTCCAGTTGACCGGCCACGGCACGGCCCATGCCGCGGAACGTCGTGATGTAGGCGGGTGCGTGGTGTCGGGACCGGTCGCGCTGTGCCTCGCTGTAGACGATCGTGGCGTGGCCCTTGAACGCCTGCGCTCCGAAGCCGTGGCCGGGGTCGAGCTGGGTGAGGGCGAGGTACAGCGGCAGGCCGTCGGCCAGCTCGCGGGCGACCTCCCGTACATGGGCACCGTTGCCCGGACCGGCTCCGGTGTCGATGACCAGGGCGGCACGGTCACCGACCACGATCCCGATGTTCGGAACGAGCGGCACACGCTGGTCGGGTATGACATACACCCTGTCGGCCACTTCGACCGGTTCGCCCCGCACCAGGGGCGCCGCGTACTCGGTCGCGTCCGCCGGTGCGTGGGGGGCCGGCATCTCCACGCGGCTCACCGGACGGGGAGGTTCGTGGCGTCGGCGGAGCTCCGCCCCGGCTCCGGGTGACGACCCCGGACCCGCGGTATGAGGGCGCCGACCACCGCGCCCGGGTCCTGGCCCTCGCCAGCCCGCTTCCCGCGAGCCTCCTTCAGACACACCACATGATCCCGGCCCTCGCCCACTCCCCCGTGGCGGTGACGGGAATTCGCGCGACGCGGTGGTCGGGGATCGCGTACACCGCGTCGGCGGTCTTCTGGGGACAACCACCGCTCGCCGACGGGCGAGCCTTCGCTTGTCGGCCCGTCCGAAGCCATCACCGACACGGCCTCAGGAACCCGGTCGGACATCTGCGCACCTCCAGTGGCCGCGCCAACTTTTTGGATACAGTACGGATTGTTGGATACACTTGCAACAGCCCAGACATACGGAAGTGATCAGCGCGACGGCGAGTGATGTCCGAGCCGTTCGACGTGGTCCGGCCACCTGGGCCCCACCACGGTCAACCGTGAAAGGAGGCGCGCATGGCCCTGCACCAGTTGTCCTCGGTCACGATCGGGGTCCCCGACCCGCGTGCGACCAGGGACTACTACACCCAGTTCGGGCTGAAGCCCGGACGGGAAGGCTGGCTGGCAACCCGTGACGGCGGAAATCAACTGCGGCTGATATCCGCGCCCACCCGGCGTCTGGTCGAGGTCGTGATCGGCGCGGACGACCCCGACGATCTCGCCCGTGTGGCAGGTCGCCTGCGCGGGCTCGGTCTGCTGGTGGACGCCGATCCGGAGTCGGTCGGCGTCCGCGAACCGATCGCCGGGTTCCGAGCGGTCGTACGGGTCGCACCACGCCTGACCCAACCCCATGTGCCGCCCACGCCCTACAACGGACCGGGCCGCATCGAGCGCCAGGGCACCCGCGCGCCGGGCGTCCTGCGCGAGGACAGAGTCCGCCCGCGCAAGCTCGGGCACGTCGTGATGGGGTCGACGGACTACGGTGCGACCAGGGCCTTCTTCACCGAGGGCCTGGGCTTCAAAGTCTCCGACGAGATCAAAGGCGAAGGCGCCTTCCTGCGCTGTTCGACCGACCACCACAACGTGCTGGTCCTACGCGCTCCGGTCAACTTCCTTCACCACACGTCATGGCAGGTGGACGACATCGACGATGTCGGCCGGGGCGCGTCCGCCATGCTCGAAGGCAACCCGGAGCGTCATGTGTGGGGACTGGGCCGCCATCACGCGGGCTCGAACTTCTTCTGGTACCTCAAGGACCCGGCAGGCAACTTCTCCGAGTACTACTCCGACATGGACTGCGTCCTTGAGGACCAGCTATGGAAACCGGAGGCGTTCGAAGGCGCCAAGGGACTCTTCGACTGGGGGCCGCCTCCGCCACCTTCGTTCCTGCGTCCCGACGACCTCGCCGCCCTCATGACCGGCGCCCACCGGGCCGGCTGACGCAAGCCGACAGCCCCCGCGCCACCGCGTCGGACCCACGACCACGTCACTCCCGTCATCAAAGTCACCAACTGAGGGTTCAGCTGCCCTGCGGAATCGGTAGCCGGGATACGGCACCGGGAACCGCGGTTGCCTGAGCCCTCACTTCGGAGGGATCGCTCATGCGTATCGCCAACCTCTCCGGCCGTCTGGCCCTCATCACCAGCGAGGGCAAGGCCGTCGACGTCGAACAGCTCAGTGAAGGCCGGTTCGCAGCCGATCCGCAGGCCGTCTACGGACAGTGGGCGGAGTTCCAGAACTGGGCCACGGACACGGAACTGCCGGTCGGCATAGCCTTCGACCCCACCGACCTGGGAGCACCGGCGCCCAGGCCGCGGCAGCTCTTCGCGATCGGGTTGAACTACCGTGACCACGCCGAAGAGGCCGGGTTCTCTCTGCCGGAGAGCCTGCCACCCGTCTTCACCAAGTTCGTCACCAGCATCTCCGGGCCGGTGAGCGAGGTACGCCTGCCGGAGCACGGCCTGGTCGACTGGGAGGTCGAACTCGTGGCCGTCATCGGGGCACACGCCCACGACATCACCGTCGACGCCGCCTGGTCCCATGTCGCGGGGCTGTGCGTCGGCCAGGACCTGTCCGAGCGCATCCTCCAGCTCGCGGGCCCGGCTCCGCAGTTCAGCATGGGCAAGTCGTATCCGGGTTTCGCCCCGATGGGTCCGTGGCTGGTCACCCCAGATGAGTTCGACGATCCGGACGACCTGGAGCTGCGCTGCTCACTCAATGGCGAGCAGGTGCAGAAGGGCCGCACCGGCAACCTCGTCTACTCCGTGCCCGCACTCATCGCCGGTATCTCGGAAGTGCTGCCGCTGCTGCCCGGCGACGTCCTCTTCACAGGAACGCCCGCCGGGGTCGGCGTGAGCCGCACGCCTCAGCGGCGTATCGCACCGGGTGACCTGCTGGTCAGCTCGATCGAGGGGATCGGGACGCTGAGTCAGCGCTTCACCGGCTGAAGCGGAACGGGCGGGGGTTCGACGGATGCCGGGCCGGGGCCTGCGTGGGTGGCGGGCGCGGTACTCCACAGGTTTCGGGCCCGATACCCCACCGGTTTCGGGCACGGTACTCCACAGGCTTCGGACCCGGTACCCCACCGGTTTCGCACCCGGTACTCCACCGGTTTCGGGCCCGGTACCCCACAGGTACCTTGCCCGCCACCCACGTACAGGACATTGACCATGTACTTCCACATGCTTCCCGGATCAGCGTGGCCCGGCTGGCTCCTGGTGGCACTCTGCGCGGCCAACGGCGTCTACGGCCTGCTGCGGATGCGGAGCAACGCGGCGGAACAGCGCCGTGGCGCGGGCGACGAGGCGCTCATGGGGTTCGGTATGGCGGTGATGGCCCTGCCCGCGACAGTGTTCACACCGCCCTCGTGGACCTGGCCCGGCTACGCCGCCGTGACCGGCGCGGTTGCCCTGCGCACGCTGTGGGTGGCCGGAGCGGGCACCCATCACCTGGTGGGGGCGTCCGCCATGATCTACATGGCCATGGCGATGGCCGCCTCCCCCGGGCAGCACACCGGACATGGAGGCGCCGGAGTCCCCCTCCTGACGTGGGCCCTGTTCCTGTACTTCGTGGGGTACGTGCTGCACTCCGGCGTCCGGCTGCTGCCTGCGGCGGCGGCCAGCAGCAGGGCCGTCGGCTGGGGCAACCGGCCGGAGCTGGTGAAGGTGAGCCGACTGTCCATGGGGATCGCGATGACCGTCATGCTGGTGACTCTGTGACTCCGGCGCTGAGCGTGATCCTGGCCTGAGTGCTACCGGGATCGCGGGGCGAGGAGGGATTGAAGCCGGGCGGTGACCTCCTCCGTGGTGAGGGCGTCCGGGAAGTGCGCCACGTACTCCCCTTCCGGGGACAGCAGGTAGGTGATCGCGGTGTGAGGTACGGAGTAGCCGTCCGGGTCGTCGGGATCGTCCTTGCGCCGGGCGAACACCCGGAACTCCCGCTTGGTCCCTTCGATCGCCTCGACCGAGCCGGTCAGCCCGGTATAGCGCGGGTAGGGCTCGAGGAACTCCCGGAGCGCGGCCGGAGTGTCCCGCGCGGGGTCGACGGTGACGTACAACGGGCACACTTCGTCCGCCAGCTCTCCCAGCTCGTCGAGGACGAGGGTCAGCTTGCTCAGCGCCCGTGGGCACACCATCTTGCAGTGGGTGAAGCCGAAGAACACCAGCAGCCACTTGCCCCGATAGGACCGCTCGGTGACCGGCGTGCCGTGGTGGTGGATGAGGGCGAAGGGCGGCGTTCCGAGTGTGGTTTCCGGTGGTGTCATGAGTCCTGCCTGAACGTGAAGGTGTGCGGGTTCTCCGGGCAGTGCAGCACGACTTCGCTGCCCCGTATCTGTAGGGCATCGGCGAACGGACCGGGCTCGGCCTCGATCGCTGTGCCGTCTATGCGGGCGACGGGCTGCCCGTCGACGGCGACGGTCCAGCCGCCGCGGCCGATGAGCCTGCTGATCGCGACGGTGCCGTCGCCGGGCACGTCCGGGGTGCGGCGCAGCCGTGCGGACAGGACACCGTCGACCACCTCGGCCTGACTGACCTCGACGTCACGGTCGACGGTGGTCAGCGCTGGCTCCTCGAAGTGGTCCGGCCCCCAGGGCTCGTTGTACAGCTTCCACAGCCCGTCCGGCACGTTGAGGCGGGCGTACCCGAGCAGCACATTGCCGGTCAGGGGGTACATCTCGACAAGGTGCCCGTCCTGGTCCTGGACGTGGTCGTTGCGGGGGTAGTACAGGCCGCCGTCGCGCCATGTCGGGTTCATGAACCGGTCGGCGTGGGCGAGGAGACCATCGCGTGTGCGCTGGTCGCCCATCTCGGCGGCCCACGCTGCTACCCAGCCGAAGTCGCAGGTGTCGTTGATCAGCTCCTGGCCCATCACGACGCGCCGCGATCTGATGGGTACGGACAGGGTGCCGTCGGGGCCGGGCACGAGGAACGTCTGGACCTGTCGCGGGTAGTGCTCGTGGACGAAGTCGCGGTTCCACATGTTCATCAGGGAGCCCAGCCAGGCGTCCACCCATGCCGAGGGCGCTTCGTTGGGAGCGACCGTCCTGGAGTCCTCAAGGACCATGGTGTTGAAGTGGCCGTTTGTGTCGAGCCGGCCGAAGTCGGCCCAGGCCCGCTCGTACCCGGCGACCACCTCGGTGGCGCGGTCCGCGCCCGTGATCAGGTCGTGCATCCGGAAGCCCAGGATGGCGGGCTGGTTGCAGATCTGGAACACGCAGTTCGGCTCGCACGCCACGCCGAGGTAGCCGTTCTCGACCATCTGCCAGTAGATGTGGTCGTTGAGCGAGTCACGGTCGTATGAGAAGCGCTTCTCCTGGCCGCCCCAGAAGAACGACCAGTGCTTGAACGTGAGCGCGCCGGTGGCGGCGTAGCGGTCGCTGGCGAAGAGGTGGTCGTGCGTCAAGGCCATCGACTGGACGTACGCGCTGTACATGATGTTGTCCCGGACGACGGGGTCCCACTCCTCGCCCAGTGAGTCCGTCAGCTGCGCGTTGAACACCGCTCCGCCGCGGCTGACGTCACGCCAGTACATCCAGACCTCGGGCAGCAGTATCTTCTCGATGAGTCGCTGCATGGTCGGCTGGAACAGTCCGGGGGCGGCCGGCAGTCGATGGACGTGGGTCAGTGCCAGCGCGTAGGCCATGTAGGCGAGCTGGAAGCGGTAGCCGCCGAAGTCGTCCTGGCCGATGCCCTTGCCTTGCATGAGTGACCAGTCGTTGGGCAGTTGGCGGGACAGATTGTCGAAGTGTCGCAGGTGGCCGAGTTGCTGGGCGTCGAGCACTCTTTCGGGCATCGGGCTTCTCCTCTGCTGGGCGAGTGGCTGAACCGGGGGCCTCATGGGGTCTTCATGTCGATGAGTCGTCGCCTCATGATCTTTCCGGTGGATGTCTGGGGCAGCGCCGCGACGAACTGCACGGACCGGGGCACCTTGTACGCGGCGAGCCGGGCGCGGCAGAAGTCGATCAGTTCCGGGCCGGTGACGGTCGCTCCGGGGACCGTGACGACGTAGGCTCGCGCCGTTTCGCCCTTGAGGGCGTCCGGTATCCCGCCGACGGCCACCAGTGACACATCGGGGTGCGCGGCCAGGACTCGTTCGATCTCGGCGGGATAGATGTTGTATCCGGCGGTGATGATCATGTCCTTGCGCCGGTCGACGATGAAGAAGTGACCGGTGTCGTCGACATAGGCGATGTCCCCGGTGTGCAGCCAGCCGTCCGTGTCGATGGTGTCGGCCGTGGCCTGTGCGTTGCCGTGGTAGCCCAGCATGACCAGTGGTCCCCGGACGAGGAGTTCGCCCGGGGTGCCGGGGGGTGCGGTGCGGGTGCTGTCGTCCAGGTCGCCGATGCGGACGTCGATGACGGGCAGGGCCACCCCGATGGAGCCGGGGCATGCCTCGGCGCCCAGGAGGTGGGTCGTGCCCAGGCCGGACAGTTCGGTCATACCCCAGAGTTCGATCAGGGGGGCGCCGCTGTGTTCCTGCCATCGTTCGATCGTGGACAGGGCGATCGTCTGTCCGCCGACGGTGCTTCTGGTCAGGGAGCTGAGGTCGGTCGACGGCAGCCGCTCGTGCGCCAGCATCATGGAGTACATCGCCGGAACGCCCTCGAACAGGGTCGCCCGGTGCTCCTCGATGAGTGCCAGCGCCCGCTCCGGCGAGAAGCGTTCCATGAGGACGACGGTGCCGCCGCTGAGGAACGTGCTGTTGATGGCGACATTGCCGTAGACGTGCGGTGCGGGCAGTGCGGTGACCATGGTGTCGCCGCTGTGCCGGCTGTGCATCAGGGCGGTCAGCTGACAGTTGAGGAGGACCGCCTGCTGTGACTGCATCGCTCCCTTGGGGTGTCCGGTGGTTCCCGAGGTGTAGCCGATCGTGGACAGCGCCAGGGGGTCGACCGGCTTCTGCTCGATCCTCGCCCGCGTGGTCAGCAGCGACTCGAATCCGCCGTCGCCGTCGTGGTCGAGGCCGAGCAGGAGGGAGAGGTCCGGCAGGCCGGCGGACAGCGCTCTCATGGCCGGGAGGCGGTCGGTCCGGGTCAGCAGCGCCGCCGCTCGGCAGTCCTTGAGGATGAAGGCGACTTCCTCCTCGGTGAGCATGGTGTTGATGGGATTCACGACGGCACCGGCCCGCAGCACCGCGTGATAGGCGACCACCCACTGCCAGGAGTTGGGTCCGTAGAGCGACACGATCTGCCCCGGGCGGATGCCTCGGTCACGCAGTCCCTGTGCGGCCCGGGAGGTCAGGTCGTCGAGTTCGGTGTAGCTGAACCGGGCGGTCTCGGTGACCAGCGCCGTCCTTGTGGCGAAGCCGGGGGAGACGGCCGGGATGATGTCGCCGGGCCCGTTCAGCGGGTGCGGACTTGAGGTGGTGAAGCCGGTCGGGTGGACAGTCACGTACGGGCCTTCCTTTCACCCTTGCGCCGTCACCGGCCGCCGACGGATGGGCCCGCCGGCGGCCGGTGAGCGTGCGGTATCGACGGCCGGTGAGCGTGCGATCTCGACGGTCACTGAACCTGCGATCTCGACAGTCAGCGACCGTGCGGGCTCGACGGTCAGTGACCGAATGTGATGACCGCCTTGACGACCTGGCCCTGGTGCGCCGCCTCGACCGCCTCGTTGATCTCGCCGATCGGGAAGGTCTGGACGAGCCGGTCGAACGGCAACTGCTTGGCTTGGAAGAGGTCGAGCATGCGCGGGACGAAGGTGTGCGGGTCCGCGTCCCCTTCGATGACACCGATCAGCGTGCGGCCGAAGAGCAGATGCCCCTGGTTGAGGGTGACCTCGTTGTCCACGCCCTGGAAGCCGACCGACGCGCACACCCCCGGAGAGGCGAGGCACTCCAGCGCCTGGCGCACGACCGAGGGCAGACCGAGGCAGTCCACCGAGTACTGGGCACCGCCCTGGGTGATCTCTCTGATCTCCTCCACGACATCCGGCCCGGCGGAGTCCAGCGCGTGGGTGGCACCGAGTTCCAGGGCCAGCGCGCGCCGGTCGGGCTGTGGATCGACGGCGATGACGGAGGCGCACCCGGCCGCCTTGGCTGCCATGACGGCCGCCAGCCCCACCGATCCCGCCGCGAAGACGGCGAGGGAGCTGCCGGGCTCCGGATCGAGCGTGTTGAGCACGGCTCCCGCCCCGGTCTGGATACCGCAGCCGAGCGGCCCGAGAAGCTCCAGCGGAAGCGACGCATCCACCTTGACGACGTTGCGCGGGCTGGTGACCACGTACCGCGACCAGGACGACTGTCCGAAGAAGTGACCGTGCACCGCCTCGTCGCCGGCCCGGTAGGCGGTGGTGCCGTCCGCCCGGCCGCCGCCGAAGTTGACCGCCATGAACGACCGGCAGTGCCGCTGCACACCGCGTCGGCAGTTGTCGCACTCGCCGCAGTAGGCGTAGCTGAGGACGACATGGTCCCCGGGCGCCAGCGTGGTGACACGGTCGCCGACCGCTTCGATGACGCCCGAGCCCTCGTGGCCGAGGATGAGGGGCAGTTGCTCGGGACTCGCCGTGGTGACGATGCCGAGGTCGGTATGGCAGATGCCGGAGCCGACGATACGGACGAGCACCTCATCCGGCCGAGGATCCTCCACGACAACCTCTTCGACACTGAGCGGACCGCCCGGCGCTCGCAGTACTGCCGCGGTCGCGGTGATGGCCATCGCATTCCTCCCTGGTGGTACGTACGGCGGGCTAGTTCGACGACGGGCCCGGTCGGCGGGCCCATGGGGCGCCTCAGACGGCGTCCGGGGCCTTGTTGAGCGTGATGGTCTGCCAGTTGGTGTACTCGGCGAGTCCGTGCAGGGAGTTCTCCGCGCCGATGCCGGACTCCTTGTGTCCGCCGAAGACCTGATGCGGGCTGTACTGGTGCACCTCGTTGAGCCACACCGTGCCCGCGTCGATCTGCCGTCCGACGCGCTCGACGGCGGCCAGGTCCTTGCCCCAGACGGAGGCGCCGAGGCCGTAGGGCGTGTCGTTGGCCCGCCGGATGACGTCCTGCTCGTCGCTCCACTTCAGCAGCGGCAGTATGGGGCCGAAGGGCTCCTCCACCACGAGCCGGGAGTCCTCGGGGGGATTGTCGACAAGGGTGACCGGGACGAACCATCCCGGGCCGTCGGTGATCTCGCCGCCCAGCGCGAACGTGTGCCCCTGAGCGTGGCAGTCGTCGAAGAACTCACGGACCTTGCGGAACTGCGGCTCGTTCTGGATCGGACCGAGCTGTGTGTCCGCTTCGCCACCATCTCCGACCTTGACGGTGCGTGCGTAGGCGACGAGCGCGTCACGGACAGCGTCGTACACGTCCTCATGGATGAAGACGCGCTTGGCGGCGTTGCAGAACTGCGCGTTGTTCTGGAACGCGGCCCAGAAGACCGCGGGGGCGACCTTCTGCGGGTCGACGTCGGGCAGCACGATCGCCGGGTCGTTTCCACCGAGTTCGAGTGTGAGCCGTTTGAGGGTGCCGGCCGCCGAGGCCATGACGTGCTTGCCGGTCTCCGAGCTACCGGTGAACGCGATCTTGTCGAGGCCGGGGTGTGCGGTCATCCACTTGCCGAGGTCGTCGTCGCCCGATACGGCGCTCAGGACACCGGGCGGCAGCAGGTCCTGCACCAGCTCGACCAGCTTCAGATCACACAGCGGGGTGAAGGGCGACGGCTTGACGACGATCGTGCAGCCCGCGACCAGCGCCGGGGCGATCTTCCACACGGCGAGCAGGATCGGAAAGTTCCAGGGCACGATCGCCCCCACGACACCGACCGGTGTGGCGCGGGTGACGACCCGCCGCTCCTCGGTGTCCAGCAGTGTCTCCTCGGGCAGCGACTGCGTGGCGATCTCCTTGAACCAGGCGGCCGACCCCAGGACCTCCCATTCGGCGCCCGCCCGGGGCTTGCCCTGCTCCCTGGTGAGGAGCGCCATGAAGTCCTCGGCGTGCTCGGCGAGCCGGTCGCCGATGGCCGACACGATGGCCTGCCGTTCCCGGAGCGGGGTCGCGGCCCAGCCGGGGAAGGCCCGCCGCGCCGCCCCGATCGCCTCGTCGAGCTGGGCCTCGGTGGTGACCGGTACGGAGGCGATGACCTGCCCCGTCGCGGGGTTGAACACATCGGCGGTCGTGGGAGACGTCACCGCGGTGCCGTCGATGGTCGATACGTAGTCGGTGTCGAAGCTGATGCGTGCTGTCGCATATTCCGTGGTGAGAGCCATCCCGCTTCCCCTCTCAGGCGCATACCGTTGATTCAGAGTGACCGTGATACGGGGCGCCGCGGTGTTCCGATGTCGAACACTCCCTGTGGCGTCGGGCCCGGCTCTGGCGCTCAGCCGGGGATGCCCAGCTGTCGAACTCTCCCCGCGGCACCGAGACAGGCCCTCGCACTCACCCAGGGATACCCAGCCGCCGAATCCGCGCGTAGAGGGTGTTCCGGCCGATCTCCAGGCGGAGCGCGGCGCGTGACTTGTTCCCGTCGCACGCGGCGAGCGCGGCCACGATCACATCATGCTCCGCCTGCTCCAGCGGGCTCAGCCGACGCCGGGCCGGACTGCGGCGATACGCCGCCGGCAGGTCCCGCGGAGTGATGTCGCCGCTGCTCATCGCGGCGGCGGCCTGGCTCAGCACCGCGTGCAGTTCTTGCAGGTTGCCCGGCCAGGGCTGGGCGGCGAGGGTACTGAGAGCGTTCGGAGTGATCCGGCGTCCGGGCCCGCAGACGGCGGTGAGCATGGCACGCACCACGTCGGCGAAGTCGTCGCGGCGGTGGAGCGGAGCCAGCTCGACATGGCGGGGGCAGCGCGCCGCGAGCCCCCGGCGGGAGCCGGTGAGATCTGCGACAGGGTCACTGGTGAGGACGACGACGGTCTCGGTGCAGCGGGCCAGGAGCTGGGCCAGTCCCGCGGCGGACCGCTCGGACAACAGGTGCACATCATCCACGACCACCACCGCCTCCGCCTCCGCCTCCGCCGCCGATTCCAGCGCCGCCCGAGCCCGTCCCAGCCACTCCCCGACGGAGGACTCGTCATCGATCGCCGACAACATCCGCACGCCGCCCTGCTGACCGAGTACCGACGCCGCGAGCCGACGGGCCTCGGTGGTACGACCGCTGCCGGGCTCCCCGTGGACGAGCACCGGCTGCCCCCGTCGAGGCGTGCTGACGCGACCCGAACCGCCGCTCGCGATCCGCGCCCGCACTTCTGCCCCGGACCGCCGTGGTCGCCCACCGGGGACCGAAATCCCGAAGTCGAAGACCACACCGTCCGTACTGTCCTCGATCCGCCGCACGCACACGGTGACCGTGCGCCCCGTGGCGAGGTCGACGCGCGCGGTACGGGAACCCCGATGCGGCGCGTCGGCCGCCAGTGCGCGAAGGGCGGTCTCGGTGTCACCGTCGAGGACTCCGCTGGCGCGCTCGTTGGCCAGGAGTATGCCTGCTCCCAGGACGATCACCGGGTGTGTGCGACGGGCCGCGTGCTCGTGGAACGCGTCCAGGACGCGTCGTTCGTTCCGGCGCGCCCCGTCCAGCAGGTTCTGCTGGATGTCGCGGACAGCCCAGCGAACGAGGGGTGCCATGAGCGCGCTCGCGTCGTCGACATGCCCCGTGATGTCGAGAACCCCCTCCAGGCGCCGAGTCACCGGATGGAAGATCGGTGCCGCGTAACAGGCGAAACCTCGCAGTGCTTCGAGGAAGTGCTCCCCACCGGTGACGGCGATCGGTTGCCGGAGTTCGAAGGCGGTGGCGAGGGCGTTGGCACCGGCCACGGATTCGAGATAGCGGCTGCCCGGCACCGCTTTGACCTGCTCCAGCGACGGAGTGAGGCTCATCCGCGCGCGCCGCCAGTCGACAATCACCGACTGACGGTCCGCGAGCAGCGCAGTGAACCGGCTGTCGGTCAGATCCCGCGCGAGACGGTCCAGCACGGGCTTGGCGGCGACAGCCAGCCGACTGCGCCGGTCGACACCGGCACACACCGACTCCCGGACCTCCATCCCAGGGTCGAGCCCCGATATGCGTGCTCGGTGCCAGGCGAGTTCGATCTCAGGTCGCCTCACCCGGCTTGCCCGGTTCTTGGCGGACCTGTCAAGGAGCTGGGTGTGTTCGCGCATGGGAAAGTCCTCGTCAGGGGGCTCATGATCCGCGTCGCCCGCGCAGGGCGCGTCCCTGCTCCCACCGCGCGGCTCAGTGGACCCAGCGCAGTGTCCCGCCGCGTCGATTTCAGCGTCCAATACCTCTTGAGCACGCCCGATACCCTTCGGGTATCGTGGCTGACGATGGACCTTCGCCTACTGCGGTACTTCGTGGCCGTCGCCGAGGAGCGTCACTTCGGCCGGGCGGCCACCCGGCTGCACATGACCCAGCCGCCCCTGACCCGCGCCATCCAGCAACTGGAAGCGGACCTGGGTACGCCGCTGCTGCTCCGCTCGGCCTCCGGCATCACACTGACAGCGGCCGGGAGCACACTGTACGACGAGGCGCGTGCCCTGCTCGCGCAGGCCGATCACGCTCGCGCCCGGGTCACCGCTGAAGCGGGCGCCGGGAGCCTCACCATCGGAACCCTGGGCGACAGCATCGAGCGAGCCTACGCCGGCACATCCCTCGCCACCGCGTTCCGCCACCGCCACCCCGGCGCCAACGTCCGCGTCCTGGAAGCCGACTTCACCGATCCGACCACGGGACTGCGCGCCGGTCTGGTCGACGTCGCCGTGACCCGGGCACCGTTCGACGACACCGGAATCAGCACCCGCGTCATCCGCTCCGAACCCGTCGGCGTGGTCCTGCGCACCGACGATCCCCTCGCCGAGCGCCCCCTCCTGCATCTGGCCGACCTCGACGACCGCACATGGTTCCAGTTCCCCGACGGCACCGACCCCCTGTGGCGCGCCTACTGGAACGGCGTGAAGCCCGGCGAGCCCCTGCGCGAGGGCCCCGTCGTACGCACCGTCCACGAATGCATCCGGGCCGTTCTGTGGAACGGCACCCTGGGACTGGCTCCTCTCGGCCATGAGCTGGGATCACTCGGCCATGAAACCCCCGACGGCCTCACCGTCGTCCCCCTGGCCGATATGCCGCCAAGCCGGGTGATCGTCGCTTGGCGCACCGGGGATGCCAATCCCCTGGTCCATTCGTTCGTCGAACTCGCGGCGCCGGCCGACCGCCGCCGACGCTCACCAGGGTGACTGTGGTGGCACGCTGGGCATGACCTGCGTTGTCATCAGCGCCACGGCATAGCCAGGCCCGGCGCGCCCCGTGGTTCTGGATCTGGCGGAGACCCTGTCGGAGTCGGCGCATGAGGTGCTCGGGGTCGGCGGGTGAAGGGCCCGATACCCCTGAGGTATCAGACCCTCCACACAGGTATTGGACACGCCGATCGGCAGCGCCGGACGATATCCGTATGTCACCTCTTCACCTGCCCACCGCTTGGTCGGAACCCCTCCCCGAGGCCGCCCCGCCCCGGGAGATGGCTCTGCACCAACTACCCACGGGAACCTACGAAACCCGAGCGGTCTTCGCGTTCAAGGGCGGCTCGTTCAGCGACAAGCGCGATTTCGCCGCGACCTCGGTCCTGGTGCAACACCCCAAGGGCGATCTGCTGATCGACGCGGGCTTTGGCTCACAGGTCGCGGCGCACATCCAGTCCCTCCCCCGGATCGAGCGCGCTCCGTACCGGCTGGGCAGCACCGTGAGCGAGCAGCTCAAGGCCAGCGGCTACGACCGTGGCCAGCTCCGCGGTGTGCTGGTGACTCATTCTCACTGGGATCACGTCAGCGGTCTCGACGATCTCCAGGTACCCGTCTGGATCAATGAGGGTGAGCTGGAGTACGCGGGCAAGGACAAGGGCGGCAGAGTCTTCCGCGAGGTCACCTCAAGCCACCCGATGCACCGATACGAGTTCAAGGGCGGACCCTATCTCGGCTTCTCGTCGAGCCTCGATGTGTACGACGACGGCTCGGTGGTCGTCGTCCCCGCCAGAGGACACACGACCGGCTCCGTGATCACCTTCGTCACCCTGCCGACCGGTAAGCGGTACGCCTTCATCGGCGACCTGACCTGGCAGCTCGACGCCATCCGGCTACGCGCCGAACGACCGCTCCTACTGCGGATCCTCGCCGACACTGACCCCAAACTCGTGCGTGAGGACATGCTCCGCATGATCGCGCTCGCGGACACGATGGAGATCGTGCCCTCCCATGACGTCACCGCGTACGACGGGATTCCCCTGCTGCCCACCTGATCGGCGTCAGTGTCGAGTTACTGATGGTGGATCACGGTCGCGTGCTGGGGAACGCGTCGCGCGCGAAGCACCGTCTCGTCCTCACCGACCGGCTGCGCCAAGGCGTCACGCACGACGTCCCCGCCCGCCGGTTCGACGCGGACCGCTCCACCATCACCCCGCGAAGTCCTGTCGAGCGGGATGGAGGAGGGAGTGCACGCCGGAGTGTACGCAAGGGAAGCGCTCGCTAGCTCGGATGATGTTGAGGAGCCATGCGGTTGCCCCGTACGGCGACGGGCAGCCACAGCCGGACAGTAACCACTCGCGCGGTGCACCCCGGCAGGGTGTCGCTCCGTGCTGAGTTCAAGGAGCAGCAATGGCTGTCCGACACATCAACAGGACCCTCCTCATCGCGGGGGCGGTTCTGCTGTCCGCCGCGGTGCCGACAGGCGCCCAGGCCGTTCCGGAGCAGGCAGCGGCGCCTGTCCGGACCTGCGCCGAGTCCCAGTGGACCTATCCCAATCCGGCCTTCGAGATCCGGACCGAGCTGTGTCTGAGCGAGCAGTTGGGAAGGCTGACGCCGATCCTCGTGACGGAGTGCAAGTACCACGACGACTGGGGGAACTGGCCCAGGGCGGAATGCGATGCCAAGGACCTCAAGTGGCGGCTGACGGCACCCGACAAGACGACCAAGTACTCCGGATCGATGGAGGACAAGCGGGCCTACTTCTTCGACTCCGTGAGCAGCACTGACGTGCCCTGCTCCACCGGGACGTGGAAGTTCGAGATGTCGTCGACCCACGTCGCCGGAAACGACTCCCCGAACCGGACCGCGGACACCTCACAGACCAAGGAGATCAGCGTGGCCAGGTGCTCCTGACCAAGGAGACCGGTCCGGGCACCGCGCTCAACTTGCCGGCCGTCTGAGCTGGTCCGTTCCCTGATCCAAGACTGACTGCCACGACCCCGGCCGCCTCCCCTGTGATCGAGGCGGCCGGGGTCGTGGCTGCTTCCCCCACAGCAGCTCATGGGGTGTCGCCCGGTGATTCAGTGCTCCGGACGGCGCGACACAGGCCCGTCTGTCTGAAGGGACTGCCTGTGTCTGTGATGAGGAACGGACGATTTACTCGACCCAGATGTACAGGGCCCACTTGCTGCCGTGCGGGGTGCAGTAGGCGGGGCCAGCGTAGGACGCCGCCAGCGAGTAGCACGTCGACTCCGAGTAGCTGCCGTCGTACTTCCAGTACCCCGGCACAGCCGCTGTCGTGCTGACCGGTGAAGGCTCGGGAGCCGCCTGTGCCGTGGCGACGGAACCGCCGGCCAGCAGAACGACTCCCGTCGCGAGGCCCGCGATCCATGTACGAGTACGCATGATGCTCCTTCGAGATATGTGCCGGATGTGGTGTGGAGATCGGGTCTGCCCCTGCCTCGCATGTCCTTGGCGTGAGGCGTTCGCCGAACCCGGGTGATTCCGAGACTGTCCGCACGGCCACGGGCGTGACAAGGAGAATCAGCGTTCGCGTCTGTTCGGAACAGGGCTCACCAGTGTTCCGAACACGGCCGATTTAAGGAGTGCCAGGTCACCAACTGTGCGGCATGCTGAATCAATGACCGACAAGGGGGGCGGCTTAGCTGAGTTACCGGAGGGTGCGCCACAGCCGGCACAGGCCCGGACTCCTACCGAGTTCACTGCGGCCCTGCGCTCACTGCGGATCCTGTCCGGACTGACCTATCGGCAGCTTGAGGACAAGGCGACCGCGCACGCCGACTCACTCCCTGCCAGCACCATCGCGACGGCTCTCAGCCGTTCCACGCTTCCTCGCGAAGCGTTCGTCGTCGCGTTCACTCGGGCCTGCGGACTGGCGGAGGACGACATCCGGCAGTGGCGCGAAGCCCGTCAGAGTCTGGCCATGGCGCAACGGGCACCTGTTCCCCGGGCCGATCCCGATGTGCCCGGCCTCGTCGAGCCGGTGGCATCGGACAAGGCGGGCAGCGACGGCCGCTCCACTTCCGTGAGGTGGGTCGGGTACTGGCATCTCAGCGTGGCGGCGATACTGGGCGCGGGGGTTGCGTTGGGCGTGGGGGCGCTGGTGCCGACGAGTTCGTCACCGGAAGGCACCGCGACTTCTACTCACCTCGTGGACGGGTTGGACATCCTGACCGTCGGCAGTTGGGCGCAGATCAAGCCCGCCCGCACTCCGGGACTGTGCGTCGCGGAAGGACGAGACCGCACGAACCGCTATCCGACGGCGGTCGCGGCCCAGGTCTCGTGCGCCAAAGCTGTTCCGCCTCGCACCTACATCGAACCTGTCGGTGAGAATCTGATCCAGATCCACTGGCATCATCCGGGCTACCGCATCGGCTGTCTGACTCTTGTCGGTGAAGGTCCGGGCCGCAGTCTCATCGAACCCAAGAACGAGTGCTCCGAGGACAACCCGGCTCAGCAATTCCGCATTGATCCCAGTGGCCCTCCTGACTCGGCACGCTTCAGACTCCGCTCCGCTGCCAATGGTCGCTGCCTTGCCATCCGGGGCCAGGACACCACAGCCGGTGCTGAAGTCGCCCTGAGCCGCTGCTCTGGCACGCGCGATCAGGAATTCCTCGTCATCTTGCTGTCGCCCCCATGACCCTGTGCCTTCGACCTGCGCACCCGGTTGCGGGAGAGCAGTGGGCCCACGGCCACGCGGGCGCTCCTGTCAGACCACGAGAACCGCAGATAAGGGGAACCCCCGGCGGCGGAACCGGCCGTACGCACCGCGCAAGCCTCCCCCACGCGGCGGAATCCGTGCCCACCCGACCATGAGCCGCACGACACCCGGAAGCCCAACAGACCTACACAGAACCGCACTTCGACCGATGGGGCCGCCTCATGTCCGTGCCGTCGCCCGTGATGAACTAGCCGGGATTCTCGGCTGCGGCCGTGTACGGACGGCCGCCGTGCCTCCGTCGGGCTGCCTGAACGCACAAGGGGTACGCGATGACACGTCTTTCCAGGGCTCCCGGTCGGCCGGGAGGCCCGTCGCCGGGTCGCGTGCGGCGTGGGCTGCGGAGGGTGGCGCTCGCCGTGGCAGGTGCGCTGGTCGCGGGTACGGCGGGGGCGGCCGTGGCGCCGACGCCCGCCGCCGCGGCTCCCACCGGCCCGCCGCTCGGTACCACCGTCGTCCTGCAGAGCGTGGGCGACGGCGCGGAGGAGAACAGCAACGTCGGGTACGCGGACGGCAACGGGTTGCAGATATCCGGTACGGAACTCCTCTTCCGGGCCTCCGAGCCGAAGGGCGACCAGGACAACCAGCTGTGGTACCTGGAGGCTTCCAGCGGCGGCGCGTACAAGGTCAAGAGCCGTACCAAGAGCGGCTGCATGGGCCGGGACTCGGACGCGGCGGGCAACGCCCGGCTCGCGTTCCGTGACTGCGCCGGACCGGGGACCGACTGGATCTTCGAGTCGGTCAAGGGCGACCGCTACCGCATCCAACCGGTCGGCCACCCCCAGGAGAACCTGGAGACCCCGCTGGACAAGGGGCGTGAGGTCACCCTCTCGACGATCAAGGTCCCGGGCGACCGGCAGCAGTGGTACGTCACTCCGTACGAGCCGACGACCCGCACAATGCCCGCGGATCCCACCTTCGACGACATGACGTACATGACGGCCCACAACGCGTTCTACAACAGCGCGGATGTCGGTGGGATCGGGACCTCCCTCCCGCCGAACCAGTGGATGCCGATCCGGGACCAGCTCGCGCAGGGCGTGCGTGGGCTGATGCTCGACGCCTATCAGTACAACGGCCGGGTCCGGATGTGCCACGGCCCCTGCGCGCTGGACAGCCGGCCGATGTCCGATGTGTTCACCGACATCGCGAGCTTCCTCAAGGCGCCCGGGAACGAGAAGGAGATCATCACGGTCTTCGTCCAGGACGAGGTGGACGATCTGGCCGATCTGCGCGCGGAGGTGGGCGACGATCTGGCTCCCGGCGGTCAGCTGGCCGGGATGGTGTTCAACCCGGCCGAGCCCCGCTGGAACGTGGCGAACGAGGGCTGGCCGCGGATCTCCCAGCTGATCGCCGCCGGGACCCGCGTGGTGCTCTTCTCCGACCGGAGCGACAAGGAGGACCTCTTCCCGGAGAACACGGGCCTCGACGTGGGCTTCAACTACCAGCGCAACTGGACGGCCGAGAACTACTGGTCCATGGGCTCCGGCACCACCGACACACCGGACTGGACGTGCCGGACCCGCTGGAACGAGGTGCCGCTGGCCAAGGAGGAGAAGGGCTTCCGCCGGCTGTTCGTGATGAACCACTTCCGCGACATGCCGTTCACCAGCCGTGCGTCCTCCGACAACGCCCAGGTCATGGAACGGCTGCGGAAGTTCTGCCAGCCCGCCGCCCGCAAGAAGCCCAACTTCCTCGCCGTGGACCACTTCCACGTGGGCGGCGTACGGGCGACGGTCGACGCGCTGAACCAGTACACCTACCACCCGGACACCCCCGGCTACGGCGGCACGCCCGACGTCCAGGGCCCCAACTGGCAGGTGCCGCGGCTGTCCGTGATGCCGCTCGGTGACTCCATCACGCTCGGCGTGGGCAGCAGCACCCGCTCCGGCTACCGGGCGCCGCTGTGGCCGCTGCTGACCGGCCGGGCCGGCACCCTCGACTTCGTCGGGTCCATGCGGGACGGACAGCTCCCCGACCTCGACCACGAGGGCCATTCGGGCTGGCTCATCGACGGCATCTCCGCGAACGTGGACAGCTGGCTCGCGGCGGCCAGACCCAATGTGGTGCTGCTCCACATCGGCACCAACGACATGGACCGGAACAGCGCGGTCGCCTCCGCCCCGGCCAGGCTCGCCACACTCATCGACCAGATCACCACGGCGTCCCCGCAGACCGTCGTCGTCGTGGCCACGCTCGTCCCCTCCACCTCGCCCGCCGTGCAGGCCCGGATCGACGCCTACAACGCGCAGATCCCCGGGATCGTGAAGGCACGGCAGGACCAGGGCCGCAAGGTCACCCTCGTCAGCATGGACGCACTGACCAACGCCGACATCGCCGACCGGCTGCACCCGAACGACGCGGGCTACGCCAAGATGGCCGCCGCCTTCGCCGGGGGCGTGGACGCCGCGGGCCGCAGCGGCTGGATCAGCGAGCAGGTGACCGTCAATCCGGCGCCCCCGCGCGCCGGTCTCGGTGACTACCAGGTCGACGTCAACGCGGACGGCTACGCCGACTACCTCACGGTCGACGCGGCGGGCGCCGTACGGGCGTGGCTGAACAAGGGCGGTACGGGTACGGCGGGCTGGACCGAAGCCGGGCAGATCGCCTCGGGTGTCCCGCTGAACGGCGGTCAGGTCCGCTTCGCCGACGTCAACGGCGACCGGTACGCCGACTACCTCGTGGTCGACCCCAACGGGGCCGTCCGCGCGTGGCTCAACAAGGGCGGCACCGGGATCGCGGGCTGGACCGACGCCGGGCAGATCGCCTCCGGGGTGACACTGGCCGGGGGTCAGGTCCGCTTCGCCGACATCAATGGCGACCGGTACGCCGACTATGTGGTCGTCGACCCGGACAGCGCCCTGCGGGTCTGGCTCAACAAGGGAGGTACGGGCACGGCCGGCTGGACCGACGCCGGGCGGATCGCCTCGGGCGTGGGCGTCTCGGGCGACCAGGTCCGGCTGGCCGACGTCAACGCGGACGGCTACGCCGACTATCTCGCCGTCGACGCGGCGGGCGCCGTCCAGGCATGGCTGAACAAGGGCGGCACCGGCACCGCGGGCTGGACGGCCGCGGGACAGATCGCCTCGGGCGCCGACGCCCCGGGCTCCACGGTCCGCTTCGCCGACATCGACGCCGACCGGCGGGCGGACTACGTGGTGGTCGAGGCCAACGGCGCGGTGCGGGCGTGGCTGAACAAGGGCGGTGACGGGGGCGGCGTCGGCGGAGTCGGCTGGACCACGGTCGGCACCTTCGCGACGAGTACCGGCGCGGCCCCCGCCGACCTGCGTTTCGCCGACATCAACGCCGACCGCCGGGACGACTACCTGGCGGTCGCGGCCGACGGCTCGGTGCGGGCCTGGCTGAACAACGGCACGCCCGGTAGCTGGACCGCGCTGGGGACCTACGCCACCACGACGGGAGCCCCCGGCTCGCAGGTCCGTTTCGCGGACGTCAACGCCGACGGACGGGCCGACTACCTGACCGTCGCCGCCGACGGCTCCGTCAAGGCATGGCTCAACCAGGGCGGCGTCGGAGGCGGCGGCTGGGCGGAGCTGGGCACCTACGCCTCGGGCACCGGCGCCCCCGGCGACCAGGTCCGTTTCGCGGACCTCAACGCCGACGGACGCGCCGACTACCTGACCGTCGCCCCCGACGGCTCCGTCAAGGCATGGCTCAACCAGGGCGGCAACGGCAACGGCGGCTGGACCGCGCTCGGCACGTACGCGTCGGGGACGGGCACGGCGGGCCCGCAGGTCCGTTTCGCCGACCTGAACGCCGACGGACGGGCCGACTATCTGGCGCTCGCTGCCGACGGCTCCGCGAAGGCATGGCTGAACAAGGGCGGCAACGGCAACGGCGGCTGGACCACGCTCGGCGCCTACGCCCCGGCCCTCGGCGCCACCGGCACCCAGCCCGTGTTCGCCGAGACGAACGGCGACGGCCGGGCGGACTACCTGGCGGTGGCCGCGGACGGATCGATCCAGGCGTGGACCAACAACGGCGCCGCGCTCAGCGGCGGCTGGACGGCGGCAGGCACGATCGCCACCGGCGTCGGCGTACCGGCGAACCAGGTCCACATCTGATGCCGACCGGCTGAGCGGACCGGACGCGAGGTTGGGGCGCGGGGGCGAGGCCGACAGGCCCGCCCCCGCGTCGTATGAGCCCTATCAGCAGCATGACGGCACCTGGTCCTCATCGCCCCACGAGGGGTCACACCGATGCCGGTCCAGGTTTCCTATGGCGGCGGCCCGCGATGGCCGTCGTACCGCCGCTCACTCCCCTGTCACCACCCTCCTCAGGTCAGATGCCAGTGCCGGTGCGCGTCCCAGCGCGAGGAGGGTGACCGGTGGGGCCGTCCAGCCGCGTACCAGCTCGATGCGGTGGAAGGTGAGCCAGAGGGACACGGTGGCCGACTGGTTGACCACGGTCACCTGCGGCCACGCCACCACCTCCCGCACTCCGCCGAGCAGGCCGGTGACGACCAGGCCGCCCGTGAAGAGATGGCAGCGGCGGATCCCGAGCCGGGCGGCCAGCCGCCCCCAGGCCAGCCGCAGTCCGTACACGACGAGCAGGACGGTCGCCAGGATCGCGCCCGAGGTGAGCGCCCCCTCAGGTCGGCGGAAGACGAGCAGGACGAGGAGCGTGCCGAGGAACCCGACGAGGATGCGGCGCAGCGCCTGGAGTACGGCGCCCGCCTGGCCGGCGACCGGGTAGGTCCCGATCCGTTCGCCGAGGGTGGGTCCGAAGCGGTCCGTCATATGACGCACGGTCGGCATGGTCAGACCGCCTTCGCCGGGAGGTGCCGTCCGCCGGTCCCCGTCCGGGTCCGTTCGACGAGTGCCGCGAGCAGCCGTGCCCTCGGGACCATCCACGCCACCTCGACATGTTCGGTGTCCGCGTGCGGGCCGCCGCCGACCGCACCGAGTCCGTCCAGCGTCGGACAGCCGACCGCGGCGGTGTAGTTGCCGTCCGAGGCGCCGCCGACGGCCGTGCCGCGCGGTGGTTCTTGGCCCAGTGCGGCGGCGAGTTCGCCGGCCAGGGCGAACAGGGCGGCCGAGGACGCCGGTTCCATGGGGGGCCGGCGGCTGCCGCCGAGCACCTCCAGCCGGGCGCCGGGCGTCCGGGCGGCGAGGCCCCGCAGCAGGGCGTCGACCTGCCGCTGCGCCGCGAGGTCGGGTACGCGTACGTCGACCGCCAGCCGGGCCCGCGCGGGGACGGTGTTGCGGGAGGTGCCGGCGGTCAGGAGGGTGGGTGTGACCGTCGTGCCGGTGTCCGTCGGCCGCAGCCCGGCCAGCGCCAGTACCTGATGGGCGGCCTCGACGGCGGCGTTGACGCCCCGGTGCGGTTCCTGACCGGCGTGCGCCGCCTTTCCGTGGACGACGATCTCGTAGCGGCCGGTGCCCTTGCGGGCGGTCTTGAGGGTGCCGGAGCCGTCGGCGGCGGCCTCCAGTACGAAGGTGGCGGCGCAGTCGCGGGCGGTCTCCTCGATCAGTTGCCGGGAGGTGGGTGAGCCGACCTCCTCGTCACCGTTGACCAGTACGCACACCCCGTCGAGCGTGGGCAGCGTGGCCAGGGCGTGGAACAGTTGCACCAGTCCGGCCTTCATGTCCAGGACACCGGGGCCCCGGGCGATCCCGCCGTCCAGCGACCAGGGGTGCGAAGCGAGCGAGCCCATGGGCCACACGGTGTCGTGGTGCCCGAGCAGCAGCACCCGCGGGCTGCCGAACCGCCAGCGCAGATGGGTCACTCCACCGCTGACCAGCGTCTGCGGTGCGGTGCCCAGCAGCCGTGCGCCGAGCGCCGCGACCACCTCGGCGCTGCGGGCCACGGCCGCGTGGTCGGCGGAGAAGGACTCGCAGCAGACGAGTTCCCGCAGGTCATCGAGCATCGCGGGCAGTCGGGGCTCAGGCATGGACACCGGCACAGGGCTCTCCAGGATCTGAAGACAAGGATGGGGGGCGGCGGCCGAGGTGTGGTCCCATCTCCTCGGTCACGCACCGCCGTTGGACCTGCCACCGACGCTAGAAGTCCCCCTCCCATTCCACCAGCGACTACATTGCATGGGATCAATGACTCGACGGAATGGGTGGGCGGCATGTTCCAGACCGACGCGCTGCGGCTGCTCGTGGCCGTCGCCGAGACCCGGTCCTTCACCGGGGCGGCGGCCCGGCTCAACTACACCCAGTCCGCGGTGTCCAGGCGTATCGCCACCCTGGAACAGCGGGCGGGCGGCCCCCTCTTCGAACGGCTCCCCAGAGGCGTACGGCTCACCCCGGCCGGGCACACCCTGCACCGGCACGCCCTCGACGTACTCGACCGCCTGGCGCGGGCCGAGCGTGAACTGGCCGTGCTGCACGCGGGACAGGGCGGGCTGCTGCACGTCGGCGCCTTCGCCACCGCCCACATCCGCCTGGTCCCGGCCGCGCTGCGGGCGCTCCGGAAGGCCCGGCCGGACGTCGAGGTCATCGCCGTCGAAAGCCCCACCGCGTCCCTGATGTCCCGGCTCTCGGACGGCACGCTGGACCTCGCGGTGGTCAGCGACTACCCCAGCGGACTACCCGCCGCCGACGGCGTCACCACCAGCGCGCTCCGCGACGACCAACTCCTCGTCGCCCTCTCCCACGACCACCCGCTGGCCGACGCCGAGGCCATCGACCTGCGGGCCCTGCGCGACGAGGTCTGGGTCCAGGGCGACTACGCCGACCGCCCCACCCTGCTCGCCGACGCCTGCGCCCGCGCGGGCTTCACTCCCCGGAAGGTCATCCGCATCGCGGAGTGGACCGCCAAGTTCGGCTACGTCACCGCCGGGCTGGGGGTCGCCCTCGTCCCGGCCCTCGCCGCCCACGCCCTGCCCGACGGCCTCGTCCTGCGCCCCCTGACCGACCCCGCCCTGCGCCGTACCCTCCACATCGCCCTGCCCACGACCCCGCTCCCGGCGGCCCTCGCCCTCCAGGACTTGCTGCGGGCCACCGACTCCCGTACGGGGACACCCCCCGCATGACCCAGAGGCGGCCGGGGTCCGGGACAGAAGGCGTCGTTCCGGCTTCCTTTCCCGGCGCGGAGGCGGTGTCAGGGTGCGTGGTCGCGTCCGTCCCGGGGGGCGAAGGTGGCGAGGGCATCGGCGTCGGTCGCGCGGGCGTACAGGAAGTAGTCGGCCCACTGCGCGATGTCGGGGTAGGACGACTCCTGGCTGAGCCGGGTGGCTGCGGCCTGGAGGTCGAAGTGCGTGGTGCGGAGTTCGACGCCCGGACCCAGGAGCGCCCAGTGTGCTCCGGTCCGCCCATAGGGCATGCCGACGCTGCCGGGGTTGATCACGAGTCGGCCGTGAGCGAGGCGGACGAACGGCATGTGGGTGTGGCCGCAGACCACGGTGCCGATGTCGGTGTCGAGTCCGTCGAAGACTTCCTGCCATCGGTCGAGACGGGAGTCGACCAGGACGACCTCCTCGTCGTCGCGAGGGGTGGCATGGCAGAACAGCACCTTTCCCAGCCCGTTCAGGGTCAGGGAGAGTGATCGTGGCAGCGAGCCGAGCAGGTCGAGGTGGTCCTCGCGCAGTTGTGCGGCTGCCCAGGGGGCGATCGGGTCGGGGATGGTGTCGCGTTGCCCCCTGCGGTGTTCGAGGAGTTCACGGTCGGCGTTGCCGCTGATCCAGACGACATGGTCGCCGAGGCTGGTCAGCAGGTCGAGAACCTGCGTCGGTTGCGGGCCGGCGGTGATGTCGCCGGTGAGCACGATGCGGTCGGCGGTGCTGACGTCTGGTTCGGCGAGCACCGCCTCCAGGGCAGGCAGGACTCCGTGAATGTCGGACAGGACGGCTACTCGGTTCAGCATGGACACCACTGTGGGGGAAGCCGTCCGGGAGGTGTGGTCCTTCGCTCCGCGCGTCGTTCGAGGGGGCTCGCTCAGCGTGTGCGGTCGCCGGGAGCGCCGTGCTTCCAGGGGGCTGCGGCATCGGTGACGGTGCGGGTCGTGCCCTTGCCGTGGCAGGCCGGTGCCTGGGAGTTGACGGGACTTGGAGGACGCGCTGCCGGATGGCCGAGGCCGAGCCCCTTTCGGGCTGACGGGCTGGGCGAAGAGCTGAAACGCTCGGTGAGGGCCGCCCGCCGGCGACCCTCGTGGACGACGAGATCGGTGCGGCCCTCGAACTCCTCCGGGGCAGTGCCGAAGCCGCCGGCCTGATCGCGCCCGGCGACGGCGGACGCCGAGCGAGTCCCGGAACCGCGTGCCCGCACCTCCTCGTCATGACAAGGTGTCATGCACACAGTCTGTCGTTTGATGGTCACGGGGAGATGTCATGGACAGCAGCACGGGTAGCGGGCCAGGAGGCACAACGCCGCGACGGATGGGGGACATCGCAGCACTCATCTCCGCCCTCGCCGCTGTTGTGGGCCTCGTGGTGGGATTCCTTGGTCTGCCTGCCGTGTGGAGGCCCCCCACCGCCAAGGTCGAGCCAGGCCCGACGGTCACCGCGACGGTCACCGTGACACCGGCAGGGAACCCTGACACCGACAGTGGGCAAGCGGAACCGCCGCCATCATCGGGGAGCCCCGCGAGTGAGACGGTCGGGGCTGCCCGGACCGCCACGTTCGACATGGTCCGGGACTACGGGTTCAGGGTCACTGATGACCCCGTGCGGCCCTTTGAGGAATCCCCTGGCTGGACACCCGACTTCTACTGGGATTCCTCTCAAGATCGCTTCCGGCCCGGCGACGGACTGAAGCTGACGAACGACGGGTCGTCCTCGTATGCCCGGTGCCGAGATTCAACGCGATTCGTACACGATGTTGATGCCGACCGCCTCACCATAGGGCAGATCCTCTGCCTCACCGGTCCCGAGATCGTCGCGCTGATTGAGGTGGCGGAGCAGGACGAAGGGCCCACGTACGTGAATCTGAAAGTGACTGTGTGGCAGCGTCCGTGAGGGGTTCCGGAGGGTGACCGGAGGAGTCAGGGCGTTCCCGGCCCGGGGATTCATCGGACCGCCAGAGAAACTGCCAGCTTCTCCCCACCCAAGTTCTTCCGCCATTCTTCTCATGAAAATTTTCCGTTCACCTTCGGTGCAGGCGCTGTCACTTGTGGCTCATCAGGCCCCTGCCGCACCCCTTCCGGTCGCCACGCGGCCGACCGTGCCCCCGGCACGTGCCATCCCGCGCACGGCAGGCCCCAGGCCGCGCGGCGGAACAGCCCCCGGCGCGCGAGCGACCGTCGGCGGGCGTGACCCGGCCCCGGCCGCCCCGGCGCGTCTTGTCACTCCCCGACACCTCGCCGCCCGGCAGGCGAACCCCCGGCGACCTGCGGAAGCCTCTCGTTTTTGACCTGTAGTTGACCAACTACAGGCGTCCCCATGGCAGTCGTCGGCGCCGCCGGAGCATAATCCCTCCGCTTTGCACCGGGACAACGGCGCCGGAGGTTGGAACATGCCTGCTCACGACGGAACGAACAGCTCTCCCGTGGACCGGGAGGACAGGCGATGGGTGCCCACGGGCGCCCTCGACGCCTGGCCCGCCTCGCGGCTCCAGACCGGTGTGCTCTACCACAACGTCAAGGGGGACTCGCACGTCTACCACGACGTCCTCAGCTGCACGGTCGACCACGCTCCGGGGACCGGCGGGCTGGACGGGACAGCCGTCCGCACCGCCCTCGCCTCACTCGTCGCGGACCGGCCCGCGCTCCGTACGGCTTTCGTCGTGGAGGGGCCCCGCAGTCCCCTCCAGGTCCTTTACGCCGTCGCGGAGATTCCCTGTGTCCTCCACGACGCACGGGACGAAGGGCCCGCGGCGGTGGAGCGGTGGGTCGCCGCCGAGCGGGCCAACCCGTTCGACATCGAGGTCCCGGGCCTGGTCAGAGTGGCTGTCCACCGGATCGCGGACCGGCAGTCGGTGGTGTCCCTCGCGTACCACCACGCGCTGCTCGACACCCGTTCCGCCGCCGCCCTGACCGCCGAACTCCTCAGCCGCGCCACCAGCGCCGACATCGACACCGTCGTCATCGATGACGCCTCCGGCACCCACCGTGCCCACCTCCTCAGCGAGCGCGCGGCGGAGCGCTCCGACGACCACCGCCGCTACTGGACAGACCTCCTGGAGGGCGCGAGGCCCACCGAGATCCCGCTGCCCGCGCGGCCCCCGGGCCGCCCCACCACCGCCGAGGCGGAGGCGACCGTACCCGTCCCGCCCGACCTGACGGCCGCCCTCCGCTCCCTCGCCGCCGACGCGGGCGTCCCCTCCCGGACCGTCCACGCCGCCGCCCACCTCGCGCTCCTGTCCTTCGTCTCCGGCGAGCGCGAGGTGGTGACCGGCCTGGTCGCCGCCACACCGCCCGGCACCCCGGGGGCCCGAGCCACAGACCCCGTCACACCCCCCGGCTTCTTCGTCAACATCGTCCCCTGCCGTCTCGACGTCGGCCGCCGGACCTGGCGGGAGCTGATCCGCGCGGTGGCCGCCGCCGAGCAAGCCGCCCAGCCTCACCACCGTTACCCCTTCGCCCTCATAGAGGCGGACACCGGAGCCAGGATCTGCCCCACCGAGTTCTCCCACACCGAACTCCCGCCCCTCGACCCACCGCCCGCGACGGGCCTGCGGATCACGGACGTACGCCTCCACGAGCGCACCGACTACTTCCAGTTGCTCGTCTCCGTACTGGAGGAACCCGCGGCCGGACGCACTCGTGTCACCCTCCACCACCCGCCCGCCGTGATCCCCCGCGAACAGGCCGAACGGTATGCCGCGCTGTACGGCAGGCTGCTGCGGCACGCGGTCACGGCCCCCGGCGAACCCGTCGTCGACGCCCTCGCCCGGTGGGCCGGAGAGCACGGCCTGACCGCCGTCGCGGCGGCCGGGGAGACCACTGCGGGCGCCACCGTGCCCGTCCTCGCCCGGGTCGTCGCCCGGCTGAGAGCCGCGACCGATACCGGGGCCGGTCCCCTGACCCACTCCGCGGACGCCCCCGGCTCCGGTCCCGCCACGGCATCCGGACCCGACATCGTGCAGGAGTTCCGCGAACCCGCCACCGTCCACCGCGAGACCGCCCACCAACTCGCCGCCCGCGTCACCCGCACCCGCCACGCCCTCCTCGCCATGGGCGCGGGCCCCGGTACCCGGATCGCCTGCTTCCTCGAACGCGGCCCCGACCCGCTCGTCGCGCTCCTCGCCGTCTGGAGTGTCGGCGCCTCCTATGTGCCGGTCGACCCCACGCTGCCCCCGGCCCGCCGTCGCGCCCAGCTCGCCCTGGTCGGCTGCGCCGCCGCCCTGCGCTCACCGGGCATCGACCCGGGCCCCCTCGCCTGGGACGGCCCCGAAGCCGTCCTCACCGGCGTGGATGCCGAGACCCCCGGCACGCCCGATCCCGAGCTCGACCTCGGCTCCTGGACGCTCGCCGACCCGGAGAGCGAGGCGTACGTCCTGTTCACCTCCGGATCGACCGGGGAGCCCAAGGCGGTGAACATGCCGCACCGGAGCATCGCCAACCTCGTCTCCTGGCAGCTCACCGAGCCCGAGTTCGCCCGTCCCCGGCGGATGAGTCAGTTCGCCGCGCTGTCCTTCGACGTCTCCGTGCAGGAGCTGGCCTGCGCCGCCGCCTCCGGCAGCACCCTCGTCACCGTCCCGGACGACGTCCGCCGCAACCCCCAGGAACTCCTCTCCTTCCTGGACCGCGAACGGATCGAAGTCGCCTTCCTGCCGGTGGTCGCGCTCTCCCAACTCGCCCTCGCCCACAAGGCGTTCGGTGTCACACCCGGCCGACTGCGGTACGTCGTCACCGCCGGGGAGGCCCTCGTCGTCACCGACGCCGTCCGCGGCTTCTGCGCGGCCACCGGCGCGGAGGTGATCAACCAGTACGGCCCCACCGAGACCCATGTCGTCCTGCGCCACCGCCTCGGCCCCGACCCCGCCGCCTGGCCGGACCGTCCGCCCGTCGGACACGCCCTGCCCAACACCACCGCGCACGTCCTCGACCCTCTCGGCCGCCCGGTGGCCCTCGGCACCCCCGGCGAACTGAGCGTCGGCGGCGCCGCGGTCGCCCTCGGCTACGCCGCCGCCACCGGCCTCGACCCCCGTACCCGGCAGCGGTTCCTCCCCGGCCCGGCCACGGGCGCCCTCACCTACCGGACCGGGGACATCGTCCGGGTCAGGGAGGAGGACGGCGCGGTCGAGTTCGTCGGGCGCGCCGACGAGCAGACGAAGATACGCGGCCACCGCGTCGAGCCCGCCGAGGTCGCCACCGTGCTCCTGCGCCACCCCGGCGTACGGCACTGCGTGGTCCGCGCCCTGCCGCTCGGCGACAGCGGACTCGACCTGGTGGCATACGTCGAACCCGTGGCACCGGACGCGGGAACCGGCGGCCCCACCCCTGACGAGCTGCGGGAACACGCCCGCGCCGCGCTGCCCGAGTACGCCGTCCCGGCCCACGTCGAGATCCTCGGCCGGATGCCGGTCACCCGCAACGGCAAGATAGACAGCCGTGCGCTGCCCGCTCCCGCCCGCCCCGCGCCCGCCGCTTCGCGCGAACCCGTCGGCGCTGTCGAGGCACGCGTGCTGCGCGCCTGGGAGGAGGTGCTGGGGCGGCCGGTGACCTCCCCGCACACCACCTTCTTCGCCGCGGGCGGCAACTCGCTCCAGCTCATGCGGCTCTACCTCGCACTGCGCCGGGCCTTCGACGTCGACTTCCCCGTGCACGAGCTGTTCCGGCACACCACGGCCGCCGCGTTCGCCGGTCTGCTCGGCGAACTCCGCGCGGAACCGGGGGCAGTCCCGGTCGCCGAGGCGCCCCTCACCGCGACCGCCCGGGTCCCGGCGCCCCGTACCGCCGGAAGCACCCCGCAGTCCCCCGCCGTACGCCCCACCGACATCGCCGTCATCGGCATGGCCTGCCGTTTCCCCGGAGCCCCCGACATCGACGCCTTCCGGCGTCTGATCGACGAGGGCACCGACACCGTCACCTTCTTCACCGACGACGAACTGCGCGCCGCCCAGGTACCCGACGCGCTCCGCGCCGATCCCTCGTACATCCCGGCCGGACGTCCCCTGGAGCACCCCGGTGCCTTCGACGCCGAGTTCTTCGGTATCTCGCCGCGCGAGGCCGAACTGACCGACCCCCAGGCGCGGATCTTCCTCGAACTGTGCTGGCTCGCCCTGGAGGACGGCGGCTACGACCCCGCCCGCCACCCAGGTGACATCGGCGTCTTCGCGACCGCCGCACGCCCCACCTACTTCCGTGACCACGTCCTGCCCACCCTCGGCGCCGCCGCCCGCCAGGACGGCTCCGTCCTCGGGCTCCAGGCCGACATCGGCAACCTCGGCGACTACCTCGCCACCCGCGTCAGCCACCGGCTCGGGCTGCGCGGCCCCGCCCTGAGCGCCCAGAGCGCCTGCTCCTCCGGGCTCGTGGTCGTCCATCTGGCCGTCCAGAGCCTGCTCGCCGGGGAGTCCGACATGGCGCTCGCGGGCGGAGTCGCCGTCAACACCCGCCACGGACGCGGCTACCTGTACGAGGAGGGGTCGATCACCTCGCCCGACGGACACTGCCGCCCCTTCGACGCCTCCGCCGCCGGGACGGTCTTCGGCGACGGCGGCGGAGTCGTCCTCCTCAAACGGCTCACCGACGCGCTGGCCGACGGCGACCGCGTCGTCGCGGTCATCAAGGGCACCGCCGTCAACAACGACGGTGCCGACAAGATGGCGTACTCCGCGCCCAGCGCCGGGGGCCAGGCCCGCGCCATCGCCCGCGCCCACCGGGTCGCCGGGGTCGACCCGCGCACCATCGGCTATGTCGAGGCCCACGGCACGGGGACCCCGCTCGGCGACCCGATCGAGATCGCCGGACTGACCACCGCTTTCGGGCTCGGTCCGGTCGAACGGCCGTTCTGCGCCGTCGGCTCCGTCAAGGCCCAGATCGGCCATCTCACCACGGCGGCGGGCACCGCCGGACTCATCAAGGCCCTCCTCGCCGTCGCGGACGGCCGCATCCCCCGCGCGGTCCATCTCGACGAGCCCGGCCCCCACCTCCCCCTCACAGGCTCGCCCTTCCACTTCCCGCGCGCGTCACGCCCCTGGCCGGGCGGCCCGGACAACCCGCGCCGGGCCGGAGTCAGCTCCTTCGGCCTGGGCGGCACCAACGCCCACGCGGTGATCGAACAGGCACCGGAGGTACTGGGCATGTCTGAGATACCTGAGACATCTGAGACATCTGAGGTGCCGGAGATGTCGGAGACGGCAGGGCTGCCGGAGATACCGGGGACGGCAGGACTGCGGGCGATCCCGGAGACTCCAGAGGCGTCCGCGTCACCTGTGTCACCTCTATCCCCTGTGTCACTCATGTCACTGGAGGGCCCGGCCTCCGCCTCCGCCTCCGCCTCCGCCGACGAGCTGTACATCCTGTCCGCCCGCACCCCCACCGCACTCGACGCCCAACGCACCCGCCTCGCCACCCACCTACGCGCCCACGACCCCCTCCCGCCCGCCTCGGTGGCCCACACTCTGGCCCGGGGTCGCGCCGTCCTCCCGTACCGACTCGCCGTCGCCGCCGGAACCACCGGCGAGGCCGCCGCCCGCCTCACCGCCGCGATCCTCCCCATGACCCCGGCCCCCGGCCCCGACCTGCCGGTGATCCTCGCCTTCCCCGGACAGGGCTCCCAGTACGAGGGCATGGGCAGCGCCCTGTACAAGGGCGACCCGGCCTTCCGCGCCGAGGTCGACCGCTGCGCCGCCGTCATCCGTTCGCTGACCGGTCAGGACATACGCGAGATCATGTTCGGCGCGGTGCCGGGCCGCCCCGCCGACGCCCGGCCGGACGCGTCATGGGAGACCCGCTGGATCCAACTCGCCCTGTTCACCCTGGAGTACGCCGTCGCCCGCGCCCTGACGGCCGCCGGGATCGTGCCCGCCGCGCTGCTCGGCCACAGCGTCGGCGAGTACGTGGCGGCCTGTCTCGCCGGGGTGTTCCCGCTGGAGGACGCCCTGCGGATCGTGGAGGCGCGGGGGCGGCTGATGGGCTCCACCGGGCCCGGCGCGATGACGGCGGTTGCCCTCGGTGAGGCGGAGCTGCGCGCCGTCCTGCCGCCCGCGCTCGACATCGCCGCGCTCAACGCCCCCGGCCGGTGCGTGGTCGCCGGTCCCCCGGCCGCCGTCGACCACTTCGAGGCGGAACTCGCCGCCGCCGGGACCCCGTTCACCCGGCTGCGCACCGCGCACGCTTTCCACTCCCGGCTGATGGACCCGGTTCTCGACGAGTTCCGCGACGTCGTGGCCACCGCCCGGCGCGAGCCGGCCACGCTCCGCGTCGCCGCGAACGCGACGGGCACCTGGGCCGACCCCGACGCGCTCGCCGACCCCGGCCACTGGGTCCGGCAGACCCGTGCCGCCGTACGGTTCGCGGACTGCCTCGCCGCCGTCGCCGCCGACCTCGGACCGGCCGTGCTCCTGGAGGCCGGGCCCGGACACGGCCTCGGCGACATGGCGCGCAGGACCGTCCAGCACGGTACGGCGGAGGGAGGCCCCCAGGTCGCGCTTTCCGTGCTCTCGCCCTGGGGCTCGCCGGCCGACTCCGCCTCGTCCGTCCTGGACGTGGTGGGCGGCCTGTGGACGCGGGGCGCCCGGGTCGACTGGGACGTCCGTTTCGTGGGGCGCGCCCCGCGCCGCGTACCGCTGCCCGGGTATCCGTTCGAACGACGGACGCACTGGATCGAACCGCTCCCACCGGTCACGCCGTCCGTGACGCCATCGGTGACGGACGAAGCGAACGCCGACCGCACCGCACCCGCCCCCCGCGGCTGGCTCCAGATCCCCCGCTGGACCCCCGCGCCGCGCCCCGCCCAGCCGACACCCGGCCGCGCCCGCCGTGTCCTCGCGCTCGTCCCGCCCGGCCTCCCCGACATCGCCGACACACTCAAGGACCGGGGCCACCAGGTCGTCACGGTCGTCTGGGACCCGCCGGAGCCCATGAACCCCTCCCCCACGGAGACCCCGGCGGCGATCCGCCCGCACAACACCGCCGACCTCGAAAGGCTCCTCGCCGCCCTGCGGTCCGGTCCGCCCTTCGACACCGTCGTCTGCGCCTGGGGACTCACCCCGGCCGCCCCGGGCAGCGAACTCGCCGCCCGCGCCGAAGCGCTCACCGCGAGCCTCCTGCCCCTGCTGCGGACCGTCGCCACGGCGGCCCAGCGCGACCGCTCCACCCCCCTCGACGTCCTCGTCCTCACCCGGGGACGGCACCGGACCGGCCCCGCCGACAGCGGCGACGCCCGCCCGGAACTGGCGCTGCTGGACGGCGCCGCGAAGGTGATCCCGCACGAGTACCCACACGTCCGGCTCGCCGAGGTCGACCTGGACCCGGCCACCGACACCGGCGCCTCCGTCGCCGCCGAACTCGACGCCCTGACCCCCAACACCGTCGTCGCCCTCCGCGCGGACACCCGCCTCACCCTCGGCCACGAACCCGCCACCACCGCCACCGACTCCGGCGCAGCCCTGTGGACCGACGGCGGCACCTACCTCATCACCGGCGGCCTCGGCGGTATCGGCCTCGCGCTCGCCGAGGACGCCGCCCGCACAGCCCAGGGCGTACGGATCGTCCTGACCCACCGCGCCCCACTCCCCCCGCGCGACATCTGGCGCACCCGCGCCACCGACCCCGCGACCCCGCCCCGCACCCGCGCCCGGCTGGCGGCGCTGGCCCGGATCGAGGCGTCCGGCGCCTCGGTGGAATGCGTACGCGCCGATGTCTGCGACGAGGACGCCATGCGCCGCGTACGCGCCGACCACGGCCCCTTCGACGGCATCGCACACTGCGCGGGCGTCCCCGGCGGGCGGCTCGTCGAAGCGATGGACGAGGAGCACCTGCGCCGCGTCCTCGCCCCCAAGGTCGACGGCACCCTCGTCCTGGACCGGGCCGTCGCCGACGACCACACCCGCTGGCTCGTCCTGTGCTCCTCGATGGTCGCGATCTTCGGCGGCCTCGGCCAGGCCGACTACACCGGTGCCAGCGCCTTCCTCGACGCGTTCGCCCAGTGGCGCACCGCGCGCGGACGGCACACTCTCTCGCTGGACTTCGACGCGTGGAGCGAGTCGGGCATGGCGGTCGACGCGGCGCACGGCGCCACCGGCGGGCACGAGCCTGAGGGCGTGCCGCTCCCCGACCCGGGCCCGGTGTTCACCCACACCCACCCGGACACCGCCTCGTCGTCCTCTCCCTCGACCGAGTACCGCGGCACGCTCGCCCCGGACGACGACACCGCCTGGCTGGTACGGGACCACCGCGTCGGCGACGACGGCCTGCTGCCGGGCTCGGCGGCGGTCGAGTTCCTGTACGCGGCGGGCGCCCGCCAACTCGGCACCGAGCGCCTGGAGTTGCTCGGCGTCGACATCCTGGCCCCGCTGACAGTGCCCGCCGGGACACCGGTCGAGTTCGCCGTACGACTCGACGAGCCGACTTCCGCGCCCAATCCCGATCCCGATCCCGGGCCGGTGCTGGAGGCCACCCTGCGGGCCCGCCCCGCCGCCGGGGGCCCGTGGACCACACACGCGCAGGCCCGCGTCAGGCCCCTGCCGCCGACTTCCCCGGCCCCCATGGCACCCCCTCCCGACCACCCCGGGCCGATCACCGATGTCCCCGGGACCGCGCTCCGCTCCGGGGTCCTCACCTTCGGCCCCCGCTGGCAGAACATCCGCCACACGACCCGCACCGGCCCCCGCGAGGCCCTGCTGACCTGCGCGCTCGACGCCCGGTTCGCCCCGGACACCGAACGGTTCGCCCTGCACCCGGCGCTGCTGGACAACGCGGCGGGCGAGCCGTTCTGGGACGGGGACCACGACGACCACCTGCCGCTGTCCTACGAGCGGATCGCGGTCCACGGACGCCTGGGCCCCCGGGTCCACGGCCGCATCCGAGGCCACGACGACCCCGCCACCGGCACGGTCCGTATCGACAGCCTGATCACCGACGACGAGGGCCGTGTCCTGGTCGAGATCGACGGCTACCGGCTGCGGCGGGCACCGCGCACGGCCCCCGCCGCCTCGAACGTACGTCTCGTCAGCACCGAGCCCGGGGACCTCCGCTCGCTCCAGTTCGTGCCCGGGGAACGGGTGGCCCCTGGCCCCGGCGAGATCGAAGTCGATGTCCGTGCCACGGGCCTCAACTTCAAGGAGGTGCTGTCGGCGGCCGGAATGCTGGACACCGAGACCGCCGACCCGGGTGGCGCGACCTCCCACGCCTACGGCCTGGAGGCGGCCGGGACCGTCACCGCCCTCGGCCCCGGGACAACGGGTGTGTCCGTCGGGGACCGCGTGATGGTGATGGGCGCGGAGTGCTTCTCCCGCCACATCACCCTCCCGGCCCGGCTCGCCCACCCCGTGCCCGACGGCATGTCCTTCGCCGAGGCCGCGGCCCTCCCGGTGGCGTACACGACGGCGTACGACTGCCTGGTGCGGCGGGCCGGGCTCCGGCGCGGTGAGCGGGTCCTCATCCACGCCGCCACCGGCGGGGTCGGCCTCGCGGCCGTGCACATCGCCCGGCGGGTGGGCGCGGAGATCCTCGCGACGGCGGGCTCCCCCGACAAACGCGCCCACCTCACCGGTCTCGGCGTCACCACGGTCATGGACTCCCGCACCCTCGCCTTCGAACGTGAGACCACGGAGGCGGGCGGTGTCGACGTCGTCCTCAACTCCCTGGGCGGCGAACGCATCGCGGCCGGGCTGCGCACGCTCCGCCCCGACGGCCGGTTCATCGAGATCGGCCGACGGGACGTCGCTGCGGGCACGGCGCTCGATCTGCGGCTGCTGGAGCGGGGGGTGACCTTCTCCGTGTACTACCCGGACCTCCTCGGCGCGTCCCTCGCCGATGGCTGGGCCGAGGTCGCCGGGCTGCTGCGCACGGGCGAGCTGCCCGCCCTGCCGGTCCGCACCTTCGCCGAGGGCGCGGTGGGCGAGGCGTTCCAGTACATGGCCGGGGCGCGCCACATCGGCAAGATCGTGGTCACCCGCCCCGGCGCGGACGAGACGGAACCGGCCGCCACCGGCGGTCTCATCCCCCTGGACGACGGCATCACCAACGCCACCGGGACCCGCGCGGTGCGCGAGGCCCTCGCCCTCGGCCTCCCACAGGTGCTCGTGAGCCGCCGGGGCACCGCCACCCGCGAGGCGGACTTCCTCGTCGCGGAACAGGTCCTCTCCCACCGCCCGTCCGCCACCGCCCGACACCGCCCCGAGCTGCCGTACGCGTACACGGCGCCGACCGGCACCACGGAGGCGGCCCTCGCCGCGATCTGGTCCGAACTGCTGGGCCTGGACAACGTGGGCCGCGAGGACCGCTTCACCGACCTGGGCGGCGACTCCCTGACGGCCACGCAGATCGTCGCGGCGATCCGCAAACGGTACGGCGTACGTGTCTCCCCGGCCGACATCCTGGACGGCCGCCCGCTGTCCGCGCTGGCCGAACTGGTGGACGCGGAGCACGTGCCGACGGGCTGAACCTGGAGGTGCGGCCGGGGGCGGGAACGGATCGGCTCCTGCCCCCGGCCGCCGACGCCGGGACTACAGCACGCCTGGTGTACTCCGTGGAACCGGCCCCTTCACGAGCGGGCTGCGGAGCGCAGAGATCACGTGGCGAGTGGAAGCCTGCTGATCTTCGCTATCTCTGACGAGGACAGAGTGGGCGGGATCCGGGCGTCCTCACCCCCTTGGAGCCGGTAGGTGTCACGCTCCTTGTCGTAGACGTACTCTCCTCTGCCACCGGTGATGGAGTGGAGCCCTGTCTCGTCCGATTCCTCGAAATGGAAGGGTCGCACGAAGAGGAGGTACTCGTTCCCCTGCTTGAGGATCGGAGCGGAGTTCTCCACGATGGTCTCGCCGTTCCCGAACTGTTGGACGGACAGGGTGTCACCGGGAATTTCCCCCGAGACGAGCTGGGTGACGCGGACCTCCGTCACGGTCGTGGGAACGCCGTTGATCTCTCCGCCGGTCGCGGTCCCGGCCGTGACTTTGACGACCGCGCTGCTGTTCGCGGCCAGCCCGGTGAGTTCTGTGTATTCCACGGCCCTGCTCAGGTGGATTCTTGTCGTGGCCGCCTTTCCCTCGGAGTCTTCGCCTTTACTGCTGCTACATGCCGTGCCCGCCGTCACCGTCGCGAGCAGGATGGCCAGTGTCACTGTTGTTCTTCGCATACTCACACTCCTATCTATGGGTCCGTTCAGTAGAGCGAGTTGACGCGAGATACATCGATCGGTCTGGGTTCCGTGAAGCCGCATTCGTCGTACGCCTTGGTGTTGGCGTACATGATGGGCATGTTGGCGCAGGTAAACTGGCCCTCCAGATCCGCCAGTCCCAAGGCATGACCTATCTCGTGGACCATGACGTACTTGCGTGCCTGACCGGAGTAGCTGTCCGTGTGGTAGCGATTCCACCAGGTTTTGACGGTCACTTGGTGATAGCCGCCATGGCATACCATCTCAGCCAGACCGACGAATTCAGTGTCGCCGAAGTTTCCGTCCGCGACGACGAGATTGGCGTCGGTGTTGACGTTGGCGAAGTTGAACTGAGTCGACGTGGAGTTCCAGGCTTCCACGGCCACCTGCCCGGGGTTCGAGTACTCGTACCGGGTCGTGGCGTTCGACCATTTCAGATTGTTTCCGCTGCCGCTGTACTTGCACCCGGTGAATGGGCTGCCCGCCGCTGCGGCTGGTTGCGAGCCGAGAACGCTGACGGATGTGGCCGCTATTGCTGAGACGAGGAGCATGCGAAGTCCGTGCTTGACCGCTCTACTCACGTGATCTCCTTCGACTGTCTGGTTCGATTGATGAGAGGTGTCCCGGCGGAAGGTGGTCATTCCTGGATTTCGTCATACCTGGATTTCGTCATACCTGGAGTTCGGGACGGAGGTCTGCTGAGACCATGTCGAACAGTCCCCAGTAGCCTTCGACCCAACTGCCGTCCGGGAGTCCGGTGCTGGTGGCCACATGGGTGAATGCCTCCACCCCTACCCAGCCCTGGAATTCTCCGGAGTCGTCGATGATCTGGAGCATCGGACGAGGGTGGGAGTTATGGGTGTAGCAGGGCTCGCCCTGGGCCAGGGACTGGCACCAGTACTCCTCTGTGTTGCGCCGACCGCCGCCGATCTCGGCGATGTACCGGACACGCTTCTTGTTCGTGCCGGAGCAGGTGCTGTTCGGCTGGACCCATCCGGCACATGGGCTGCCGTCGCAGAGCCGCCATGGGTGGGAGGGGGCGCCAAAGGTCCAGGTGCCCCCCGCACCCTCGCGGGCCACGATGCCCGTCCGGGTAGCCGGGTCGGAGGACGACGCCTTGGCCACGACGAACGCTCCTCGGTACGGACGATGGCCAGCATCGCCGCCACGAGAGTCACCACCGCTGCCAGAACACCCACAGTCCTCGTGCCCGTAGCTCTTGTCGCCTTCACTGAACTCCCATGCCAAGCGCGCCGTCGGGAGCGCGCTCAACAACGTTTCCGATCAGCGTCCATGGGTGGGCCAGGGCGCACGCCGGGGAGACTGGCCCAGGCTTCTGGACGAGAACGAGTGCACACCGCAGCAGGCCGGTGTGAGGCCGCTCCCCTTTCGGGCCATGTCACCCGTCCAGCGACCATGGCCAACCGGAGTCCAGGTGGCGCCCGATCCTGGCCCTCGGTCCGGTGCACAGACTATTCGGGCTGGTCAGGTCCAGTCATTGGCGTGAAGAGACAGGAACGTTGTGCCAGAGTGACCTCCCCCTCGGTAGGGGCACATGCGGCGTGTCCAGTCGACGGTCGGGGTCGCGGTCGGTTCGTGGCTCCGACAGGGTCAGCCGCGATGAGGAAGACCGTGCTGCGCGGTTCTGTTCTGGCGGTCGCCGCATCCATCGCGCGGCCCGACGCCGGCTCAGCCTCCCCCGCGTCAGCCGCTGCCTTCCGTCATGTTCAGCAATCTCCACACCGTCCCGCAGGACCGGCTGGGACACTGGCTGGACCGGTGCGGCAGCCCCCACAACCCCATGTATGTGTCGAGCCCGCACGCCGACGACTTCCTGGCCCACCAACACCTCATCTCACTGGGTGATGTGGCCGTCTGGGACTCGGCCTTCCCGCCGGTGACACTCCAGCGCACAGCCAAGCTGATCCGCCGCTCCGACCCCGAGCGCTACCACCTCTCCCTCGTCCTCCAGGGAGAGGCGGAGGTCTCCTGGCGCAGCGGCAGCCTCCGGCCGAGGCCAGGGATCTATCACAGCACCGACAGCTCACGTCCCGTGGACATCCAGGCCGGGGATGAGGGGGGTGCCATCGTCACCATCGGGATCGAAGTACCCAAATCTCTTGTTCCGTTGCCCCGACAGTTCGCTGACCGCGCCATCGGTCTGCCGATCCGGGACGACGAGGGTCCGGGGGCGCTGCTGGCACAGTTCCTCCGGCACACGGTGCGCAATGTCGACGACTACTGGCTCGCTGACGGGCCCCGGCTGGGGCTGGTGGCCGCCGATCTGCTGGCCGCGACGCTCGCCCATGTGGCGGAGCGCGAGGGCGAGCTGCCGCCGCACACCCATCAGTATCTGACGGTGCGCCAGATCAAGACGTTCATCCAGCGGCACCTCGGCGATCCCGGACTGAGCCCGGCCACCGTGGCGACGGCGCATGGCATGTCGACAAGGCATCTGCACCGGCTGTTCCGTCTGGAGGGCGTCACCATCGCCGCCCTGATCCGCCGGTCCCGACTGGAACGAGCCCGCGCCGAACTGGCCGACCCTGTCAGGGAGCGTGAGCCCCTCCACGCCATCGCGGCGCGATGGTGTCTGACGTCCGCCGAGTTCAGTCGCTCCTTCCGCAGAGCGTACGGAATGACACCTCGTGAGTACCGGCAGTCCCAGCAGCATGGCCCCGGGGACAGTACGCGCAGGTGATGCTGACCCGGGTGCGGAGTGTGGAGGGTCCGGCCGAGTGCGCGTCTACGGGCGCTTCCGGTGCCGAACGGACGGCGGTCGTCGAGGGCAAAGACTCCGGCCTCGACCCGGGCAACAACGAGGACTGACCTGGACCGGCGCCCTCCAGCCCGGCCAGAGCGCCACCATCACCTTCACCCTCAAGACCAACCACCGCACCTTCGGAGACCTCAAACTCGACAACACCGTCGTCTCCGACACCCCCGGCACCACCGACCCCCGCGCACCCACCGCGCCCGGCGTCTGACCCTCAAGTCACCGGGCGCGGTCATTCCGTTTTCACCTCGCTGAGTGAGCCCGCCAGGTCAAGCATCCGATCCCGGACAGCGTGCAGCGCGGTGCTCCACGGGGCGGGTGCGTCGGACGGGAACAGCGGGACCAACGGGCGGAGAGCATCGAGTGCATGTGTGAGTGAGCGGCCGTACCCATGGGCTCGGATGGCTGGAATCATGCCTCTGAGCTGCGATGTAAGCCGTGTTGACCTGGCTGATTCGGGGGCTGTCGGGGGCGGTCGGCGGACTGTCAAGATCGAGCGCAGCCGATGCCCGGGGCCGCGGTGCCGACCGTGCCCGCGTCGGACCGGGCACGTGTACGCCGTCGCCGGCTCTGTCCGGCGGAGCAAGGGAGAGGGACGCCCATGGCCGATTCCGCAGATTCCGCTTTATCCCGTACCGCGCCGCAGCCCGCAACCACGCTGACGAGAGACCTGAACTCCGCCGTCCCCCTTCCGCCCCCCGGCGGGGACGTGGAGGCGGACCTCGCGGCGAAGGGGCTGGTAGAGGCGCTGCCCCCGGACTTCACCGTGTACCGGGAGGGAGGCCACCTCCCGGCTTGGCGGCTGGGCCCGTACTCCGAGTTCCTGGAGGGGAACCCGGTCGCGCCCGACACCGTCAATCCGAGCCTGTGGCGCAACGCGCTGCTGAACATGAACACCGGGCTGTTCGAGGTCGTGGAGAACGCCGTCTACCAGGTCCGCGGGATGGACCTCTCCAACATCAGCTTCCTGGAGGACCCCCTCCAGCAGTCCCCGGAGATCGTGGTCGTCGACCCGCTGATCAGCGAGGAGTGCGCGACCGCGGCCCTGGAACTGTACCGGCGGCACCGCGGCGAGGACCGGGTCATCAAGGCCGTCCTGTTCACCCACTCCCACCTGGACCACTACGGCGGTGTGCTGGGTCTCTTCGAGGACGGCGTGGTGCCCCCGGACGTGGACATCATCGCCCCGGACGGCTTCCTGGAGCACGCGGTCAGCGAGAACGTCTACGCGGGCAACGCGATGCAGCGCCGGGCGCTGTTCATGTACGGCACGCTGCTGGAGCGTTCCGCGCAGGGTCAGGTGGACGCCGGGCTCGGCAAGACCAACTCCGCCGGTCTGTCCGGCCTGGCCACCCCGACGTTCACGGTCACCACGGACGTCGCCATCCAGGGCGAGGTGTACCCGTTCGGGCCGGTGAACCTGGAGTTCCAGCTCACTCCCGGCACCGAGGCCCCGGCGGAGATGAACTTCTACCTCCCCGACGTCAAGGCCCTGTGCATGGCGGAGAACGCCACGCCCACCCTGCACAACCTCTACAGCCTGCGCGGCGCGCAGGTCCGGGACGCCAAGGCGTGGTCGGAGTATCTGCGGCAGTCCGTCGAGTGGTTCGGCGACCGCTCCGACACCCTCTTCGCCTCCCACTTCTGGCCCCGCTGGAAGACGGACGAGTCGCCGGACGCGATCACCTCCTTCGTCCTCAGCCAGGCCGACCTCTACCGCTACCTCCACGACCAGGCGCTGCGGCTGGCCAACCACGGCCGGACCATCACCGAGATCGCCGAGGACCTCGACACCAACGTCCCGGAATCGCTGTCCGGGCAGTGGTTCAACCGCGGCTACTACGGCACCACGAACCACGATCTGAAGGCGGTCTACCAGCGCTATCTGGGCTGGTACGACGGTAACGCGGCCCATCTGCACACCCTCCCGCCCGAGGCGGCCGGCCCCCGCTATGTCGAGGCGATGGGCGGTTCCGCCAAGGTCGTGGAGATCGCCAGGGCAGCGTACGAGAACGCCAAGAGCGCGGAGGACTACCGCTGGGCCGCCGAGCTGCTCAGCCACGCCGTGTTCGCGGACTCCTCGGACACCGAGGCCCGTGAGCTGGAGGCCGACGTCCTGGAACAGCTCGGCTACCAGGCCGAGAGCGGCCCGTGGCGCAACTTCTACCTCGCCGCCGCGCACGAGCTGCGGACCCGCGCCGCCGACGGCAGCCCGCCCGGCCTGCCCGCCCCGCAGATCATCACCGGGCCCGTGCTGGCCGCGATGCCGCTGGACATGGTCTTCGACTACCTCGGCATCCGCCTCAACGGCCCGGACGCCGCGGACCACCCCCTGACTCTGGGGTTCACCGTCTCCGGCGGCCTGGCCGACGACCCGGACCAGGTCACGGTCCAACTCCGCAACGGAGTCCTCGTCTACACCGCCGAAGCCGCCGACACGGACACCGCCACCTCGACGTACACCATCACCCGTGACGGTCTGAACAGCCTCGTGACCGACGCTGCCACCCCCGACGAGCTCGTCACGAACGGCGAACTGACCGTGGTCACCGGCAGCATCGCCGACCTGAACACGTTCTACGGCCTGCTCGACACCTTCGAGTACTGGTTCGGTCTGACCACCCCCTGACCGTCCCCCGGCCGGGCGGGGAGCCGTCCCACCGGACGCCTCCCCGCCCATGCCCCGCTCTCAGGCGTCCTCTCCCTATCCGCCGTGTGCCGGCACACGGAAGGCCCCCGCGTGGAAGACGATGCTCAGCCGCCCCCCGGCCATCGCGCAC
>NZ_JBEZLM010000016.1:0-206572 GCF_040652095.1 Streptomyces sp. NPDC048290
TCCTTATGGATGCCCAGGTCCTTCGCGACATGGGCGACCGGACGACCGGAGGTCTGGACTTCGCGGACGGCTCGCTCACGCAGCTCGTCAGGGTATTTCCGTGGTGCAGGCATCGGACCTGTTCTCCCATCTGCCGAGGCGATCATGCCTGGCTTCAGGGCCGCTACAAAATCCGGTTCAGCTCACTGCTCGGCGATCGTGGACCGGGTCACCTTCAACGCACACATCGTCGAGACCGGCACCGATAGTCTCCGCCTAGCCCAGACGCAGAAAAAGCGCCGCCAATACTGACGTCTGCGGGGCAAAGGATGAGTTCTGCAACCACAAGTCGCAAACATCGAACGCTGCTACCCTGCAAGGATGCGGTCAATCAACTTCCAGGTGACATACCACTATCCGGCTCCCCGATTCGAGGGAAGCGTCACTCCGGCCACGGTTTCGCAGGAAATCCGCACCCACTCCAAAGGGCCAGGTTTTCTAAACATCACGGTGGACGGAATTCCGCTGATAGAACTAGTCCGGCGAGTGGAACTGCCCTACGCGCAAGCCGAACAGGAACATCTGGCCAAAGAATCCCCCTCCGAACCCGCCCCGGTGCTTGCGGGCGACTACATGCCGCTATCTGCTGGGTTCGGCTGGCCTAATCGACACTTTCTTGGAGAGTCGAAGAGCCTCCCTCGCGGCGGGAAGGAGGGCGAAACGACGCTTCTGGAGTGCACATGCGGCATGGATGACTGCTCCGCACTAATGGCCCGGATCACCGTGACATCTCAAACCGTGACGTGGTCGGCGTTCCGGAACACCTTCCGCGACTGGGATCTGAGCGCGCTCGGGAGCTTCACCTTCTCCCGCCCACAGTACGAGGAATCGCTCAGAACAGCAGCGGCGAGGCAGCAATCAGCTTCCGGCCACACCAGCAGTTGAGAGAGTCCAGCATTGCTACTTCCTGACAACGACACTGAGGCCGGCGCCCTACCAGGCGCCGGCCTCAGCCACTGCTGGGCCCGTCCGTTCTCCGCCGGCTGAACCAATGCCCCTGCCCGTCGTCCACCGCGGATCGGAGAATCCGACGGTCCCGGATCGAACACGGGTCGAGATCCTGCGGTCCGTCGAGCCTGTCGGGGGCCCTCCGTCCGGTCCGGATCCGATGCCTTTCACGCTACCGCCCCAGCCCCCCTCCACGACCAGCGAACCCACCCGAACGGGGTGGGGCCAAAACAACTTGTCGGAGCCAGGTTGACGCCCCTCACCCGGCCCCGTCATACCTCAAGTGGAGCACCTCCAGTGCCGGAGTGGAGCCAGAGCAACCTGTCACAAACAGGCCAGTGCGGATCAGAAGCCGTGTCTCAACCGATCATGGAACGTTGCCCTTGCCGAATTCCTCATCCATGCAGGTGGGATGGGGTTTCGGTGCCAGCCGTGGGCGCTCGAGCCCGCCGCTATCGCGCGGCGGCGGTGGGCGCGGCATGATGATCGGTCGTGCTGCTGAGACTGGCGTACCTGGGCGTGACGAATGCGTTCGCGATGCTGCGACTGCTACCGATGAGCGACCGCGTGAAAGATGTCGAGATCCTGGCCTTGCGCCATCAGATCGGGGTTCTGGAGCGGCAGCTGAACGGGCAGCGGGTTCGATTCCACGCGAGCGACCGGGCGTTCCTGGCGTCGCTCTTCCATGGCCTGCCACGGGAGATGGTGCGCCGGATGCGGCTCCTGGTGCGGCCGGACACGGTGCTGCGCTGGCACCGCGATTTCGTCGCCCGCTGACACGCCGCCCAGTCCAAGCCGAAGCGCGGAGGCCGGCCCCGCACCGTGCACTCGATCCGAGTGTCGTCGACGATCCGGCGGTGTGGGCGCCGATCCATAGAATCGCCGGAACGCTGGACAAAGCGCTTCCTGAGCTGTTCGCGCCTGACTATGACCAGCGGCTTGAGGCCGCTCGTGAGCGGCTTCGGCCGGAGGACTGATCGAGCGGTCTGAACTCCTGACCTGGCCGCGGGTTGGGGCTCGTAGAAGGTTCCGTATGGTGCCGAGCGAGAAGCTGCTGGCGATGGAGTCCGTGATGCGGGGCGACCGCTGGCCTCATTGCCCGTCCCCACTGCTCCGGCCACTCCGCCGGACAGGGTGGTACGGCCTGGCCCGTACCTGCGAGGCTGTCGGGCCCTCAGCGGGGCGTCTGCGGATCGGGGAGCGCGGCGATCTTCTTGCTGTTGTCCGCAGCCAGGCGCTCCAGGCGCTGGTACGCCTCCTCGGTGAGGGCGCGGTCGGAGGTTGTGGATCTCGCCGTGGTACGCCCCCTGAGTCGCTTCTCCGACGGACGGCCCGGTTGCGGTGCACGACAGGTCCTTCGACGTGCCCGGTTTGATCGTGAGGGTCCCCGAGCACTCTGGGTCCAGGTGCACTGGCGTCCCGTCCCGGTCGACAGCCCATGAGTAGGTCACGGGGACAGCCTTGGAGGCACAGGCGCCGGCTTTCGTTCTCATGTTCCCCGGCCCCACGCACGTCCAGCGTTCGTGTGCCCGGCCACTCCTTCGTGCAGCACTCTCCATTCCGCCAGGTGGTTGACCGTGGTGGGGCACGGTTCCCCTGCCGGACTCGCCGGAGTTCGACCCACAAAGCCGCGTGCCATGCCACCCTGGGGCCGTCCAGGACACCGGAGGCGAGACGGTGACGGATCAGAGGACTGCTGAGAATGCCGGCCAGGTCCGTGACGAGACCCTGGCCCTGTTGCAGGACCGCTCGCGCCCGGAGCCGGTGACCGACGCAGATGTCCTGAAGGCGATGGCGGACGTCGACAAGGAGTCCGTGACCCTGATCAAGCGGGCCGCCCGAGGGCTCGACCTGGACACTTTTGAGGTCGCGGCCTTCCAGCGGCGTCACGCATGGCTTGCCGTCCGGCTGCCTCGCTTCGCGGACGACGACCCCGGCCTCGCCGCCAGTCTCACCACGGCGGCCGAGGAATCGGTCACGGCGTGGCTGGACGCCCGGGATCACGCTGTGCGGGTCAGTGCCGGCTGGCATCCCAGACGAGACCAGCCCGCCAACCCACGAGCTGCGGTGGTGGCCGAGCCTGTTCGGCGCCCCGGAGAAGTGGCGGCTCACCAACAACGACGGCTTCCTGGTCGGTGAACTCGACGGTTCGTCTGACCTCGACGAAACCGAGCTGCGCTCCTGGACGGAACGGCAGTTGGACGGCCGCAGGGTCACCAACCTGGGCGTCGACGTCTGGCCCGATCCCTCAGTTCCGTGTGCGGGACCGGAAGACCTCTGCTGCCCCGTTTATCACGTACACACTGTGGCTGTGGTGCTGCCCGGCCCGGACGACCCGCCGTTTTAGAAGTCATCTCATTTGGGGTGTTCGAGCCCCGCAGGTCCAAGGAGCACGATGAGCGAACCTGCCCCCGACGATCTGCGCTGCCCTCGCTGCGGTGACCTGCCGGAGCCGCTCATCTGCCTCGGTCACAACGCCGATGGCACGCCCGCCTCAGACACACCCGCGGCGATCGTCGCGCTGGAGGCCGAGCTCGGCCTCGAACGCGACGATCGCCACCGGAGCGCCGGTGCCGCGCTCGGCGATGCCCAGACCGCCGCGATGCTGCGTGCCATGTCCGACGACCCCGCACCGGGCACTGGCCACAGCGAACACGGGCGCTGACGGAGAACAACGCCGAACGCGAGGCGGTGAGATCGTGTACTGGTTGACTGTGCATCGTGAATGAGATGAGCGAGATACCCGATGCCGAGGACGGCCGGGGGCCCGCGCCGGAACCCCGGGCAAGTGGGCACAGTCCGGTGCGGCAGGCGTCCATGTTCCAGAGCACGGCCTGGCCTTTGTCGTCGCTGGCCCTGCTCTCGGTGGACCTGGAGACCGTGGCGCAGCGGCTGAGGCTGACTCTGGAGACGTCGTGGGACGGGCACGGCCCGTTGCGAGGGGCGTACTTCGAGCTGGACGGAACGGACTTCGTCGTCACCCACCACGAGGGCGACGCCCCGGGAACCCACGTGTGGACCCGGAAGGGCGGGCCCGTCGACCCCGCCGCCCGCGCCGGCAGCGTCCTCACGGCTCTCGGCGTCGGGCCGGAGGCCGTCTCGTACTCCACCTTCGGGGTCGGCACCGACCTGTCGCAGCTGCCCGCCGCCTGGGGGCGCGGCCGGGGCAGGGCCACACGGTCGCACCAGGACATCTGGGCCAACTTCAGAAGCAACCCGAAGGGCTTCCTCGACCGTGTCACATTCGCAGCCGTGATCGGGTTCCTCAACGGCTATGGCATGGCCTCCGGTGAAGCCCTGCTGCACGGGTTCGCGCAGTGGCTCGCCGACAGGCTGGGATACGGCCGGAGCCCCCTGGTGTACTGGGTCCTGGCCGAGAGACTGATCTTTCCCGACGGCCGTCCCGAGGACCCCTGGTCGCCCGAGACCGAGCAGCACGCCGTGGAGGGTCTGATCGGGCTGATCGACGAGTACTTCGATCAACTCGCCGGTGACCCGAAGGAGCACACTGCACCGGTGTGATCGACGACGCCACCGGACGCGGGCACCTTGCTTGTCCGCCTGACGCGGCAGAAGGCCCAGCCCGTGTGTGGGGGCCCGGCAACCGGCCCGCTGCTCCGGGCCGCGCACTCCGGCGTGGCGGTGTCCCCGCGAACGCCCAGGGCCGAGCACAAGGCACTGGTCGCCGAGGCGCCGTTCCGAGCGCCGGATCAAAGCCGCGGGCTTCCCCCGCGAGAAGGCACTGCGCACCTTCGAGTTCGACGCGAACCCCGCCATCGACCCGGCTGCCATCCACACCCTTGCTTCCTGCGAGTGGGTCCGCAAAGGGCTGCCGCTGTGTCTGATCGGCGACAGCGGCACCGGCAAGTCGCACCTGCTGATCGCGCTGGGCACAGAGGCCGCGATGGCGGGTTTCCGGGTCAAGTACGTGCTGGCGACCAAGCTGGTCAACGGACTCGTTGAAGCGGCCGACGATAAGGTGCTGACCAAGACGATCGCCCGTTACGGACGGGTCGATCTTCTCTGTATTGACGAGCTGGCTACATGGAGCTTGACCGGCGCGGAGCCGAACTGCTGTTCCAGGTTCTGACCGAGCGCGAGGAGAAGAACAGTATGGCCATCGCCTCCAACGAATCCTTCTCCTCGTGGACCAAGACCTTCACCGACCCCAGGCTCTGCGCAGCCATCGTGGACCGCTCACCTTCGGCGGCAACATCATCGAGACCGGCAGCGAGTCCTACCGCCTGGCCCACATCAGAGCCCGCCAACAGGCCAGCGCGGGCTCCTGACGACCGGTGTCACCGTTCCCGAATGCGCCACCACCACCAGCGCCCCGCTGTCCATTCGCTCACCCAGCCCGGGTTCGGAAGAGTACGCCGCTCGAACTCGATGTCGATCTGCTCTGCCAAGCGGCCCAGATCAGCTCGAGCTCCTCTCGGCAGGCGCTGCAAAGCCACTTCCAGATCATCTCGACCGTCTTCGATCTCGATGCCGGGACTCTCATAAGGGCCAGTCAGATATCGTCCCGGCTGCCTGAAAGCCCACTCGAACCGGCTCAGTGCGTTAGCAACCGCGTCCGGCCACAAGTACTCGGCCTCAACACGTCGCACTGCTGCCCGGGTTCGAGCGGATACACCCGGAATCTGACGGACCAGCACGTGCTTGGGTGGCCGCCACCGCTCAGCGCGGAGGGCCTTCGGGCGCCTACGCGGCATCGCCCTTTCGGATCAGAACCATGTCGGCATTCTGCCACGGCCCGCGCCTTCGAGGGTGGGGCCAACAGACTCGGTCACGTTTCCCATCGAAGATCCCCAACTGGGGCCATCGGTGTCGTTCCGCTGGGGCCAGCAGACATGTTCGAGGCCACCCGGGGCTGGATGCCGGTCAGGCAGCGAGGACGCGTCGCAGGTCCTGCACCGCAGATTCGCGAGTGTGGTGGGCCGGGATGGACCGATGGAAGTCCAGTGCGCGGCGGTGGACGAGGCCCGTGCAGTAGGCGTCGGGCACCGTCGATCACACCATCCGGCTCCAGGACCTGAACGTGCGCTGCCACACCACTGCGGCCGACGATGTCCTCGCCTGGCTCACCGGTGAAGGGCTCACACTGGGGACCTGTACCCAGACCGGTTCGCTGGCCTGAGACACCAGGACGGGTTTGCCGGGCAGTGTGTCGATGTGTCGCTCATGCATTCGCTGCTGCCCAGTGGCAAGTCCGATGGAGGCTGCCTCCAACTTAGCGGCTTGGAATGGCGGCAAGGCGGCCATAGGTGTGCGAGGGATGGCATCCGTGACATGGACCGCCGACCTCGGGTTCGTTCCTGGCGTATCCAGCAGCGGCTACCGCGATAGAGCATGACGCTTGGCCGGATCTGGAAGAACGCCACGACATTCGCCCACGGCAGACAAGAAAGATCCGGGAAACACTGGAAGCTGCCCTGAGAACATGTCAACGTGTGACTCACCGAGAAACGTCGCACTCAAAAGCCTAACCCGCAATTGAGGGTAGGCGAGCGACCTGCAACCCAAGTCCGCACTCATCCGATAGATCCCCGAGATGTTGCTGTGGATCGTGGGCGTTGATCCCGCTGTCCGGCTCGCGTTGATGCTGTCTCGCCTGGCGAGCAGCACTGCAGGTCGAGCCTCATGGGAGTTCTCACGTGCTCCTGGGGCCCTCCGTGTGGAAAGTACACCATGATCGCCGGTTAGCAAAATCGGCGATCGCGGTGACCATTGATTGCAGTTGAAGTCTGCAATGGCTGAGTTCGCAGGTGCAGTCTCAGTCGATTGCTGTGGAGGGTCTCCTCGGCAGCCTTGGGAGGCTGTGTGGACCTCCGCTCGGATTCCTGCAGTCTGGTCTAGGAGAAATATGAAAAAGCATTTCATGGACGCCAAGGAGATCGCGCAGTATCTCAATATGTCGCTCACCTGGGTCTACCGAGATGCTCGGCGTTGCGGCCTAAAGGTGTATAGGTTTGGCACTGGTAAGAACGCAAAGATTCAATTCAAGACTGCTGAAGTTCTGAAATGGATCGAGCAGCAGAAAAACAGTTGAAGTGCCGCAAAGCACTTCTCGTACGTTCTCGTGGGCTCAATGGATAGGAGGAATTAGGCGGTTTGGCTTTTACGGGACTCATTCGAGGGATGGGTACTTTCTTCAAAGAGTGCGGTCACCCCGAGTCGAGGTGGTCCAAGTGTCCCCATACCTACAAAATAAGATATCGAAACATCAATGGGAAGCAGACGGATGAGTCCGGATTTTCGACCCAGGGCAAAGCCATCGAGCGGCTCATGGAGGTGTACCGAGAAAGGAAGGGGGCGACTCGCGGCCATAGCAGGGCTGAACGTATCCAGAAGTATGGCGCCATGCGGTTTGAAGTCTATGCTGCCGAGTGGAGACAAGGGCAGCGAGACCTGGCAGTGGCTTCGGTGCGGCACCTTGATTCGTTGCTTGACCATCACATTCTTCCGTTGCTTGGCAGTCGGCGAATGGATTCGTTCGATCACAAGGTCGTGGACCGATTCATCCAGAGCATGGAGCGAAATGGTGCGGGCCTAGCGACACAATCCAATGCGTTCGACAAGCTCAAGGCAATTCTTCTCGATGCTTATAGGCTGGGAATCTTCGAGGAGAACCCACTTGCTGGGGTTAAGTCTCCTCAGTACCATCCCAAGCGCGCTGTTATTCCCTCAGTGGCCCAACTTCGCGGAATCCGTAATGCAGGTGACGACACCTTCCGGTTGGTTGTCGACCTCATGAGTGGATGCGGAATGCGCAACGGCGAAGCGGCGGCAATTCGAGTCAACAACATTGTTGCCGATGACGTCTACCGAATTTCCGAGCAGGTGAACCAGACCACCAGGCAGTACGAGCGCCTCAAGCATCGTAAGCCCGGAGACTACCGTGACGTGCCGCTGCCTGCTCGTATCAGGCGGACCATCGAATGGTTTGCAGAGAAGCATGGAACTGTCGATGGCTACCTTCTCCGGCATCCAGTGGATCGCGGCAAGACGTTCCCCTACTACTACCTTGCGAACCAATGGCAGCGGATCAAGAAATCCGGGGACGTGGACATACCTGACGGGATGGTCATGTATGGCTTCCGTCACTTCTTCGCCTCGAACTGCCTGTCGCAGGGCATCCCGATCACAGACGTCGCCGCCTGGATGGGACACAAGAGCGTCGACGTCACGTTCAAGGTCTATCGCCATCTCATGCCCGGCTCGGTGGGTAAGGCCGCCAGAATGCTGGACGTTGGACTGGGCGCCTGAGCCGGGTTGGACCTCCGCCGCACAGTGAGGCGGAGGGAAACAGCACGCTGCGATGCTGACCTTTTGCTGACCCCCTGGTACACAAACTGCGCTTGACCTGCGGAAACACCAAACTCGCGTGAGATGTGGTGGAACTTCATCGGCCGTTCGCACGAGGACATCGCGAAGGCCCGACGGGACTGGATGGAGGGCGACCGCTTCGGGGTGGTGACCGGGTACGACGGTGATCGGCTGCCGGCTCCTGAGCTGCCGACGATCGCGCTGAAGCCGCGGGGTCGGGCGCGCTGAGCTGGGGAAACTTAGGTGAGGTGAGCGCCCTCGGTCGATCGAGATTGCGTCCCCCTGGTCGGTGCGACGAGGGGGCGCAGTCGAGATGGAAACGGGCTCCCGCGAGAGAGCCCGAACTTCCAAGTGTTTGCAACTGTGACCTTACATGTTCAGGCACTCGCTGACGGATGATTCGATGCCCTTGCGGGCGATGCGGTGCCGGATGCCGCAGGATGACAGTCGGCACCGCGGCTGGCGGTAGTCGTAGCCCCTATCTGCGTGCAGCTTGCCGGGACGCCGGCGTCGGGTCCGCTACGTTGGCGGACGCGTGGGACGCCGCGGACCAGTGGGATCAGGGCCTGGCCGTCGTGGAGGTTCGCGGCGGAGATACCGAGGGACAGAGGCAGGCCGCCGCAGTCGACGACGAGGTGGATTGCGCTCCGGCCTTGCCGCGGTCGGTCGGATCCGGTCCCGTCAGTTGCCCCCTTTGAGGGCTCGGACACTGACCGACTCGATCGCGCAGCGCGACCAGTCCGGCCTGCCCTGGGACCCGAGTTCGTCGAGGACCAGGCGGTGGAGCTTGGCCCACACCCTGGCCACGGTCCACTCCGTGAAGCGTCGGAGGGCAGTGACCCCGGACAGTCCGAAGCCCGGAGAACTCCGGGAGATCGGTCAAGGGCCAGCGACGTTCCGCCGATGCCGATCACCCGAGGCACGGACCCGGGCGAAGATCACTTCTCACGAATGAAGCGGACGCCCAGGCTGCACGGCACGTCGGGGTCGTTCGTGGCGCAAAGGGTGTCGCCGCCGTCGACAATGGCGAGTTCGAGGATGCAGCCGAAGTACTCGCGCTCGAAGCCGAGGCCGATCCATGAACCCGACTTCGCTGTGTTCGATCTGAAGCTGCTGCCATTCTCTTCGTCAACCATGAACCCCCAACTACCGGTCGATTCACCACCCGGGCAGTCCGTCTCGGCGAGCCTCTCCGAGTCCAGACCTGCGGCAGCAAACTTCCGGTCAGCCGAGAACGACAGTCTTTCCCCGTTGGGTCCGTTCCAATTCCCGACGACACGGTCCGCCGAGACTCTCGCGGATTCATCAGTAGCGCACGCGGTCAACAGGAGGAGAGGAGCAACGGCGGCACCGACCCATCGGGTTGGTTTCAACACGGTCTTGAACACGGGCTCATCCTAGAGGTTAAGTGTGAGGGCGAGGGTGGGGGGCGGAGTTTGGTGGCCAGCCTCGGCCCCCCACCATCGATCAAGTGCCTTGCCTGGCTAGTCGAGCCACTCGGAGTAGTTCACGCACTCGTTCAACGGCCACTTCTCCTCCCAGGAGAAGTCCTCGACCACTGCCGCTCCGAAGGTGTCCTCGAAAGCAGGGTTCCACGACCTGGGTATGACGTGGGTCGCAGATCGCCAGTCGGACTTGTTCGTCACCTTGAAGCTCAGGGTGACGCTTTGGTCCTTTTTGTTGATTGACTTGATCTGGCCCTGTCCGTTGTAGCTGCCCAGGAATGCGTCTGCCTGATTCTCCGTCCCTAGCGCGCCTTTGGTGAGAACACCGGACATGTCAAGTGCGAAACCGCGCAAGGAGTTGAACTTGTACCAGGGGCTTCCGGGCTCGGGACCTACGTCTTTGTAGTCCATGTTCGCCGCTTCCTTCGCGTACGGGGCCTTCATCCCTTTGTCCCGGGCCTGTCCCACGAGTGTCGCGCGCATCTCGGACACGGTCGGGTCGACCGCCAGGATTGCGGTGAACGCGTCTCCGCCCCGGAAGTCCTGGTGCTCCCGCAGGGGGTATCCGCCACCCCACAGCCAGCCAAAGAACAGGGAACGGGACGTCTCCCAGCGGTTCGCCGCCTTGGGGTCGTCGACGATGCCCCAATCGCGGATCGATGCCAGCCACTCGTCCATGGTCTGGATGGGCGGGTTGAACGGCAGGTCCCAGGACTTGGTGATGTAGTTGAATGTGGCGCCGGGCGTCCACGGGGTGACGGACCGGCCTGTCGAGCCTCCGGACGAGGTGGAGGCCGTACCACCGCCTCCACCTCCGCCTCCACTTCCGCCACCGCCACCGCCTCCACCACCGCCGCCGGAGGTGTTGCCAACCATGATGTTGCCGGGAATGAGAATAAAGGCCATACCGGTCGGGTCGGCGTTGGTCACAGGGTTGTCGCCTGCATAGGCGTAGCCGTTCAGGGTCAGTGGTTTATCGGGTTCGAGCAGCGGATCTACGCTCAGGAAGCGACCGAGGCTCGAATCGTACTGGCGTGCTCCGAGCAGCGTCAGTCCCGTCGTTCGGTCTGCGGGCTTTCCGAGGAATGCCTTGTCGTCGGGCCAACTGTCGGACGCCGGGCCGCGTGTACCACCGAAGGGCATGGTGTACCGCTTGGTGAAGGCCAGCGTGTCTGAGGTGATCGCCAAGCTGGCGGTGCCGTGGTGGTCACCGGCGAGGAAGGTCAGCTTCGTATCGGTCTGGCCCGCGGTGGAGGTCCGCACGCCGAGGACAGTGTCCCCCGCCTTGTAGGTGCGAGCACCGGAGAGGGCCTTGGTGGCGCCCTTGCCGCTGACCTTGAGCCGGACCTCAGTGACGCCGAGGTAGAGCACCGTCTCGCCGTCGGTGGTGGTGGGCCGCCTGATCAGCAACTCCCCACTCGCGTCATAGACATAGCCGGTGCCGGTGGCCGGAGTGCCGCCCGTGGCGGGTTCGCTCGCTGTGGCGAGCCTGCCTTCGGCGTTCCAGGTCAGGGTCTGGGGGCCCTGGGTGCCCGGCCGGGTCTCAGTGTTGCCGGTGACGTCGTACGTGTACGACTCGGTCTTCGTGCCAGTCACCGTCGAAGACAGCGCGTGCGGCTGGCCCTTGGCGGTACCGTACTTGTACTCGGTGGTGACATCGCCCGAAGTGCTGTGCTCTGTCTGCTGAGAGCGCAGTCCTGAGACGTTGTAGTCGTAGCCGGTCCAGTACGGTGCGGCCCCGCCGAGGTTGGCGGTGGTGCGGCCGGTCGCGGCGCAATCGGCCGTCTTCGGGGTCCAAGCCTCACTCAGGCGCCGGTAGCCGTCGTAGGCGAAGCACTGGTAGTCCTCCTTACCAGTGCCGCCCAGGGTCGTGCCGTCGAAGAGAGACGTGATGTTGCCTGCGTCGTCCTGGGTGTACTTCATCTCCTGGAGCATGTATCCATGGACATCGTCCGTGACGTACGACCGGGTCAGTCGGCGGGTACCAGCCTCGTAGTCGTGATTGACATACATCTTCCTGGCGGAGGTCGGGTCGGTGGCGAGGGTCATCTGGCGCAGGTCACCAAGCGGCGAGTAGGTGACTCCCTGGAGGTAGCCGGTGGTGCCCCTGGCGGTCAGAACCCGGCCCTGCGCATCGTGGGTGTACGACACGGTCTCAGCGGGCAGCCCGGCCACAGCGGGCGCAGCCGCCTGCTTGACGGTGCCGTCCAGGTTGTATCCGGTGGAGAAGGACAGCTTGTCCGGCACTCCGGATCTGACCAGCTCGTCGTCCACGGGCAGTATCAGCTGATTGCCGGTGACCTTGTACATGGCGTCGTAAGCGGTGACCTTCTGGGTGTAGGCCCTGCCTGTGACCCCGCCCTCGTACCGTACGGCCGTATCCTGCTGGCCCTTGGCCAAGGTGTCGAACGTCCAGGCCGCCAGCTTGTTCGCGTCCGTCTTGGACATCTGCCACATGCCGGTCTTACGGCCGAGGATGTCGTACTCGAACAACAGTTCCTTGCCGCGGCTGTCGGTGGACCTGACCGCCTGATCGAGCTGGTTGTGCTCAGTGTCCGTCGTACCCTTGTCGGGGTCGGTGACGGACGTCTGACGCCCGAAGAGGTCGTACTTGTACGTCCAGGCCGATCGGTCGTGCGCGGTGATGCTCTTCTGCCGGTCGGCGGCGTCGAAGGTGTACTGGGTGGTCATGAAAGCGGTCCCGGTGGGCTGGGTGCTCGCGTAGTCGCGCCGCTCGACGGTCTGGCCGAGAGCGTTGGTGACCACCGCACTAGCGCTGCCGCCGGCCGGGGCGCTGGTGAGAACAGTGTCGCCACGGTAGGTCGTGACAACCGACCACTCAGCGACACCGTAGCTCTTGGTGACCACTTTGGTGACCCGGCCGGCGCCGTCGTAGGTGCTGTCCGTCTGCCGGGGTGCCTGACCGCCGTCGATCTGTGCGATGGTGCCGGAGGGAACGGCCTTGTCGTCCCAGATGTCGGACTGGGCGGTCACGGGGTTGCCGCGGCCGTCGTACAAGGTCTGGGCGATGATCCGCCCGCCTGCGGCCGACGGGGCCTGCACCTGGCGAGTGCGCAGCAGCGAGTCGTAGATCTCATAGGTGGTGTTGTATCCGGAGCCGTCGCCGTTGAGGGTGGCGCTGGACACCCACGGAGGTGAGGTGGACTTGACAGTGTAGGCGTAGACATAGTTCGCGCTCTTCCCGAGCGCGCGGGAGCGGTTGGGCAGCCACACGCTCGTGACTCGGCCCAGGCTGTCGTACGCGGTCTCGGTTACCTTGCCGTTCGCGTCGGTGACCTTCAGTTCGGCACCGCTGGCAAAGTCGTGGACCGTGACGGACTTGTGGGCCTTGGCGTTGCCGACTGTCGTCCGCGTCAGCGGGCCAGCAGCAGGCGGCACGTACTCCGTCGTGGATGTGGTAGCGCTGTCGGCGTTCTTCACCAATGTCGGCCGACCGAGCTTGTCGTACTCGGTGACGGCGGTCTGCTGCCACTGCGGCTGGTTGTCGGTTCCGTACCCTTTGGCGCGCCCGGTCCACCGAGGGTCACCCTTGGTGGGCGTCTGGCTGGCCGACCACGTCACGGTGTCGTAGGCAGTCGCGGAGTCGGATACGACGTCCCCTGTCCGGCTGTGGTCCGCGGGCAGGTCCAGATCGGCGTCTGCGACAGCGCAGGCCCGGGCGACGATCCGGGTCCTGGAGACCAGCGATGTAAGGCCGCTGGCCTCGCTACGGGCGTACCAGATACGGGTGCACTTTTCGTCACCGGAGACCGAGTTGTCGCCCAGGTCTTCTACGGTGGCGACCATGCCGTAGTCGTCGTACGTAGTCCTCGTGGTGCGGACCCGGTCGTACGGAGTCACCTTGCTGGTGATGTGGGTACGGGCGTGCGAGGCGCCGACGCGCACGTAGTACGCCTCAGTGTCGGCATAGGACTTGTGCTGGGTGGCCGTCCGCTTGGACCAAGGGTCGTTGACGGTGCCGGAGACCTCGAGGGCGCCGTCGTAGGAGACGGTTTCCCTGGTGAGACCGGCGAACTGCTCAGAGTCGGTGATCTCGGCAGCCGTGATCCCCGCGACCTTTACTGTCCTGCGGGCCTCCGGGTCCGGCGTCCTACCGTCCGTCCCAAGGATGCGGTCACCGTTCATGCCCCGCAGGAACACGGTCACGGTCTTGGTCTGGGTGGCGCCCGAGGGCCCGGTGAGCTGGGTGACCTTGCCGAAGCCTCGCCATTCGGACCAGGTGCGCTCCTTGACCGGGGTCAGCGGGTCCTCGTTGTAGTGCCAGGCTCCGCCGCCGGAGTACTGGTAGGTGTGCTGAACGGCCTCCGAGCCACCGAGCGGGTCGGTGGTGCGCACCGAGCTGACCGGGTACTTCTGGAACCAGTCGAGAATCGGCTCCGCCTGGCCGTAGGGCGACCAGTACACCGGGAAGCAACGCCTGGTGTTCTCATCCACCTTGGGCATGGTCTGGCCGACGGCGCAGTCCGCCGGCAGATAGTCGACTATGGTCTGCGCACCCGTCTCGGACACGACCTGCTTCAGCCGGGGCCTCTCGAAGGACAGGATGTCGTCGCTCGGGCCGTCGACCCGGTTCGGCAGAAAGACGTGGGAGAACTTCACCGGGTCCAGGGTGAGGTCGGTGCCGTGCTTGCCTGTGTGCTTGATCTCGTCCAGCCACAGCGACTGGTCGGTCGCGTCCCCTGTGTCACCCGGGTCCAGGTAGAGATGCTTGAGTTCCCAGGTGTCCACCGGCGTGAACGCCGGGGTGGCCGCAGCCGCATCCCAGACATAGGTGGTAACGGCGGTGATCCGCTTACGGGTGAAAAAGGTCGGGCTGTCCAAGTAAGCGCACTTCTCGCCGTCCTTGCAGATCCGGTCGAAGGGTACGTCCGGCCAGTTGTCCCGGGTGCTCTCGGTCAACGCGTCGCAACCATTGCCAGAGGCGAGGCACCGCTCCGCGTGGCTGAGGACGATCTTGTGCGAGGCGGCCGGAGTGGCACTGAACAAGGCATCGGCGCGCTGCCCGTAGCGGATCTCCCTCAGGTAGCCGCCACGGATGTAGGAGGTCCCGGTGTCATCGTCGCCGAGTTTGTCATAGTTGTTGGTCTCGTCCTCGTACCAGTAGGTCATGGCGTTGCCATGGCTGTCCTCGCTGTAGTCGAGGTTCCAGCGCCACGCCTGCTTCTTGTCCCGGCCAGAGAACGAAGTGCCCTCCGCGTAGCCGGGTTCGCCCTCGTCGTCACCGAAGACGGGCACGGTCCACACCGATTTGGTGCGTACGTCGGCTGCCGCGCCGTCGAGCTTGTTCAGGCCGAAGACGTACTTGGTGCCGTCACCGGTGACAACGGTCCAGTGCTCACCGTTGTCGTCGCCGTTGTCCGCCCCTGTGGATCGGGTGACCTTGGAGGCGTCGTCGTTCTTCAGCCGCCACTCGCCGGTGGTGTCGTCCTTGACAAGCTCGGTGGCCTGGCCGTTCAGCACCAAGGATGCATTGTCGTACTTCCAGCACAGGTCGTATCTGTCGCTGTGCCCGTCATCGGTGCAGGAGCCGTACTTTCGCTCAATGTACGACGAAGTTAAATCGAAGCCCTCACCGACGTTGGTGCCCTGGTTGTTGGTGGTGGCGGTTCGGCCGTCCACACTGCCGGAGTCGTAGGAGATCGCCATCTGCGGAGTCTGCCCCGCAGCGGGCTGGGGCGCTTTGAGTGGATAGCTCCACGTGAATGTTCCGGAGCTACCGCCGGCCTCCCAGGTGGAGGAAGCCGACAACGGGGTCGCTTTGTAGTCGCCGTCGGCGGAGGCCGTGCCAGCGTTGACCGCCAGCATGATGGCAGGGGTTCCGGTCTCGGCCGCCGGCGCGAAGGACAACTCGGTAGTCAACTCCTCCTCACCTCGGTTGTTGGTGAAGTCGACTGATGTCGCGGTGCGACACTTCGCAGCTTCGGGGTCACAACCCGACAAGCGCGCGAACTGGAGGCGGCTGGCCCAGCCCCCTCCGTACGCCGACGCGAACGCAGAGTAATTGATGCCAAGCTCGGCCCGGCCGCCCTTCTTCGGGCCGGACACCCTCAGCACCACGCCCTTGACACCCAGTGCCCGCGACGCCGCCTGATCGAGGACTGTCACGGTGACTGATCGGGCACTCTCGGCCCTGTTCTCGGTCGGCGCCTTCAGGGTGACGGGCAGCCCGCCCGGCTCAGCTTCCGCCCTTCCGGACGCAGGTAGGGTGAGCCGAGCGGAACCACCGCCAGGCCAGGCGGTGGTTATGGCCTGGTCCCTGCGAGCGCGGGCGGCCGCGCTCTGGTCCGCACCGGCTGCCTCCCGCACGGCTGCGACCGTCCGCGGATCCTGCTGGGCAGTGAACGGCTCAACCTTCACCGCTTGCGGGGCAGACAGTTTGGGTCGGCCGAGCGGATCGACATCGTTGGCAACCGCTGCTGCAGGGGCGAGCAGCCCGGGCATCAGACCGATGCCGACGATCACCCCGACCCGCCGAATCCAGGGTGCCCCGGATGCTCCTGTTCTGGCCCGGCCAGGCCGGGCCGGTGGTCTGTGTCGCATGCTGTCCTCTTTCTGAGAGGTGAGAAGAAGAGACGTGAGAAGAGCGCGCCGACGATCTGGGCAGGGTTGAAGCGGCCCGGGGCGGGAGTCCCGCACCGGGCCGACCACAAGGCAGGTCAACCGCCGAGGACCTGGGAGCGGACCTGGTCGGCAGTCATCGCGCCGGTCCACACCCGCAGCTCCTCCAGGGAACCGGGCAAGTAGTGCTTCGTACTGCCGCCGTGGCTGCCGCGGCCGACGGCCACGGTGCCGGAACCGTGCTGCGGGACGGTGAACCCGGAGTCGGTCTCGGAGGGCTGATCGAACTCGCCCACAAACAAATGGAGTCTGCCGTGACGGGTCTCCGTCCTCGACGGGTCGGCCGGGTCAGTCCACTCCCATGCCTCCTGGGCGTCGAAGACACCAGTGACCTGCACCCAGGTATCGATCTGGGCGACATCGCCACCTGGCACCTGAGCGCTCTGGGTGACCCTGCCGTCGGCGCCCAACGCGGTCCGAGTCAACTTCCACTGGTAGACGCCGTCAGCGGGCTTCACCACCCACAACGCCCAGGACGACTCGCCCGCGCTCGCCTGCTGCCCGGCCACCACGCCCTGGTAGCCGACCGGCTTGTCAGCCAGCTTCGCGGAGTCCAGCCGAACTCGGGCAGAGACGGTGAACGAGCCGGTCTCGTCGGTGACCGGACCTGCCGTCCAGGCGTAGCCGGCGGTGCCGTCCAGCACCAGGGCGTTGTTCTCGGCGTCCAGCACCGCGCCAGTGGCTGACAGCTTCAGATTCCCCACGGGATACGAGGACAGCTCCTTGACCTCGGTGCCGGTGGAGGTGCCCGCGTCCCAGTGGGCGACGAGCTCGTTGGCAGGGATGCCGCTCTCCAACAACTGGGCCTGCTCGGCGATCTCGTCGGGGGTGAGGACTCGCTGCCACACGTTCAGCTCATCCAAGCGGCCCTGGAAGTGCTCGCCGTACGCGCCGTTGACCAGGGAACGCCCGAACTGCAGACCGCCAGTGGATGCCCAGGGGGTGTATGCGGTCGACAGCGAGTTGAGCAGTACTGGCTTGCCTTGCGGGCGGCCGTTGACGAACAGCTGGATCGTATCGTTGGTCTTGTCGGTATCGCTCTTGGTGTCGAAGACGCCGGCCAGATGTGTCCATACCCGCAGCGGCGGGCTGGTGGCGTCACCGAGGGACCGCAGGTAGACAGCGTTGGTCGACACATCCGCGGTGGTCCGGTTGAAGACCCACTTCCGGTATGAGGCGGAGTAGTACAACGTGAACGCCGAGCCGTTCGTGCCAGGGGCAGCCATTACGGCGTGGGTGGACTCGGCATCGGTCAGGTAGGCCCAGGCCGAGATGGTGAACGAGTCCTTGCTGTTCACTGCTGGGGAAGCGGTAGCGGCGTAGTACTTGGTGGTCGGGACACCGCTGTCCATCCACAACGAATAGTCGTTGTCGCCACGGCGGGCGAGTGTCGACCAACCGGCGCTCTCGTGGAGCGTCGCGTCGTGACGGGTTCCCTCGGTCGCGGTGTCCTTGGCCACGGTCACGCCAGAGTCAGGTGCTCCGTCATCGAAGTGCCAGGTGCCGACAGGGCCAGCCGCCGGTGCGGCCTTGAAGGTGAACTCGGCTGGCGTGCCCCAGCGGTTGCGCACGTCCTTGGCCTCCACCGACAGCGTCTGAGTGCCCGCTAGTGATGGAGTGACGTCTTCCACGGTGACCGGGGAGCCGGTCACCGTCCTGGTCGTGTTCGCCGCGCTGGGCAACAGCCGCCAGCGGTAGCCGGTGATGTCCTTGTCGGCGGCGTTCGGCCGGAAGGTGAAGCTGCCAGGCACGCCAGGTCCGCCCTTGCCCTCGCACAGGTTGGTGATGCACTGGGTGTATGGGCTGATGGTGGTGATTGTCGGGGCCTTGGGAGCCGTAGAGTCAATCTTGAAGTAGCACCAAGAGGAGTACGAGGAGAACAGGTCGCCTGGCTTGGTGACGTATGTCCAGTGGGACTGGGTGCGGGCGCGCAGCCGGTACAGACCGCCGTCCGCCCGGCTGGAGGTGCGCAGCTTCTCCAGCGTGTCGTCCGGATCCCAGCCGGAGTCGGGCCGGTGGCCTGACCAAACCTGGTGCCAGGCGGCGTCGTCACCGCGCTCGACAATGAACTCGGCCTGTAGCAAGCCCTCCTCAGAGCCCAAGCCGTGCTCAACCTTGGTCTGCACCCGGGCCTGCACCATAGGGTCGATTCGGGTTACAACGAGCGGGTCGGATGGGGACTTCTTGCAGTACGCGGTGGTCCCATCGCCCGGAATGACGCCGACATCGGTCGGTACACCTGGCTTGAAGACGTAGGTGACTTTGAGTTCAGCGTTGTCGTCGAATCGCTTCCACGCCTCGGGGTCGGTCTCGTCCTTGGCTCGCAACAGGAAGGTGAGCCGGGAGATCGCGCCGTCCGCAAACTTGCGCACGGTGGAGGAGAGGTTCTCGTCGGTCTCGTCAGGGTTGTCGTTGAACTCGACCCACTGATCGGGCTGCGCGGGGCTGCACTGGGTGCCGCGACCCGCAGAGATGTGCCGGTCGCCCATCTGATCCAGTTGGGTAGGGCCGGGCCAACGGGTGCCCTCGGAGATGTTGTCGGTGCGCTCCAAGTCGACCCACTTGGGTTCGCAGCTGAAAGACCAGGTCTCATATGCGCGGAAGGTGGCGTCGAGGACGTGCTTACCGGACAGCTTCGACGGCGAAAACTCGAAGTACATGCGGTTGGTGTAGTTGCTGCCGCAGTAGTACGGGCCCGAGACGCTGCAGCGTCCGACGCCGTAGTCACCGTTGAACTGCCAGAATTTGTCGCCGTCGGAGGACAGCACGGTCCGTTCGGAAACCCCGAGACCGAACGAAGGGTCAATGTAGACGGGGTACACGGTGTCCGCGCCGCGCAGCAGGGAGAGATCGGGTTTCACAGCGATTCTGTCGGCATCCACCCGCACGGGCATGACGGCGCTGGCATCACCGGCGCGTGGTTGGGTGCCCACTTCCACCGGGTCCGGCACCTCGCTCTCAGCACTTCGGCCAAGCTGAGTTCCCAAGCCTTCCCTCGCGGGCGAACTGACTTGGCTCGCGGAGTCCCACATCTGGCCCGCGGGACCCTTGAACACGGTGTTGCCGTCAGAGTCGATTGCACGCACACCACCACCCGCACCCGGGACGACTTCCAAGTCGGTGGCCGAGACCGTCAGATCGATCTGCTCAAGCGCCGGGTCAGCAGCCGCCTCGGCGGACTTGACCACCAGCACCTCACGGTATCCCTCGGCAGTGGCTGTGAGTTCGAGATCGACGCCATTGAGGACATTGGCATAGACGGCCTTTGCCCCATCTAGCCGGGGCTCAGGCAGTGCGCCTGGCCAGTCGAGACGCAGCGTCCCGTCCTCATTGCCCAGCCGGATCATGCCTGCACCGTCGCCCCCGCCGGAAAAGGCCAGGTCCACCACGGCGGACTTGGGGGCTATGGTGCCGTCGTTCCGCCGTTCGAGAGTGGCGTCCACAGGCTGCCAGGAACCAGTGTCGTCCTTCGCTCGCTGTGGCACGGCCGACTGTACGAGCGTGTAGGTGCCGTCCGGGTTGGCCATGGTAGTCGAGTACTCGGTGCGCTCACCGGTGACCTCGACCTGCTCCCCGATCACGGCGGCACGATCAGCGGCCTCACGATGCGTGGTCTCAGCGGAGACGGACGCGACGGCCACATCCGATGGCATAGCCGTCGCTGTTGCTGCGAACACCGGCAGCGACGCGAGGAGAGCCATCGACGTGATTCCGGTCGTAAGTCTGTTCAACCGTCGGCATGTTCTTCGCCGGTCCCCTCCGGTCGCGTCACGCCATGACATGCTCGAACCCCCAACTTCCTCACATGATCTTCATCTGGCTCAGACATTCGATATGCATGACCATTGGAGGTACAAGGGTGGTTTCGGCCACTGACCCCTTCGTTGGAATCTGTCAGCACTAAGAGGGCATCTGATCTGGATAGCGGGTAGTTCAGGATGATTTTGTGACTGATGGTGTTGGTGGTCGTTGCTGGGTGTGTGAATGAGCGTCGTCCGTACCGCAGTGATGTGTCCGATGCCCGCTGGGCCTTGATCGAGCCGGTCTTCGTCGTCTGGCGTGCCGGGCGAACGGGTCCTGGCACGGCGGCCCGGGTGCACGATCTGCGGGAGATCGTCAACGCCATCCTGTACGTCAACCGCACCGGTATCCCGTGGGAGCACCTGCCGCACGACTTCCCGCCGTACAAGACGGTGTACGACTACTACGCGAAGTGGGAGGCGGACGGGACGACCGAGCAGGTCCACGACCTGTTGCGGGACAAGGCCCGCAGGGTCGGCGGCCGCAGCGCGGAACCGACGGCCGCCGTCGTGGACGCGCAGAGCGTCAAGACCTCGGGAAACGTCGCCGAGAGCAGCCAGGGCATCGACGCCGGCAAGAAGATCAAAGGGCGCAAGCGGCACCTGGTCACGGACACCCTCGGCCTGGTCCTGGCCGTCCTCGTCACCGCCGCGTCAGTGCACGACACCACCGGAGGGAAGCTGCTGCTCGACGACCTGGCTGCGGCACACCCCACGGTGACCAAGGTCTGGGCCGACGGCGGCTACCAGAACAGCGTCCTCAATCACGGCGCCGGGCTGGGCATCGATGTGGAGGTGGTGCAGCGGCCCCGGACGAAGGGCTTCGAGCCGCTGCCGAAGCGGTGGGTGATCGAGCGGACTTTTGGCTGGCTGATGCAGCACCGCCGCCTCGCGCGGGACTACGAAGCGCTGCCGCAAAGATCACGGACGATGATCCACTGGGCGATGGCTAACAAAATGGCCCGCGAGCTCACGGGAGAATCCACACCAACCTGGCGATTCGAAACGGACATCCAGCCCACACCAGCCTGACCGTTGATCAGATGCCCTCTAAGAACTCCTAACAAAGTGACAAGTTCTTCAGTCTGCGCCAGCAGATGATTGCGCAGGCAAGGCTGAGGAAGGCTTCGTGGATGTCGTCGCGGATCTCCCAGCGGATGCGTAACCGGCGGAACCAGTGCAGCAGCGCGAAGCTCTGCTCGACCACCCACCGGTGCACGCCCAGCCCCGATCCGTGCAGGGTTCCGCACCGCGCGATGACCGGGGTGATTCCGGCAGTCCGGACCTGCTTGCGGTATTTGTCGTGGTCGTATCCGCGGTCGGCGTAAAGGGTGTCCGGCCCGGCGGCGTGGCCGTCCGCGCCGGCCCCGCACCGGCGGGACACGCCGCTGCGGGCCACGGTCGACGAGGTCCGCATCAGCCAGGTGGCCCGCCGCAGCTTCGCCCCCGTGCTCGGCGAGGACGACGACCACTACCGCCGCCGGCTGGGCATCTTCCGGCGCTGGACGCTGCCCACCCCGGCCGCGCTCACGGCGGTGCTCAACCACGTGGTCGGCACGATCGGCGGCGTCGCGGACCCGCTCGTCGTCGACGACACCGACTCCCCCGCCGACCGCGGCCACCTGGTGGTCCGTGTGGTGCCGGTGGCGCTCCCGCCGGGCGAGAGCATGGACGCGGCCGGCCGCCGCGGGGTGGCGTCCGAGGACGGGCTGTACGGCGACGCGGACGACCTGGCGATCGATCCGGTGCTGCTGCTGGAGCATGACGCGGCCGACGTGGACTACGGGCCCGTGACGTCCGGCGACCCGCATCTCATGCAGCCGCCGCTGGCGCGGATGCTCGACCGGCTGCGCGCGCTCGCCGGGGCCGCGGGCCGCCTGCGTGTGGTGGCGGCCTGGACCCCGGATGCCGCGGACGCCCGCGCCGCGGGCCGCGCCGTCGTCCTGCGGCACAGCACGATCGCGGTGTCCGAACTCGCCGCGCTCGCCCACCGGGCGGGATTCCTGCTGGTGCGGACCCTGCCGGACGCGACGGGGGTCTACGCCTCCTGCGCCCCGGGCACGCCGGTCGTCCTCGGCCTTGCGGGCGCCGCCGCCGGGGACGCCCCCGAGGAGGTCCGGGCGCTCGGCCGCCGGCTGGCGCTGCGCAAGGTCTACCTGAGCGAGAAGATGGTCGCGCAGATCCTGGAGCACCTGCCGAGGGGCAGACTCGGGGCGGCGATCGCCGAGAAGGAGCTTCCGGTCGAGGACGAGGCCGTGCCGCAGGTCGTGGCCGAGGAGGACATCGCCGATCTGTCCGTCCGTGAGAAGGCGCCGCCCCCCACCAGATACGGGCCCGACGGGCTGGAGAAGCCGCTGCGGGACGTGGTGGAGACGCCCGGCAGCCGCGCCCTGCGGAAGTCGCTGATCGCCCGCGACGGGCAGGAGCCGCCGGACGGCTACCACGCCCACCACATCGTGCCCGAGAAGGACTACAGCCCCGGTCTCGACTGGCTGCGCAACCGGCTGGCGGAAGCGGGCTGCGGTATCGACGAAGCGGGCAACGGCGTCTTCCTCGCCGGGTCGAGGTACACCGCCAACCCCGAGCTGACCCGCCTGCACCTCTCGTACATCCACGCCGGCAGGTCCAAGGAGTACGCCTACACGCTCACCTTCCGGCTGGGGCGCCTCAGGGGCGGCGCGCTCCTCCGGGAAGTCGAGGCCATCGGCGAGGAGATGCGCGGCGGCGAATTCAAGATCATGGAGATCCCGTACGGCTGGAAGGGCAAGTGGGAGCCGGGGATGGCCGTCCCGGCCGACCGCGAGGCGGCGCCCGAGTGGATCGAGGAGTGACCGGCGCGCTTCGGTCCGAAGGGGAATCTCGCGGCGCTGGACGAGACTGCCTTGGAGGCGCCTGTCGCCGAACCCGCCAGCACGGCTCGGCCGCCGCTTCACCAGTCCGGGAGCCTTCGCCACCGAGGCAGCGGCGGCTCCACCGCGCGCCGGGTCGTCCTCGGGGCCCCTCGGACCGACCACAGGCCCGCACGCGCCCCAGGGGTGCACGCGCGCCAACAGCGGTCGCGCGTGCGGCCCGGATTCCGGGCCGGTTCGCCGGGATGTGGCCGCCCGCCGGACGGCCGGGGGAGCGGCTTCTCCGCCCGTGTTGTGGGCCCCGGCGGGTTCTCCGATCCTGGACGGGCCGACCGGACGTCGGACACTCACGGTCGCCAGAGCGGAAGGAGCGGCCATGGCAGTGCCGAGCAGGACGACACCGGGCACCGGCGGCCCGAGGCATGACCACCCGGCAGGCGAAGCTGGTGAGCTACCTCAGCGCGGGCAGGAAGGACTGGTTCGCCGACTCAACGTCGTGGAGCGCGGACAGCCACAGCGAAGCGGAGGGAAACACCACACTGCGAAGCTGCCCCCCTGCTCAGCGAACTCGCGTGAGATGTGGTGGAGCTGCATCGGCCGTTCGCCGAGGACATCGCGAAGGCCCGCGAGGACTGGATGCAGGGCGACCGCTTCGGTGAGGTGACCGGGTACGACGGTGATCGGCTGTCGGCTCCCGAGCTGCCGACGATCGCACTGAAGCCGCGGGGTCGGGCACGCTGAGCTGGGGAGACCTCGAGGGATCGAGGGTGCGTCCCCTTGGCCGCCTCTCGCGCCGCTTGAAGACGAGTAGACCGGCCGCCCTCAGACTCCGCGCAGCCCGCCGGTCAGGGGCGGAGCGGGTCGTCGGCTTTCAGGGGAGAGGGGACTGAAGCTGGATTCAGTAAACTGGCGGCCCCGCCGAGCGGCGGTGGTGATGATGTCGAGGAGCGACCAGGTGACCGGTCTGCGGGGCCGCCACAGCGAGCGTGCGGCACTTGAGCGGCTCGTGGCGAGTGTCCGTGAAGGCCAGAGTCGGGTACTGGTCCTTCGCGGCGAGGCCGGGATCGGCAAGACGGCGTTGCTGGAGTACCTGGCGAGCCACGCGTCCGGGTATCGCACCGCACGCGCCGCGGGCGTCGAGTCCGAGATGGAACTCCCGTTCGCGGGGCTCCACCAGCTGTGCGCCCCGTTCCTGGACCGGCTCGACCGGCTCCCCGTCCCGCAGCGGAACGCCCTGGGAACGGCGTTCGGCCTGCTCCGCGGGGACCCGCCGGACCGCTTCCTGATCGGCCTCGCCACGCTGAGCCTGCTGTCCGACGCCGCCGAGGAACGCCCGCTGCTCTGCCTGGTCGACGACGCCCAATGGCTCGACCAGGCATCGGCGCACACCCTCGCGTTCGTCGGGCGCCGCCTGTTCGCCGAGTCGGTCGCCCTGGTCTTCGCGACCCGGACGACCGTCGAGGACCAGGTGCTCCGACAGCTGCCGGAGATACAGGTCGGTGGGCTGGGCGAGGCGGACTCCCGGGCCCTGCTGCGGGCCGTGCTCCAGGGCCCACTCGATACGGCCGTGCTCGACGGGATCGTCGCCGAGGCGCGCGGCAACCCCCTGGCACTACTGGAGCTGCCCCGGGGGCGGACGCCCGCGCAGTTGGCGTTCGGCCTCGGGCTGCCGACCACGACGCCGCTGGCCAGCCGTATGGAACAAGGGTTCATCACTCGGCTCCGGCCTCTTCCGGAGCAGACCAGAAGGCTGCTCCTCACCGCTGCGGTCGAGCCGGTCGGCGATATGACGGTGCTGTGGCGTGCCGCCCGGCGTCTCGGTATCCCGTCGGACGCGGCGGCCCCGGCCGCGGCGGCGGGACTGATCGAGTTCGGCGCGCGGGTGCGGTTCCGCCACCCCCTGGTGCGCTCCGCCGCGTGGCGGGCGGCCGACCTGCGGGATCTGCGCGAGGTGCATGGCGCGCTGGCCGAGGTCGGCGAACTCGATCCCGATCGCAGGGCGTGGCACCGGGCGCAAGCCAGCACGCAGCCCGACGAGGTGGTAGCCACCGAACTGGAGCGGTCGGCCGGCCGTGCCCAGGCGCGTGGTGGATTCGCCGCCGCGGCGGCATTCCTGGAGCGGGCGGCCGAGTTGACGCCCGGTGCGGCACACCGGGTGACCCGGCTCCTCGCGGCGGCGCAGGCCAGAGTCCAGGCAGGCGAGTTCGACCCGGCCGTGGAGTTGCTGGCCGCCGCCGAGGCAGGACCGGCCGACGACTTCGGGCGGGCGAGGATCGACTTGCTGCGCGCCCAGATCGCGTACGCCTCGCGGCGCAGCAACGAGACCCCCCCGGTTGCTGCTGGCAGCCGCCGAACGACTTGAGCCGCTCGACACGGAGCTTGCCCATCAGACCTATTTGCGTGCGTTCTCCGCCGCCATGTACGCGGGTCGGTTCGCCGGTGCCACCGACCTGGCGGAAGTGGCGGCGGCTGCACCCCGGATCACCCCGGACCGGGCGAGCCGGGGTGACATGCTGCTGGCGGGCATGGCCTCCATGGTCAGGGACGGATATCCGGCCGCGCTGCCGATCGTCCGTCGGGCCCTGCGGGCGTACCGCACGGAGGAGATCTCGGTCTCGGAAGGGCTGCGGTCCCTGTGGGTCGCGGGGGTCGCCGCGGCGGATGTGTGGGACGACGAGAGCTTCGACGCCCTCACCGCACGCTTCGTGGCGACCGCTCGCGACGCCGGTGCGCTCAGCGAACTCCTCTTCGCGATCAATGCCCGCGTCATCATGCTGATGTTCGCCGGTGAGCATGGAGCGGCGGCGTCCGTCATCGACGAGGCGAGAGCGGTGAGGGAGGCGATCGGAAGTGAACGCCCCCTCTACGAGATCATCGTGTCCGGCGCGTGGCAAGGACGCGTAGAACACACCCTCCCCCTGATCCAAGCCACCCTCAGCGAGGTCATGGCCCGCGGCGAGGGCATCGGCACGACCGTCACACAATGGGCGAACGCGCTGCTCTTCAACAGCCTGGGCCGATACGAGGACGCCCTGGGCCCGGCACGTGCGGCGGGCGAGTACCCGAGTGAGCTGGCCGCCGCGAACTGGGGGCTGGTCGAGCTGATCGAGTCGGCCACCGGCTGTGGTGCCACCGACCTCGCCGCCGATGCGCTCAAGCAGCTCTCCGAGATGACACAGGCCAGCGGTACCGACTGGGCACTCGGAGTCGAGGCGCGCTCGCGTGCGCTGCTGAGCGAGGGCGGCGCCGCGGAACCGCTGTATCGCGAGGCGATCGAGCGGCTGGGCCGTACCCGGCTCAGAGCCGAGCTCGCCCGGAGTCGACTGCTCTACGGCGAATGGCTGCGCCGTGAGGGCAGACGTCTCGACGCCCGTGAGCAACTGCGGGCAGCCCACACCTTCTTCACCGCGATGCGCGCCGAAGGGTTCGGTGAGCGAGCCCGTCGAGCGCTCCAGGCCACGGGCGAGCGGGCACACACGTACACCGTCGAGACCCGCGATGAACTCACGGCTCAGGAGGCCCAGATCGCCCGGCTCGCCGCGCGCCAGCAGACGAACGCGGCGATCGGTGCCCAGTTGCTCATCAGTCCCCGTACCGTCGAGTGGCACCTTCGCAAGGTGTTCACCAAGCTCGGCATCACGTCCCGCCGAGAGCTGCCCGAGGCGCTGCCCGACACCGTTCCCGAGACGCGTCCGTCGCGGCGGACCGGTCGTGGCGACCGGTGAGCAGAGGCGATCGGCGAATGCCGGATCGGTCTGACCGATCCGCATCAGGTGCCTCCCGGAGGAATGGCGAGACAGGTGTCAGGTGACCCCCTTACGGGATCTACCGATCCTTGAGGACATGGTGAGCGCGCAGGAACGCGTGGACCATGGCGGTGAAGCGTGCGGGACGTTCGATGTGTGCGAGGTGCCCCGTCTCCTCCAGTATCGACAACTCGGCCGTGGGGATGGCCTCGTGCAGGAGCGCGGCCCATCGCGGCCCGCAGATGAAGTCCTGACGGCCCGCCAGCACCAGGGTCGGAGTGGAGATACGGAACAGCTCGTCCCGGACGTCGAACGGCGGTCCGTCCGTCCGGCCGGGGGCCGCGTACATCCGGAGCGACCGGCGGGCGGGCCCGAACTCGTCCTCTCTGCCCCAGTAGTCGAAGACATAGGCAGGCATCGTCGTCCGCAGTACGGCCGTGGTGCCGTCGTCGTCGAGCAGATCGAGACGGGTGGTGAGGGCGGCGACATAGCCGGCTGTCTCCGGATGGTCGTCGGCATGGTCGGTCACGAACCGTTCCATCGCGGTGACCGCCGCGGCCCAGAACTCGTCGTCCGCCACCGGTGATGTGTCGTACAGGACCAGGGCGGAGAGCCGTCCGGGGTGGTCGAGGACATACTGCTGGGCGACGAAACCGCCATGGGAGTGGCCGAGCAGGACGACCTGAGGTGACCCGAGGTGTTCGATCACACTGTTCAGGACATGCGTGTAGGTGGCCACGGTGTAGTCGCGCGGATCGGGGAGCAGACCGGAATCGCCCGTGCCGACGGGCTCCACGTAGACCATGGTCAGGAAGTCTTCGAGGCCGAGCATCCGGAGGTACTCCCAGCCGATGCCCGGTCCGCCCGGATGGGCGAGGCACACGGGGCCCGAGCCAGCGACGTGGTACCGCAGGTCGACGTCGGCCGTTCCATGGCGGACGGTGATCGTGTGGGTGCCGGGGGACAGGGGCGACGACGGATCGTCGGTCGCACGGGGGAGTTCCCGCGGCGGAATCGAGTGCTTCACGCCTGCCGATGATTCGTCACGCGCGGATGTACGGCAAGGAGAACCATGACAAGTAATCACACTGTTATGGGACGCGGTGTCCATGAAACACACTGTTGTCATGGAGGTCGGCGTGACCCGCCACTGTCGTCTTCTGGGCGTGTGAAGCTGCGGTAGGGTGAACACAGTGTTCTCGACGTCGGGTGTGGACACCAGGTGTCAGGCGTCAGGAATGCTCCGCATCCGTGGCGCAGAGCTGACGGGTGCGGTGCCCCGGACGCCCTTCGATCCCCCGCGAGGTGCCGTCCGGGGCGCTGTCGGCCGCTGGCCGGGGGCCGTTCAGGATGGTCCGGCGCGGTAGAGACCTCGTCCGGTGCGCCGGATTCGGGAAGCGCCGACGAGACGGTCGAGCGTGCTGCGGATGGCGTTGATGCTGCCGCTGTCGGTGGCACGACCGAGGGCCACCGCGACATCGCGGGCGCGCACATCGGCGGTGCCGACCTCCGCGAAGTAGTCCAGGATCTGCTCGGTCAGCCTGCCGTACATGCGTTCCGTGGCGACCTTCGGGCGGGCCGCCCGCTTCGCTGTTCCCTTCCCACCCCGGGGCTGCCGTGCTGCGCGGGTGGTGTCGGCCGGGGTGGCGGGGGAGGCTTGGGCCGAACGTGTGTCCGCCTGGTTCCGCCCCGCGTCGCGGCGGCGGCCCGTGTCCGCGGCGTCCGCCGCCTCCGGTGGGTCCGCCAGCACGGCTTCGAACGCCCGCAGGGCCCGATGGACGGTGTCGAGATGGGCGGCGACGGCGGCCAGTTCCCTCTCCAGCGCCCGCTTCTGCAACTCCAGACGGCTGAGGTCCTCATGGAGACTCTCAGCAGTGACCTCGATGTCGCGTGCCGCGCGAGATGCCGAAACCATGACTCCTTCTCCTCCTCGCCCCCTCGTGCCACGCCCCCGCGCGGCTCACCTGGGGGTGCCACCCGACCCGGACGCCGGGGCGGATACTGCGAAGCATCATAGGCAACACATACTCTTCATCGCAGAGCGTCTGCATCCCCCACACCAGGTAATGGCATCGGCCTACGGGCCCATCGGTGTGACGGTGACGGTGACGGTGACGCGGTACTGGTTCGGCGGAGACGGTCCGTGGCAATCGACGCCACCGAGTCCACAACAGTGTGACACCATGGGACGCCGCTCTTGTCCATGAGGCGTCGTCCACCGATGAAGGAATTCACTCATGCCCGCGATTCTGATCCACGGCGTTCCTGACACTCACCACGTATGGGACGGTGTGCGACAGCACCTCGACAGGACCGACGTGGAAGCCTGGGACCTGCCCGGCTTCGGCACGTCGCGGCCGACCGGTTTCGGCTCCACGAAGGAGGAGTACGTGGACTGGCTCATCCAGCGGCTGGAGCGGGTCGGTGAGCCGGTGGACCTGGTCGGTCATGACTGGGGCTGCATTCTCACGCTCCGCGTCGCCTATGTGCGTCCTGATCTGGTCCGTACCTGGGCAGGGGGCAACGGACCGGTCAACGCCGAGTACGTGTGGCACCCGCTGGCCAAGATCTGGCAGGACCGGGGCGAAGGCGAGCGCTTCATGTCCGCACTCCGAGCCGAGCCCTTCGCCCATGATCTGGCGTCCGGTTTCGATGTGCCTCTCGACCTGGCCAGGGAGATGGCGAGTCGGGTGGACGAGCCGATGAAGGACGCGGTCCTCCGGCTGTACCGGTCGGCCATCACCATGGGGGCGGAGTGGGAGCCGGGACTGTCCGCCGTGTCGGCGCCGTGCGCTGTCTTCTGGGGGGCGCTCGACCCCGCCTGCCAGATCGAGTTCGGGCGCAGGCTCGGCGCCTCCTTGCACGCCGGCACGGTGGTGGAGATGGACTGCAATCACTGGACGGTGCTCCAGCGGCCCGCGGAGGTCGCGGACATCCTGGAGAAGCACTGGAGCGCGCACGCCGACGCGTGACGAACGCGGCGGCCGGACCGATCGCGGAACGCGCCGCCCCGCCACGTCCGCCTTCCGGCCCTGGCCGGGTCGACGCGGGAGACCGTCCTCGGGCGGCGCCGGTCGGCAGGCCGACGGTCGCCCCGCGAACGCCCCCTGGGACTCCGGCGTGCGGTGGCCGCCCGCGTCGGACTCGGTCATGTCACACCCTGTGGTGCCGGCCGGTCTAGGAGGGTGAAGCCGAGAGAAACAGAGGACACCGTGCGTGAGATCGTGATCGTGGGTGGCGGTTACGCGGGTTTCTCCACCACATGGGGCCTGGAGAAGAAGCTGCGCCGGGGTGAGGCACGCGTCACCGTGGTCGACCCGCGTCCCTACATGACGTACCAGCCGTTCCTGCCCGAGGTGGTCGCCGGGTCGGTGGAGGCCCGTCACGCCGCTGTGTCGCTCCGGCGGCATCTGCGCCGGACCCGGCTGATCGCTGGCTCGGTGACGGAGATCCGTAACAGCGCCCGCACGGTCACGGTCAGGCCGCACAGCGGGCCGGACTTCGACCTCCACTACGACGTGCTGGTGGTGACGGCGGGAGCCGTCACACGTACCTTTCCGATCCCGGGACTGAGCGAGCAGGCGTACGGGCTGAAGCATGTCGAGGAGGCCGTGGCGATCCGCGACCGGCTGCTCACCTCGTTCGACCGCGCGGCGACCCTGCCGCGCGGTCCCGAACGCAGCAAACTGCTCACCGTCACCGTGGTCGGTGGTGGCTTTACCGGGGTGGAGGGCTTCGGTGAGCTGCTGGGTCTGGCGACCGTCCTGCTCCGGCACTATCCGGAGATCGGCGCGGAGGAACTGGCCTTCCACCTGGTCGAGGCGCGGGGCCGTATCCTGCCCGAGGTCACCGACCGGCCCGGTGAGTGGGTGGTGCGCTCGCTGGAGAAGCGCGGTGCGCGGGTGCACCTGAACACTCAGCTCGTCTCGGCCGAGGCCGGGCGGGTCGTCCTCTCCGACGGAGCGGAGTACGACTGCGGCCTGCTGGTGTGGACGGCGGGCAACGCCGCCAACCCGATCGTGCACAACCACACCGACCTGCCCGTCGACGAACGCGGTCTGCTGACCGTACGTGCGGACCTCAGGGTGGGTACGGACACCGATGTGGTGGCGGACGTCTGGGCGGCCGGCGACAACGCCTCGGTGCCCGATCTCGCGGCCGGACGACCGGGCGCCCGCACGGTGCCCAACGCCCAGCACGCCGTCCGCCAGGGCAGACGTCTGGCGAAGAACATCCTGGCGGCACTGCGGGGCCGGCCGACCAAGGACTATGCGCACCGCAGTCTGGGGGTGGTGGCCACGCTGGGACTGGGCCGTGGCGTCTTCCAGTACCGCCGACTGGTCGTCAAAGGCTTTCCGGCCTGGCTGATGCACCGGGGCTACCACCTTCTGGCGGTTCCGAGCTGGGAGCGCAAGGCCCGTGTGTTCGCGGTGTGGACCACCGCCGCCCTCTACGGCCGCGACATCGTCTCACTCGTCTCGGTCCAGCACCCGAGGGACGCCTTCACCTCCAGCGGCGACCCCCACCGGGGCGAGGAACCCACGGACGCCGTCGCCGGATAGGCACCCCTCGATGCCGCCGCCCGGCCGTGCGCACCGGACTGCCTGGAACTGCTACGGCTTGACGGCGCGGTACAGACCGCGGCCGACACGGTGAACGCGAGAGGTGCCGACCAGGCGGTCGAGTGTGCTGCGGACGGCATTGATGCTGCCACTGTCGGTGTCACGGCCCAGAGCGGCGGCGATGTCGCGGGCACGGACGTCGACGTCTCCGGCTTCCGCGAAGTACGCGAGGATCTGCTCGGTGAGCTTGCCGTACGTTGTCACACTGTCGGCGTTCATGACGGTGTGGTCGGTCGGCGCCCGGTCCTCGTCGGCGCTGTCGGCCGGGTCTGCGGGCGGCGACTCCGGCTCCACCGGGGCGGGCGCCACAGGTGAGGGAGCGGACGAGGGCATGAGGGCCTGAAGGGCGCTGAGGGCTCGCTCCACGGAGCCGAGGTGAGCGGTGACCGCGGCCAGTTCCCTCTCCAGCGCCTGCTTCTGGACCTCCAGCCGGGCCAGGTCCTCCTGGAGGCTCTCGGCGGTGATCGCGATATTGCGAGCCGTGGAGGTCACGGAGACCATGCGTTCCTCTCTCCTCACACCTTGTTCTGGCGGGGACATCATATGCAGGGGCCGCCGGTCGAGAAGAGGACGGGTGGGCGGTGGGGACGGCACATCGCCCACCGCGACGACCCGCCCGCATCCGCCCCCGATCCGTCAGGGACGCCTTGACTTCGAACGGCCGGGCCGGGTGTCGCCCGCCTCACCCGAGCGTGGCTCGCCCTCGGCGGGCCCGGTCACCGAGTACCGCAGTCCGAGCGCCTCGGACACCGCGTCGATACGGGCGTCCACCGCCTCGATCGCCTCTCGGAGCAGACTCAGCCGCCCTTCGAGCAGGGCGGCCTCCGCCGCGAGCGACGCGCTGACCGCGACGGGATCGGTCTGCCGGTCAGTGCTCGGAGGCATCCGCCTGTCCTTCCCCAGTCTGTGCCGGAAGTCCGTGGACAGGCCGCTCTCGAACAGCGACCGCTCGAACGCGCCGGCTGACGTGTGTCCCTGCCATGCTCATCCTTCTTCGCTGCGGGGCTCGGGCGGGCATCGCCGCAAGCCGTCGACACCGCATTGACCAGGCAGCGGGGGGAGCTGTGACAGCCTGCCGTACCGCGTGTCGCGGCCGGGGTCAGGAGCCGTCTCCGCCTGCGGAGCGCCGAACCGAAGGACACGGACGACCTTCGGGACGACCTCCGGGACGACATCCGTCGCGCCGCGGCCCCGGCTGATGTGTAGGTGCACAACACACTCCATTCGCACTGAGTAGGGCGTGGGGCACCGGGGGGCCATGAAAGTGTGTTCCGTCGGGGGAAACACCTTCCGACCGCTTTCCCGGGGAGGGCTCAGATGCCCCGCGCGACCGCCCGACGGGAGCAGGAGGCGATCAAGGCGGCGATCTTGCTCGGGGTGAAGACCCACATCACCTGATGAATGCCCCGGTACGTGGCCGCGATGGTCATGAAGGTGGTCGCTCGGCCGTCCCGGTGGAGCAGCACTCCGCTGCGCCCGTTCGCCTCGACCGGTTCCACCTCGACGGTCGGCCAGAACCGGGTACAGGCGGTCGACAGGTTCGCCACGCGGACACGTCCCAGCACCGGAACACGAGCCGCTCCCCGGATGCCGTTCCCGTCGGACAGACTGACCGCGTCCGGCGTGAGCAGTGCCTCCAGCGAGGCGACATCCCCCTGCCGGGCGGCGGCGACGAAGGCATCGAGCAGCATACGGTGCTCGGCGGCGTCGACGCTGTCCCGCTGGTCCTCGGTGAGGTGCTTGCGCGCCCGGCTCACGATCTTCCGCACATTCACCGGGCTGAGCCCCAGGATGTGCGCGATCTCGGGATAGCCGTAGTCGAATGCCTCGCGCAGGACGTACGCGGCGCGCTCGGTCGGGGGCAGCTTCTCCAGCACCAGGAGCAGGGCGAGTTCCAGTGCTTCCGCCCGCTCGGCGCCGACCACCGGGTCCTGGCTGGTGTCGACCGGCTCGGGCAGCCACGGGCCGATATAGGTCTCGCGGCGGACGCGGGCCGACTGCGCCACGTTGATGGCCAGCCGTGTGGTGGCGCTCGACAGGAACGCCACGGGGCTGACCACGACGGAACGGTCGGTCGTCTGCCAGCGCAGCCACACCTCCTGGACGACGTCCTCGGCCTCCACCGCACTGCCCAGCACGCGATAGGCGATGCCGAAGAGACGTGGCCGGAGCTCTACGAAGACGGAAACGGCCTCGCTCATTCCGCTCCCCATGGGGGGGCGCTTCTGGATGCATGTTCCTTCGGTCTCCGTTTCGCTGGTGCCGGTGCTTTCGCGGACGCGGCCATAGGGCCGTCAGCCGAGAACCGCCAGGGCGGCGGCCGACGGACTGAGTGGTTCTGGCGGGGTGGTGCCCTCACCTCCACTCCAAGTGACCGGCGGCGCAGGCGTTGCGTAACGGTTTCGCGGTGGATTCTCGCCGGACATTCGGCGCACGGGCAGTCGGCCCTGTTCCCGGCCCCATGTCACACCCGTGCCGACCATTCGGTCTTCCAGTGAAAAGCGGTGATGTATCGCGCACCGCGTTCCTGGATTTCCCTCGCACGATGAGCCATCTCCAGGACCGGTACCCGTTTCTCACGCAGGAGGCATTCCATGGATTGGCGTGTACGGGGTCTCTGCCTACGCGAAGATCCTGATCTTTTCTTCCCGATAGGCGATGTCACCAGTGGTCCGGTGGCGTTGCAGACGGATGAGGCGAAGGCCGTCTGCCGTCGATGTCCGGTGCGGGCGTACTGCCTGGAGTGGGCCGTGGACAGGGGCCCGGTCGACGGCATCTGGGGCGGGACGACGGAAGGGGAGCGACGCGCCCTGCGACGGCGGGTGGCACGCGGGTCGCTGGCGACGGAAAGCGCCGCTTGAGCTGTGTGGGTGGGTGGGGCGGGGCGGACCCGGGATCACCCCACCCACACCGGCTTCACCTCAGGCCGCCGCGTCCGGGTCGACCCGTACCGCCGAGACGTCCAGGGTCAGGGTCACGCGGTCGCTGACGAGGACTCCTCCCGTCTCCAGCGGTGTGTTCCAGGCGAGCCCCCAGTCCGAACGCCGCAGGGCGGCCGTGCCCCCGAAGCCGACCCGGTGCTGCCCATGGCTGTCGTCGCCGGCTCCTCCGAGGACGATGTCGAGATCCAGCGGCAGCTCGATGTCCTTGACGCGCAGCCTGCCCATGATGCGGAACTCGTGGTCGCCGAGCGGGACGATGCCGGTGGAGCGGAAGCTCATCAGGGGGAATGTCGCGGAGTCGAAGAACGTGGGTCCCCCCAGCTGAGCGTCACGCTCCGGGACTCCCGTGGCCAGACTCCCGGTCTGGACACTCACGTATGCCTCGGACCGGGACGGGTCTCGGCCGTCCAGCTTGAGCAGGCCCTCGAAACGGTCGAACCGGCCGCGGACATGGGAGATCATCGCGTGCCGGACGGAGAACCCGAGGGAGCTGTGGGCCGGATCGATGGTGTAGACACCGGTCACCGCCGGATACGGGCCGGAACCGGGTGGAACGGTGTGATGGCGTTGAACCCGCATGATGCGTTGCCTTCTCTGTGGTTGCCGTCTGTCGGTGGCACGGTGTGCCGGCGTCGCGACCGGCACCGTGCCGGAAGCGGAAAGGGCCTGCCGTACCGCGATGCGGACAACAGGCCCTCACGTGGATGGCCGGCCCCTGGGCCGGCCATCCGGCGACTCAGTGCTGCTGGGCGAGCCAGTCGGTGAACCGGGTCTCCGCGATGTGCGCGTCCGGGCCGGGCAGCAGCGTGGTCTCCCGCAGCTCCGCACCGAAGTACGGGGCATACGCGTCGGTCACGACCTGGCGCGGGTCGTTCTTGGCGGCCAGGCCCTTGCGGATCAGCTGGTCGAGCTGGAACTCGTCGGGGCCGGCGACCTCCACCACTCCGTTGACGGGAGTGCCGACGGCGGTGCGGCCGACGGTGGCGGCCACATCGTCGGAGTACACCGGCCGGATCTTGACCGGGGCCAGCCGGACGGTGTCACCGTCGGTCGCGGACTGGGCGATGCCCTTCATGAACTCGAAGAACTGTGTGGCGTGAACGATGGAGTACGGCATCCCCGAGTCCCTGATCAGCTCCTCCTGCGCCTGCTTGGCCCGGAAGTAGCCGCTCTCCTGGAGCCGTTCCGTGCCGACCACCGAGAGGACCACGTGATGGGTCACACCGGCATCCGCCTCGGCCTTGAGGAGATTGGTGGTGGAGGTACGGAAGAACTCCATGACGGCGTCGTCCTCGAAGGAGGGCGAGTTGGAGACGTCGATCACGACCGAGGCGCCGGTCAGGACCTCGTCCAGACCCTCGCCCGTGAGTGTGTTGACGCCGGTGTTGGGGGCGGCCGGCACGGCTTCGTGACCGTGCTCGCTGAGCTTGGCGACCAGCTTCGAGCCGATCAGTCCGGTACCGCCGATGACTACGACCTTCATGGTGAAATCCTTTCGGGAACATACGATGTGGTCCGCATCAGGAAAGACCGGGTACACACGTTTCTTGTGACACGGTCCCGGTACCTTCCCTGATGTTTCTTGCACGGGGGTTCAATGGCCCGGAAACGCGGGGGAAGCGCCCGAGCACGGGAGGGATGGGCGGCTATTCGACGAGTTTTCCCTCGGTGGAGACGTCCGCCATGAGGGACGCGATCTCCTCCGGGACAGGCGGAATGCTCTCGTGGGTGATTCCGGTCGTCGGGGACCAGACGAGGTTGACGCGGAAGGCGGGGTCCGTGGCGGGGAAATCACTGCGGTTGTGACAACCACGGGTTTCCCGGCGCTCCAGGGCCGCTTCGAGGGTGGCGCGCGCCGCCAGCGCGGCCGATCTGAGGTCGAAGGCGTGGGCGAGATCCTGGAAACCGGCGATGTCGGGATGGACCCCGACGTTCTCCATGCGTTTCTCGATGGTGTCCAGTTCCGCCAGGCCGGTGCGCAGCCCCTGTTCGTCACGGACGACACCGGCGTGTTCGGTCATGGTGTTACGGAGGGCGCGTTGGAGGGCCCGGACGTTCTCGGGTCCGTCGGCGGCGAGCAGGTCGTCCACTTCGGCGCGGGCCGCGGCCACGGCGGCGGCGGACCGTGGCTGCGCGGTCAGTGACTCCGAGTAGGCCGCGGCGGCCCTGCCGGTGATACGGCCGTAGACGAGGAGTTCGATGAGGCTGTTGCCGCCGAGGCGGTTGGCGCCGTGCAGGCCGCTGACGCCTCGCCGATGGCGTACAGGCCCTGGACATCGGTGCCGTGGTCCTCGGGACGGACCAGGACGCCGCCCATCGAGTAGTGCGCCGTGGGGGCGACCTCGATGGGTTCGCGGGTGATGTCGAGCATCTGTAGGTCCAGGAGCGTCTGGTACACGCGGGGGAGTCGGCTCATGATCGTCTGGCGGGGGAGGTGGGAGACATCGAGCCAGACCCCGCCTGCGGGGGTGCCGCGGCCCTCCTTGATCTCGGTGTAGGAGGCGAGGGCCACGCGGTCCCGGGTGGACAGCTCCATGCGCTGGGGGTCGTAGCGGCTCATGTACCGCTCGCCCAGTGCGTTGCGCAGGATGCCGCCCTCGCCGCGGGCCGCCTCACTGACCAGCGTGCCCGCCGCGTTCTCCGGTTCGATGATGCCGGAGGGGTGGAACTGGACCAGTTCCGGGTCGCGCAGACGGGCCCCGGCCTCCACCGCCAGCCGGAAGGAGTCACCGGTGTTCTCGTCCCGCCGCGAGGAGGTGCGTCGCCAGATACGGGTGTGCCCGCCCGCCGCCAGGATGACGGCGTCCGCGTGGATGAGGTGACGGGTGCCGTTGGTGAGGTCGAATCCGTAGGCCCCGAAGACAGCATTGTCGTGGACCAGGAGTCGGGTGATGTAGACGCTGTCGAGCACGGGGATGTCCAGCTGGCCCGCGCGCCGGACGAGCGTGCGCTGGATCTCCAGGCCGGTGTAGTCACCGGCGAAGGCGGTGCGGCGGAACGTGTGGGCACCGAAGAAGCGCTGCGAGATCCGGCCGTCCGCCTCACGGGCGAAGGCCATGCCGTAGCGCTCCAGGTCGTCGATGCCCAGGGCCGCGCCCCGGGTGACGATCTCGGCCGTGCGAGGGTCGCCGAGCAGGTAACTCTCCTTGAGGGTGTCAGCGGCGTGCTGCTGCCAGGTGTCCCCGGGGTCCATGGTGGCCAGGGCCGCGTTGATACCACCGGCGGCCAGCGCGGTGTGGGAGTCCTCCTTGGGACGCTTGCCGACGGCGATGACATCGACGCCGGCCTCGGCCAGCTCGATCGACGCCCGCAGACCGGCCCCGCCGGTACCGATCACCAGCACTGTGGTGGCAAGACGTTGTTCGGTGATGGGCACGGTCGCTCCCGTCGCTCTGGGTGGTCACTGACTAGGACCGGGCAGGGCGGCCGTTTGTGACAAGGAGTGCCGCCGCGACGCCCGGCACGGCACTTCCCGCAGGTCAGAGCCACCGTGGCGGCGACTCACCGGGAGAGGGTCGAACAGCGGTGGCCACCGAGAGTGCACACCATGTGTCACAACATGACGGCACTCCCGGTCATACCGACAAGCCGACGGCCGCACCAGCCGGCCCCAAGACGTGCTCGATGGCGAGGAGTAGGAGAGAGATGACATACGTCATTGCGCAGCCCTGTGTCGACATCATGGACCGGGCGTGTATGGCCGAGTGCCCGGTGGACTGCATCTACCCGGGCTCACGCACCCTCTACATCAACCCGGCGGAATGCGTCGACTGCCATGCCTGTGAGCCCGTCTGCCCCGTGGAAGCCATCTTCTCCGAGGACGACCTGCCGGACCGCTGGGCGCACTACCGGTCCGTCAACGCGGAGGTCTTCGACGCCCCGCGTCCCGGTCGGCGCGAGCGGCCCGACGTACTCCCTGATCACCCTCTGGTGGCGGCCCTGCCCCCGCAGAGCCCGCACAAGAAGGACATCTCCGTCTTCGCCATCCGCAAGGAGGAAGCCGCCGACGCGGACCTGTGGTTCCCGTCCTGACGGCCGCGCACACGACCAGCGCCCGGCGCGGCGGCGGCCGACGCCTGCCGGACGCACCGGTCAGGTCGCGAGCGTGATGGTCGTGGGCGTGCCCCTCCACGCCATACGCGCGTACGGACACAGTGCGTCGGCCCGCTCCATCAGAGCCGTGGCCACATCCGCGGCGACTCCGGGCCACCGCACCACCAGATCGACGTGCAGCACATAGCCACCGTCCTCGGGAGCACGTCCGAAGGCGACGGTCGCCATGACGCGGATGGCCGCCGGGTCGAGTGCCTCCTGCCGCGCCAGAAGGCTCAGCGCGCCATGGAAGCACGCCGCGAAGCCCGCCGCGAAGAGCTGCTCGGGATTGGTCTTCCTGCCGTCACCGCCCAGCTCGGCGGGCATACGCAGATCGAGGTCCAGGGCGCCGTCGGACGAGCGGGCCCGCCCGGAGGCCCGCCCGTGCGAGACCGCACCGCCGTCCACGGTCACGGTGGTCGTGTAGAGGGGCAGGAACCCGTCCCCGTCGTAGTCCTTCTCGGTCGACAGGGTGGGCAACTCGAACCGCTCGGTCACGGCATGACTCCGATGTCGTCGCGGTACGGCTCCCGGCGGACGGACGGGAGCGCGTACACGGGGGGCCTTGGGTGGTCGGGGGCGGTGACGGGCACGGTGGCGGTGCGCCCCGGCGAGGCCGGGTGTCCTCGCCCGCAGGCGGTACGGCACCGCACACGGCACACATCACACTGTCCGTTCTCGAAGTGACCGGAAGTCCGACGTCCGGACTACTGGATGACCGACAAGCGGCCGTTCCTGTGACGCCGGTCCGCTCCCGACCCGGGAATCCCCGACAACGGGTCAGCCGCTCAGCGAGGCCACATAGGGCGACAGCTTGGCCGGGTTCATCACCCACATGATCCGCTCGATGCCGTCCGCCGAGACATCGACGGACAGCAGGGCGACGGCCGCCCCGCCGGACGACACCAGGACGGCCGGCCGGCCGTTCGCCTCGACCCACCGGATGTCCGCCTGCGGCCAGAAGCGCGGGGCGAAGGCCACCAGGTACCGCGAGACATGGAGCCGCCCGACCACCGGAATCCTGGACGCGCCGCGCGTCCCGTCCCCGTCCGAGTAGCTGACCACGTCGGCGGCGAGCACATCCTCCAGTACCGCCAGGTCGCCCGTTCGCGCCGCGGAGAGGAACACCTCCAGCAGCCGCCGATGGGCCGCCGGTGTGACCCGCTCCTTGCGCTCGGCGGCCAGGTGCCTGCGCCCGCGGCTCACCAACTGACGGGCGTTGGCCTCGGTCGTCTCCAGGATCTCGGCGATCCGCCCGTACGGATACTCGAACGCCTCCCGCAGCACATAGGCCGTGCGCTCCACCGGATTCAGCTTCTCCAGGAGCAACAGGACCGCCATCTCCAGGGCCTCGGCCCGCTCCGCGCCCAGCTGCGGATCATGACTGGTGTCGACGGGCTCGGGAAGCCAGGGCCCCACATAGGACTCACGGCGTACCCGGGCGGACTGGGCCAGGTTGATCGCCAGGCGGGTGGCGATCGTGGTCAGGAAGGCGGTGGGTTCGTGGACCTTCGCGCGGTCCGTGTTCTGCCATCGCACCCAGGTCTCCTGTACGACGTCCTCCGCCTCCGCCGCACTGCCGCCCAGGACTCGGTACGCGATGCCGAACAGCCGCGTGCGCGCCGAAAGGAAGTCCTTCGTCGCTTGGTCAAGGTGGTCGGGATGGGCGCCAGCGTGCATGGATCTCCCCTTCTGGCTTTGTGCGGGCCATGCTACAAGCGGCCACCGAGAGACGCTGTGGGGGTCGGTGGCATGATCGCACCCGCTGTCTTCCGGTGGCACACGGTGGCACTCGACCGGTCAACAGGGGGATCATCCATGGGCCGGGGAAGGCACACACGGTGTGTCACAGGACGTCACCCCTCGACCCCGGCGACCGCGAGGCGACGGCGGTGGGGAGCAGCTCGGCGAAGATGGGTCAGGACGCCGCGTCCCCGCCCCCACCGCCGGGGGAGCGGTCCGAAGTCCGAGAGGTAGCTGTCGCGGGGCGAGCGGGTGGATCGGTCATCCAGGGGACCGCAGCGTCACCGCGAGGAGACCGGGAGTTTCCTGCCCGGGTGACGGCACGAATCCATGCCGGGCCAGGTCGTCGAGCATCCGTGAGCGCGAGGCGGGCCACATCCAGAACGTCTCGGTGTTCTCCCGCAGCACACCTTCCGCGTCCCGCACCCAGTAGTCGACCCGGGTCCGGATGCGGTCCCCGGCGGCCGACGTCACCATGCTCGCGCCGTACGTGTGCTCGCCGACCCGCTGCTCGGGCAGGACCCGCACGACCGTCCGGGCGGGCAGCCGGGCAGGGGGCGGTTGCAGGAACAGCGAACCGCCGGGGACGAGGGCCGCGCCGATCGCGGGCCACAACGCGCGTCGCGCGGCCGGTGGGAGACAGGCGACGACGTTGTGGCAGACGGCCACGTCCGCGACCCTGTGCAGCGCCGTCTCGTCCAGGGCGTGCGGGTGCACGGTCACCCGCTCCCTCTGCCGCGCGGGCAGGGCGGCGAGGCGGGTCATCAAGGATGTGCGCATGGCCCTGGACGGCTCGACGGCGTGCACGCCGACCCGGGACTCGGCCAGGCTCATCAGCGTGACCCGTCCGGTACCGGCACCGATGTCCAGCACGCCGAGCCGGGCCTTCGCGACCTCCCGGCCGTAGAGGTCACGGACGAGTCGGTCGTCCGCGTCCGCCTGGAGGATGTCGTAGAACTCCGCCGTGACGGCGTAGGAGGCGGGTCGGGGACGGGTGACCGGTGCTTTCGCGGTGACAAGGTGCATGTCCAGCAAGACAGCGTGTGGGCCGCACCTGTGACAGCGGTGACGGGGGTCAGCCGCGTGCCCGCGCGGGATGGGCGTGCCCGCGCGGGATGGGCGTGCCCGCCGTCATGGGCTGTCCGTGTCACGGACGGGCGGTTGACTCCGACCCTCAGCCCCACCCTTCGGCCGTGCCGTGACCCGTGTCGAGCGAACGTCTTGTGTCACACCGAAGCCGTACCGCCGGTCATGAAGTCGACAGCGGTTCACACATCCTGAGCGAACGGCAGCGCGACGAGCGAGCCGACCGGTCCGCGCCACCCGCGCGCCTCTCCGGCCCGTGCCGAACCGGCTCCGCGATGCCCCCGGACGGCGACACCGGGGGAAGGGCTCGTGCGGCGCACCCGGGGGCCGAGCCGCTCCTGGGCCGGCACCGATGGTCGAGCCGATCTCCGTGAGCGCGGAACACACCGGTGTCCGGCATGGACAGCCACGGCCGCACGGCGACCGGGAGCCCTCACACACGCCGCTACCGCGCCCCGACGGCCGTGCCGGGGCCAGGGCACCGGACGCGGGGAGTTCCGGATGACGCAGAGACGAAGGGTGAAGAGATGGGCAACGACAGCCGGTCGGCCGAGCCGGGGCAGCGGCGCACCGGGGAGAGGCTCGCCACATGGTCGGCCAGCCGACTGGGCCACCGTCGCCCGGCCGCCTCCGCCCGACGTCTGGTCTTTCCGGACCACTGGTCGTTCCTGCTCGGCGAGATCGCGCTCTACAGCCTCGTCGTCGTGCTGCTCACCGGCGTCTATCTGAGCCTCTACTTCGAACCCTCCTCCGCACCCATGGTCTACCAGGGCAGTTACACCCCGTTGCGAGGACAGTTGGTGTCGGAGGCATTCAACTCGACCCTGCACCTCTCCTTCGACGTCCGTGGCGGTCTGCTCATCCGTCAGGCCCACCACTGGGCGGCGCTGGTCTTCATCGCCGCCGTGTTCACGCACATGCTGCGGGTCTTCTTCACGGGCGCGTTCCGCAGGCCACGGGAGCTGAACTGGCTCCTCGGGTTCTCGCTGCTCATCCTGGCCATGTTCGCCGGCCTGACCGGCTACGACCTGCCCGACGACCTGCTGTCCGGAACCGGACTGCGGGTCGTGAACGGCACGATCCTCTCGATCCCGGTCGTCGGGACCTATCTGTCGTTCTTCCTCTTCGGCGGTGAGTTCCCCGGCGACGACCTGATCGCCCGCTTCAACACCCTCCACATCCTGGTCATCCCCGCGCTGATGATCGCTCTGCTCGTCGGCCATCTGATCCTGGCCGTACACAAGCGGCACACCCAGCATCCCGGACCGGGCCGTACCCACGGCAACGTCGTCGGCCTTCCGTTCCAGGTGAAGGCCGTCAAGGCCGGTGGCTTCCTCTTCCTCGTGTCCGGCGTGATCTTCTGTATGGCCGCCGTCGCGCAGATCAACCCCGTGTGGCAGTACGGGCCCTTCCGAGCCGACCAGGTCTCCGCGGGCTCCCAGCCCGACTGGTACATGGGCGTCGCCGACGGCCTTCTGCGCGTCATGCCCGGCTGGGAGATCAGCTTCTGGGGCCACACCCTGGCCCTGGACAATCTCCTGCCCCTGCTGATCGGCGGACTGCTCTTCCTGGCCATGGGCGCCTACCCCTTCCTCGAGGCATGGGTCACGGACGACGACCGCGACCAGCATCTGCTGGACCGCCCCCGCAACCGCCCGGTGCGCACCGCCCTCGGTGTGGCCTGGCTCAGCTTCTACGCGGTGGCCCTCATGGGCGCCGCCAACGATGTGATAGCCACCCGGCTGCACGTCTCCGTCAACGATGTGACCTGGGCCGTGCGCATCGGCCTGTTCGTCCTCCCCGTCCTCGCCTTCTGGGTCACCAAACGCCTGGCACTGGGCCTGCAACGGCGGGACCGCGACAAGGTGCTGCATGGGCGTGAGACCGGCGTCATCACACATCTTCCGCAGGGCGGGTACGTCGAGATCCATGAGCCGCTCAGCCGTGCCCGGCTGCACACGCTGACCGCCCACGAGCAGTACCGGCCGCTCCCCGCCGCACCCGCGCCGGACGCACCCGGCGCCAGGCCCAGCCGGACCCAGCGCCTGCGCGTCAGGCTCAGCCGCTTCCTCCACGGCCCGGGTACGCAGGTTCCCAAGCCCACGGCGGCCGAGTACCGGCAGGTCAGCGATCGGCACCGGTCCTGAGCGAGGCCCATGTCACGCCTTCACCGGTTCTCCGGTCATAGGAGTGAAAGGCGGCACAAGAAGCAACTCGCCGACAGTCCAGGGCAGTTCGCCCCGCCGGACCTCCGCCCGCCGGCCCAACGGAACCCGTCTCCGCAGCAGCGGCGACGGCGCCGCCGCCGCACAGCCGGAGCGCACCTCATCCGTGCCCGAGCAGTGGGCCCTACGGGGCCGCCGGGCCGTCACCACAACGCCCGTTCCCCCTCGGGGGCGGGACGGCACCCATCCAATTCCGAAAGTCCGAAAGGCAGTCCCATGAAGCGCACCTCCCGCACCAGCCGGGCCCGTGTCCCCCTCACCGTTCTGGCCGGCGCCTCGATCGTCGCCGGCTTCCTCGTCACCACGGTGGCCCCCGCCTCCGCCGACCGGAAGGCCCCCACCCCGGGGCCCAAGCCCACCGTCGTCCTGGTCCATGGCGCGTTCGCCGACTCCACGAGCTGGAACGGCGTCATGAGAAGGCTCCGGCACGACGGCTATCCGGTGGTCGCCGTCGCCAATCCGCTGCGCTCCCTGAGCGGCGACTCCGCCTACCTCAAGGACGTTCTGGCCGACATCGGCGGTCCCGTGGTCCTGGTGGGTCACTCCTACGGCGGCTCGGTGATCAGCAATGCCGCCACCGGCAGCAAGAACGTCAAGGCGCTGGTCTACCTCGCCGCCTTCCTCCCCGAGAAGGGGGAGAGCGCGACCGACCTTTCGGGGAAGTTCCCCGGCAGTACCCTCGGCGAAGCGCTGCGCTCCGTGCCGTTCACGAACCCGGACGGCTCCCAGGGCACCGACCTCTACATCCAGAACGACAAGTTCCGCCACCAGTTCGCGGCGGACGTGCCCCGTGACGAGACCGATCTGATGGCTCTCACCCAGCGACCGGTCACCGCCGCCGCCCTGGCCGAGGGCGCGGCCGAGCCGGCCTGGAAGACCATCCCCTCCTGGAATCTGATCGCCACCCGGGACCTCAACATCCCGGCGAGGACCCAGGAGTTCATGGCGGAGCGAGCGGGCGCCCACACCACGGAGGTCCGCTCGTCCCACGCGGTGAGTGTCTCGCACCCGGGGAAGGTCACCGAGGTGATCGAGGACGCCGCCCGCTCGGTGCGCTGACCCCATCGCGCGGCGGGTGGTGCCGACGGAGTCGTGGCAGGGCTCCCGCCGTCATGCTGCCGCCTGGGCGGTGACGGCGGCAGGACCCGCGCGGGCGGACCCCGACCGGCGATGTGCGGCGCGGGCGCGGAGAACGGCGGTCCTGGTACCGGTCCAGGCCGCTCGCTCTCCGCGCCCGCAGCCGCTCCGGTGGCACGGTTCGCCGGTGTTGCCGCACTCGGCCGGTGCGGCGGGGGACGTGACCCCGTCCCACTCCAGGGCACCCGCGTGCTGCGCCACCTGGGTCACGCTCTACGGCCTCGTCCTGGCCCGCACCGGCACCACCTCACGCCGCGGCGTCGGGGTACAGCTCACCCTCGAACGCCGCGGATTCCAGGATCTCCCTGACCGTGGTCAGGTAGCGTGCCGCGTCGGCTCCGTCCACGAGCCGGTGGTCGTACGAGAGCGACAGGTGCACCAGGTCCCGGATGCCGATGTACTCCTCGCCTTCGCCGCGGACCACGCCGGGCCTCTTGACGGTGGCGCCCACGCCCAGGATCGCGGCCTGGCCCGGGGGCACGATGACGGTGTCGAACAGGGCGCCTCGCGAGCCCGTGTTGGAGAGCGTGAAGGTCGCGCCGGACACGTCGTCGGGGGTGAGGCGGCCACCGCGGGCCCGGTCGGCGAGGTCGTGGACGGCTCGGGCGATCCCGGCGACGGTCAGGTCGCCCGCGTTCCGGACGACCGGGGTCATCAGACCCTTCTCCGTGTCCACCGCGATGCCGATGTTCTCGCTGTCGAAGTAGGTGATGGTCCCTTCGGCCTCGTCGATCCTGGCGTTGACGACCGGATGGGCCTTGAGCGCCTGGGCTGCGGCCAGGACGAAGAAGGGCATCGGGGACAGCTTGACGCCCTCGCGGACCAGGAATCCGCCCTTCGCCCGCTCCCGCAGCCGCATCAGCCGGGTGACGTCGGCCTCGACCGTGGTGGTCAGTTGCGCCTGCTCCAGCAGGGCCTTCTTCAGGTTCTCCCCGATGGCTCTGCGGATGCGGGTCATCCGGACGGTCCGGCCGCGCAGCGTGGATGCCTCCGCTGCCGGGCGGGTCACGACAGCGGGCGCGGGTGAGACCGGCTCGGCCGACACGGGACCCGGCACGGGCGTGGCGGCGGGCGTCGGCACCGGTACGGGCACGGGCACGGCCACGGCGGCGCGCGTCGGCACCGGCCCCGGCGTGGCCACGGGGGTCGGCACCGGCCCCGGCACCGGTGCGGCGGGCGCGTCGGCAACCGGTGCGGTCGGCGCCGGGGCGGGTACCGGGGCGCCCTCCGGCGCCGGGGCGCCCTGCACCGCCCCGGCCGGGAGCGCGGCCCCGGCCACCGGGACCGCTTCCGGCGTACCGATGACGCCGAGACCGGCGCCGACTTCGACGGTCTCGTCCTCGGCGACGGTGATCTCCAGGAGAACACCGGCTGCGGGGGAGGGGATCTCGGTGTCGACCTTGTCGGTGGACACCTCCAGCAACGGCTCGTCGGCCTCGACGCGCTCGCCGACCTGCTTCAGCCAGCGGGTCACGGTGCCCTCGGTGACGGACTCGCCGAGGGCCGGCAAGGTCACGGAAATCGTCATGGTGTGGTTCAGCTCCTCATGGTCCGGCGGGGCGCGAGGCCCCCGAACCTGTCGTCGACGGCGGGGTCCCGCGGGGTCGGGTGTGTCATGGCGCCGCTCACAGATCGAGGCCGTAGCGTGCGCGGGCCCTTGCGACGGTCTCCCGGGGGACCTGCCCCAGCCGGGCCAGCCGGTCCAGTGCGGTCACCACGATGGACTCGGCGTCCATCCGGAAGTGGCGGCGCGCGTCCTCCCGGGTGTCGGACAGACCGAAACCGTCGGTGCCCAGGGAGTAGTAGTCCTGCTCGATCCACTGGCTGATCTGGTCGGGGACCTGCCGCATCCAGTCGCTGACGGCCAGCACCGGCCCCGGCGCACCGGCCAGGGCCCGGGTGACGAACGGCGTCCGCTCCGCTCCCCGCATCCGGGCGTCGTCGGCCCGCATCGCGTCCCGGCGCAGCTCCGTCCAGGACGTCACCGACCACAGGTCGGCGTGCACGTCCCAGTCGGCGGCGAGGAGTTCCCGCGCGCGCAGCGCCCAGTGGACGGCCGTGCCCGAGGACAGGAGCTGGAGCCGGAGTCCGGACGCGGCGGGGTCGGCGGCCCGGAACCGGTAGATGCCCCGGACGATGCCCTCCTCGATGCCCGGGACGGCCGGCATGGGCGGCTGGTGCTTCGGCTCGTTGTACACGGTCAGGTAGTAGAAGACGTTCTCGGGCCGCTCGCCGTACATCCGGCGCAGACCGTCCCGGACGATGACCGCGATCTCATAGGCGAAGGCCGGGTCGTAACTGATCGCGGCCGGATTGGTGGCGGCGAGCAGATGTGAGTGCCCGTCCCCATGTTGCAGACCCTCACCGGTCATGGTGGTGCGTCCGGCGGTGCCGCCGACCACGAAGCCACGGCCCAACTGGTCGCCGAGTGCCCAGAACTGGTCGCCGGTGCGCTGGAAACCGAACATGGCGTAGAAGATGTAGAAGGGGATCATCGGCTCGCCGTGCGTGGCGTACGAGGTCGCCGCGGCGGCTAGCTCGGCCACGGAACCGGCCTCCGTGATGCCCTCGATGAGCAGCTGTCCGGATGCGCTCTCCCGGTAGTGGAGCAGTTGGTCCGCGTCGACCGGGTCGTAGTTCTGGCCGAGCGGCGCGTAGATACCGGCCGTGGGGAACATCGACTCCATGCCGAACGTACGGGCCTCGTCGGGGATGATCGGCACCCAGCGGGCTCCGCTCCCCGGGGCGCGCATCAGGTCCTTGACCAGCCGGACCAGCGCTGTCGTGGTGGCGACCTCCTGGTGTCCGGAGCCGCTCTCCATCGCCTTGAAGGGGGCGCCGGGGGGCTCCGGCAACGGCTTGGCGATCACCCGCCGCACCGGTGCGGGTCCGCCCAGGGCGGCCCGCCGCTCGCGCAGGTACCGCACCTCGGGCGAGTTCTCCCCCGGGTGCCAGTACGGGACCTGGTCGCCGGCGAGCGCGCTGTCCGGAATGGGAAGCTCCAGCAGATCGCGCAGGACCCGGAACTGATCCATCGTCAGCTTCTTCATCTGGTGGTTGGCGTTGCGGGACTCGAACGCCGGGCCCAGGGTGTGACCCTTGACCGTCTGGGCGAGGACCACCGTCGGGGCGCCCCGGTGCTCCACCGCGGCCCGGTAGGCGGCGTACACCTTCAACGGCTCGTGCCCGCCACGGGAGTTCGCGAACAGCTCGACCAGCTGTGCGTCGCTCAGGGAGGCGGAGAGGGCGGACAACGTGTCACCGGTGAAGAAGCTCTCGCGTATGTAGGCCGCGTCCCGCGCGGCGAGGGTCTGCATCTGGGCGTCGGGCACCTCGCCCAGGCGCCGTACCAGCCGGCCGGTGGTGTCCTGCCCCAGCAGCGGGTCCCATGCCTCGCCCCACAGGGTCTTGACCACGTTCCAGCCCGCGCCGCGGAAGCGTGCCTCCAGCTCCTGGACGATCTTCGAGTTGGACCGTACCGGCCCGTCCAGGCGTTGCAGATTGCAGTTGACGACGAACGTCAGGTTGTCCAGGCCCTCGCGGGAGGCCAGCGTCAGGGCGGCCAGGGACTCCGGCTCGTCCGTCTCGCCGTCGCCCAGGAACGCCCACACCCGCGAGGCGGAGGTGTCCTTGATGCCGCGCGCCCGCAGATAGCGGTTGAAGCGGGCCTGGTAGACGGCGCCGAGGGGGCCCAGTCCCATGGACACCGTGGGGAACTCCCACAGCCACGGCAGCCGCCGGGGGTGCGGGTAGGACGGCAGACCGTGCCCGCCCGCCTCACGCCGGAAGGCGTCCAGGTCTTCCCTGGTCAGTCGCCCTTCGAGGAACACCCGGGCATAGACGCCGGGGGAGGCGTGCCCCTGGAGGAACAACTGGTCGCCCGAGCCGTCGCCGTCCTTGCCCCGGAAGAAGTGATGGAACCCGATCTCGTAGAGCCAGGCCGCCGACGCATAGGTGGAGATGTGGCCGCCAAGCCCCAGCCGTGAACCGCGGGTGACCATCGCCGCGGCGTTCCATCGGTTGAGTGCGGTGATCCTGGACTCCAGCGCCAGGTCACCGTCGTACTCGGGCTGTGCGGCGGCCGGGACGGTGTTGATGTAGTCCGAGGACAACAGCCCCGGGAGGGACGTGCCGGACTTCGCGGCGAACTCGTGCACCCGCCGCATCAGGTACACCGCCCGCTCCGGACCGGCGTTCCGCACGACGGCATCGAGCGAGGCCAGCCATTCGGCGGTCTCCTCGCGGTCACGGTCGGGCAGTTGATCGAGCTCACTGAGGAGAGGGACCTCGGTGGGCCGGGACGGAACACTCATGGCAGCCTTCCTGGCACGGTGTGGATGTCGGCGGCGCCGGCCGTGGACACGGTGTGTGCCACGGGGCGACGGGTGGGAAGCATGGGCGGGGGCGTGTGGCCGCCGGTGGCCTCAGCGGCTCCGGGCCGCGGGTCGCCGCCGGTGGCGTCAGCGGCTCCGGAGCCACTGGGCGAACGTGTGCCGGCCCAGATGGGCGTCGGGCCCGGGAAGGAGGGCTCGTTCGCCGAGCACCGCGCCGAAGAACGGGGCACGCGGGTCGGCGACCACCGGGCCGTGCCCGCCGAGAGCGGTCAGCAGCGCGGCGGTGGCGTCCTCGAGCGGGACCTCCTCGGGCCCGGCCGCCTCCAGGACGCCGAAGAGCGGCAGACCCACGGCGACATGGGCGAGCACCGCGGCGACGTCGTCCGTCGAGACCGGCCGCAGCAGCAGCGGCGGCACACGCACACCGTCGGGCCGCGCACCGGCGTTCGCGGTGGCCTCCATGGACTCGAAGGAGGGTGTGGCGCGCACCAGGGAGTACGGAACGGTGGCGTGCCGCACCAGGTCCTCCTGCGCCGCCTTGGCCCGGAAGTGGCCCGAACCGACCCGGTCGGCGCCCACCACCGACAGCGCCACATAGTGCCCGACACCGGCGGCGGTGGCGGCCTTGAGCAGGTTGCCCGTCGCCTTGGCGAAGAACTCCATGCCGGGCCCTTCGTCCCGCGAGGGCGCGTCGGTGACGTCCACGATCACATCGGCACCGCGCAACGCCTGGTCGAGGCCCTGCCCGGTGCTGACGTCGACCCCGTGTCCGCGGGAGACCGGCACGACCTCCACGCCGTGGTCCCGGAGCCTGGCGGCGGTCCGGGAACCGATCAGACCGGTGGCACCTGCGACGACGACTCTCATCTGGTTCTCTTCCGTCCGGGGGCCGTTGACAATGACCCCGCTGGGTCTCGGTGGGCACCGGCGGCGGACACCCGCCTGCCACTGTGCTCGTCATCCCTAGACAGGGCGGGTCCGCTTGTTGTGACACCGTGCCGGGCTCCCGGTGCCGGACAGGGCCGGCCGTCGCCCTTGTCACAGATCGGCCTGACCCCCGGTCAGAACAGTGGAGCGGTCTTCACGACCGGACATCACCACCGTGTGGGCGGACTACGGACCGTCCGGCAACGGTGGGACCACGGAAGGTGCGACTCAGTGTCGGAGAACTCACAGCACGCCCACCACGGCCACGACGGACACGGTCACGGAACCGGCGGCGAGGACGGTCCGAGCTGGACCCGAGCGGCGAGGATGCTTCAGGACGCCTCCCCGATCACCGTGCCCGAGGGCGCCTCGGCGATGACCATTCACGTCCAGTGGGAGCCCGGCGACCCCGGCACCCCGCCGCACCGCCACTACGGCCCGGCCTTCGGCTATGTCATCAAGGGCGCGGTGCGCTTCGAGCTGGAGGGCGAGCCCGAGCGTGTCATCGAGGCAGGCGGCACCTTCTGGGAGCCGGGCGGCGACGCCATCCACTACCAGGACGGCAACGCCCTCACCGACGAGCGGACCGAGTTCGTCGTCACCATGATGTGTGCCCCCGGGAAGCCCATGCTCGAGCTGGTGGACGAGGAGGAGCTGAAGGAGCGCGCCCACCTCCGCGCCCCGCGACCCACCGCCTGACCTCCGCGGGGCCGGGCGCCGTCCCCCACGGGTGGGCGGCGCCCGGCCCCGCGCCGTCACTCACCGGGCGAGAGCCCTGGAGGGCGACGGCGTGTACGGCGGCGCGGCGGTACTTCCCGGTGCCCCAGCCGGGCCCGCCTGTCGGCGGTTCCTACTCCACGAAGTACGAGTCGTGCCGGTCGAAGAACGCTGAGCGTTCCTCCTCGGAAGCGTGCGCCAGGTGTGACACCTCCTCGAAGTACTCCTCGCGCGGGGCGCCCGGGGTGAACAGGAGCAGCATGTCGGCCGGGGCGTCGGAGTCGTTCCGGAAGGCGTGCAGCCCGCCCTGGGGCACGTGCAGGAAGTCCCCCTTGCGCGCGTCGACCCACCGCGCACCGTCGAACACACGCACGGTGCCGTCCAGGATGTAGAACGACTCCGAGATCCGCTTGTGGAAATGCGTCTTGGGCCCGCCCGCCCTGGGCCGCATCTCCACGCGGTACAGCCCGAACTCACCCCGTGTGGTGCGGGTGGTCGCCAGATAGTGGGTGGCGTCCTTCCCGGTGCCGCTCTCGCCCCTGTCCGGGGGTGTGGTGGCGGGCCGGAAGACGGCGCTGACCTCACCGTCCTCACCCCAGTACTTCTGCTCCGGGTACGGGTACGACATGTCTGCGTCCTTTCCTTCGGGCGGCGTGCCGTGGCGCGCCGGAGCGGACCACGGGACGGTGGTCCGCTCGACAACGAGACCGGCGGGGTCCCACGGGGTGTGTGTCCGTCACCCGGTCGAAGGTCGGGGCCGCCGGGTGACGGACGGTTCAGGTCCGGTCGGACCGGCCCGGACGGCTCAGCCGAACATGCCCGGCCGGTAGTCACCGGCGGGCTGCCGGTTGATGACGTTGATGCGGTTGTAGGCGTTGATGACGGCGATCAGGGAGATCAGCGCGGCGAGCTGGTCGCCGTCGTAGTGCTTCGCCGCGTTCGCCCATGCCTCGTCCGGTACACCGTCCGAGCCGTCCGCGATACGGGTGCCCTGCTCGGTCAGCTCCAGCGCCGCGCGCTCCGCGTCGGTGAAGACCGTGGCCTCGCGCCACACCGCCACAAGGTTCAGACGCTGCTGTTCCTCACCCGCGGCGAGGGCGTCCTTGGTGTGCATGTCGGTGCAGAAACCACAGCCGTTGATCTGGCTGGCACGGATCTTCACCAGTTCCTCGGTGGCGACCGGGAGGACCCCGTGCACCGCCGCGCCCGCCGAGTTCAGATGTTTCATGACCTTGCCGGCGAGTGCGTTGCCGAAGTAGTCGATACGCGCGCCCATGATGGATCTCCTCAGGTGCGGAACAGTGACAGCCCACTGACCGGGTGCACCCCGGATCTGTGACATCGTGGATCGTCGGCGCCCCTCCACTCGGACCGGGCCCTCTCCGGACCCGGACCACACACCGACCTGAAACACCGTGTGACAACAACGTATGGTCGTACTTCGCCCTCCGGATCGTCCATCGTCCCCGGGCACAGCCGACAGCGTCGAACGACCCAGCGAGGGCCGTCGGCCCGAGGAGACGCGTTCCCGCCGGGTGCCGCGGACACCGGACACGGAGCGCACCATCAGCGAACTCAAGGTGATCACCATGGCAACCGAAAGTGTTCTCCACCCACGCCTGATCGTCCCGATCGGGCATGTCGAACCCGTTCCCCGCCGCATCCGGGCCCTGATCGGCGGACGTGTCGTCCTCGACACCCGCCGCGCGCTGTACGTGTGGGAACGGCAGGCGTATCCCGCGTTCAGTATTCCGGTCGAGGACCTGGTGGACGGTGTACTCCACGACGACCACCACACGGAGCAACTCGGTGCCGGTCCCGCGCACCGTCACACCCTGAAGGTCGGGGCGGAGGTCCGCGCGGGTGCCGCGTGGGTCTGGGCGGACGGCGCCCCGAGGGCCCTCCAAGACACCGTGCGTTTCGAGTGGGACGCGCTGGACTCCTGGTTCGAGGAGGACGAGCCGGTCTTCGTCCACCCCCGGAGCCCGTACTCCCGTGTGGACGCCCTGCGTTCCGGCAGCAGTGTCCGGGTCGAGCTGGACGGTGTCGTGCTGGCGGAGGCGCCCGCTTGCGTGAAGCTGTTCGAGACCGGTCTGCCGACTCGCTACTACCTCGACCGCACGGCCATCGACTGGACCCGTCTGCGGCACTCGGACACGGTGACCCGATGCCCGTACAAGGGGACGACGAGCGGTTATTGGTCGTTCGACAGCGACACCGCCTCCCATGAGGACATCGCCTGGGCGTACGACTTCCCGACCGTCCACGTCCAGCGCATCGCCGGACTCACCGCGTTCTACAACGAGCGTGTCGATCTGTACGTCGACGGCGCCCTGCTACCGAGGCCGTAGATCCCGTCCGGCTGGTATCCGACTGACGACGCCGGATCGGCGGCTCGGGTCGGCGCGGACTCTGCACCGGCACAGTCCGTGCCGGTGAATGAATACCGCGCCGTTCCGCCCGGCGCGGACTCTGCACCGGCACAGTCCGTGCCGGTGAATGAATACCGCGCCGTTCCGCCCGGCGCGGACTCAGTTCGGCAAAGACCGTGCCGGTGAGTGAATACCGCGCCGTTCCGTCCGGCGCGTCACACATCGGCTCCCGGCCCGGTCTCATGAGGTGGAAAGCCTTTCCCCGTCCACCGCCTCACAAGGAGCACGCCGTGAGTCACATCATTCTTGAGCCCGCCGCACAGGAATTCGCCGACGCGACCGCCAAGCCGCCACTGCTGTACGAACTCGGTGTCGAGGGAGCGCGCGCACTTCTCGACGACGTCCAGTCCGGGCCCGTCGAGAAGCTCGACGTCGAGGAGAAGTGGATCACTGTGCCGGCCCAGGTCGGCGACGTGCGGGTGCGCATCATCAAGCCCGTCGGCAGCACCGGCCGCCTGCCCGTGATCCTCTATGTGCACGGCGGTGGCTGGATTCTCGGCGACGCGGGCACCCACGACCGTCTGGTGCGTGAACTGGCCGTGGGCGCGGCGGCGGCCCTGGTCTTCGTCGAGTACGACCGCTCCCCGGAGGCGAAGTACCCGGTCGCCGTCGGGCAGGCCTACGCCACTGCCCAGTGGGTCACCACCAAGGGCGCCGAGGAGGGCCTGGACGGGTCCCGTCTGGTCGTCGCCGGTGACTCCGTCGGCGGCAACATGAGCGCCGCCCTGACCCACCTGGCCAAGCGGCGCGGCGACGTGACCTTCCTGCACCAGTCGCTGTACTACCCCGTCACCGACGCGGGCCAGGACACCGAGAGCTACCGGACCTTCGCCCATGGGCCGCATCTGACCGCGAAGGCCATGGAGTGGTTCTGGGACGCCTACGCCACCGACCCCGCGGAGCGGAACGAGATCACCGCCTCCCCGCTGCGCGCCACCCTGGAAGACCTCCAGGGGCTGCCGCCCGCGTTCATCGCGGTCGACGAGAACGACGTCCTGCGCGACGAGGGCGAGGCGTACGCCCGCAAGCTGATCCAGGCCGGTGTGCCCACCACCAGCGTCCGCTACAACGCCAGTCTGCACGATTTCATGATGCTGAATCCGGTTCGCGGAACTCAGGCATCCACCGCGGCGATCGAGCAGGCCGTCCACGTCCTCCGCAAGGCTCTCTCCACCGGATGATCCCGCGCGGCGCAATTCCGCGAAGAGAACCAGAAATACCGGCGTACATCTCGGGCTGACGCGAATTCCCGGGACCCGGTGGAATTCAGAACGCGTAACCCTGATCCGGAATCCGCTCTGCCCGCCGGTGCCGCGAGGCGGACCGCCCGCGACGGCACAGCCGTACGACCGACGACACGCGTAGGCCACCGACACAGGCACCGACGCGGCGAAAGACATCGGTGGCGCCCCGCGCAGATGTCCGCTCCGGCCCGTGCTCGCGGCGGGGTCACCTCCACCGGTCAGTGCGAACCCAACCATCAAGAAGGCAGGACCACTCCCATGAGCGCACAGCAGCCGACCATCGTCCTTGTCCACGGAGCGTTCGCGGACTCCTCCAGCTGGAACGGCGTGGTCGACAGGCTCCAGACCCACGGCCACCCGGTGGTGGCCGCGAGCAATCCGCTACGGGGACTGGCCAGCGACAGCCAGTACGTCAGACAGCTCGTGGCCGCCATCGACGGCCCTGTGGTCCTCGTCGGCCACTCCTACGGCGGCTCGGTCATCAGCAACGCCGCGAAGGGACTCGGCAACGTCAGGGCACTCGTCTTCGCGGCGGCCTTCCTGCCCGACGAAGGCGAGAGCGCGATCACCCTGTCCGGCAGGTTCCCGGGCAGCACCCTCGGGGAGACGCTCCACCCGGTGCCGGTCACCCTGCCCGACGGACGCCAGGTCACGGACCTCTACATAGAGAAGAGCAAGTTCCACCAGCAGTTCGCCGCCGACGTCCCCGAGGGGACCGCGGCGGTCATGGCCGCCACCCAGCGACCCGTGGCCGATGCCGCCCTGGCCGAGGGCGCCTCCGCCCCCGCGTGGAAGGACATCCCGTCCTGGGTCCTCGTGGCCACCGAGGACCGGAACATCCCCGCCGACGCGCAGACCTTCATGGCCGGGCGCGCGGACGCCACGGTGGTCACCGTCGCCGCCTCCCACGCGGTCGCCGTCTCGCGCCCCGGTGAGGTCGCGCGTCTGATCGACGCGGCGGCGCGGGCGACCGGCTGAGCGACCGGTGCTCAGCGCGTCCGCCGTCGGGCCACCGGTCGGTCGAGCGGTCGGCGCCCGACGGCGGGCGTCGCCGCGTCCCACCCGCGCGGTGACGCCCGAGTCGTCGCGCGACCCCCTCGATCCGATGGATCTCCGGTCCGGATTCCGAGCGCCGGGCCGGCGACTCTGGGAGCGCATCATGAACACGAACCAACAGGCCGCTCGCGGGCTGGCCGACATCGAGGCATATCTGTACCGGGCGGCCCATCTCGGCGCCGCGCGTCGGCGTGTGTTCGCCTTCACCGAACGCACCGGCGGGCTGACCCATGAGCAGCGCAGGGCCATCGAGCTGTGGTACCTCGACGAGCAGCGGAGGGTGGCCCGCATGGTGACGCGGCACATCACCGACAGCGTCGGCGCGGCCGAGGCGGCGCACCACATCCGGTTCAGGCGGTGGCTGCGCGGGACACTGATCGCCATGGTCCTGATCACGATGGTGACCTTCGTGTGCACGGCGGTGGTCGTCGGGTCGGTGACCTGATCCGCGGGCGTCCCACCGGCTGTCGCGCCGGTCCATGGCGGAAACTTTCGGCCAGGTGCGCCCGAGCCCGGCCACGGGCGCCCCACGGCGCCGCCCTCGCTCGCCCCCGGGCCACCGCCACTCCTCTCCGTGAGAAACACCGAGGTCAGGTTGGAGCGGAGGGCGGAACCGATGGCGACGAGCCGGAGCCAACGCGTCCGGATCACCTAGTCCCGGACGACCCCGCGGAACGGGAAGCCGCGAGTTCAGGACAACCCTGCGGAGTCCGAACGCCGGGGTATCGTGGCGGCGGGGAGGCTGCCATGACGGGTGACGGGACACGGGCGGGGCTCATCGGCCGACGGCATGAGCGCCTGGTTCTCGATGACCTTCTCACCCGCGCCAGGGCCGGGCGGAGCGGCGTCCTGGTACTGCGCGGTGAGGCGGGCATCGGGAAGACCGAGCTGCTGGCGTACCTGCTCGGCCGGGCGGCGGGCTGCCGTGTCGTCAGGGTCGCCGGTGTGCAGTCGGAGATGGAGCTCTCCTACGCGGGGCTGCACCAGCTCTGCGCTCCTCTGCTGGCCCATCTCGATGATCTTCCCGAGCCGCAGCGGAACGCATTGCGCACGGCGTTCGGGATGCAGGTCGGAGAGGTGCCCGACCGGTTCCTGGTCGGCCTGGCCACCCTGAGTCTGCTCGCCGCGGCGGTCGGCGACGAGCCGTTGCTCTGCCTGGTCGACGACGCGCAGTGGCTGGACCGGGTGTCGGCCCAGACCTTGGAGTTCGTCGCCCGCCGGCTGCTCGCCGAGTCCGTTCTGCTCGTCCTGGCCGTTCGCGAGTCCGGCTCCCGCGAGATCCTCGCCGACCTCCCCGAGCTTCCGGTACGCGGACTGAACGAGCGCGAGTCGAGGGAACTCCTCGACTCCGTCGTCACCGGTCCCCTGGACCAGGGGGTGCGGGACCGTATCGTCGCCGAGACGCGCGGCAATCCGCTGGCGCTGCTGGAACTGCCGCGCGGCCTGACCGCCGTCGAGATGGCCGGTGGTTTCGCCGGACACGGGGCCCGGCCGATGTCCCGTCAGATCGAGGCGGGCTTCCTCCGCCGGATCCGCTCGCTTCCGGTGGAGACACGGCACCTGCTGCTCATGGCCGCTGTCGAGCCGGTCGGCGATGTGGCCCTGTTGCGGCGCGCCGCCGAGCGCCTGGGAATCTCCGTGGACACCGCCGCGACCCACGCCGAGGCATCGGGCCTGATGACGCTCGGCACATGGGTGCGCTTCCGCCACCCGCTGGTTCGCTCGGCGGTGTACCACGCCGTGGACTTCGAGGAGCGCCGGCGGGTGCACAGGGTGCTGGCCGAGTCGATCGACGCGGAACTCCATCCCGAACGCCGCGTATGGCACCTGGCGAGCGCGACGGTGGGACCGGACGAGGCCGTCGCCGCCGAACTGGTGGGGTCCGCCGGGCGGGCGCACGCCCGCGGCGGGATCGCGGCGGCGGCTGCCTTCCTGCACCGGGCCACCGAACTGACCGCGGACCCCGTACACCGCGGAGCGCGGGCGCTGGCCGCGGCACGGGCCGAGTACCAGGCGGGCGCCTTCGACGCGGCGCGGGAACTGGTCGACGCGGCGGAACTCAGCCACCTCGACGAGGTCGGAGCCGGCCAGGCGACCCTGCTCCGGGGACAGATCATGTCCGCGGCCAAGAGCGCGAGCGCCGGACTGCCGCTGCTGCTGGACGCGGCCGAGCGGCTCCGGCCGTACGACTCCGCACTCGCCGGCCAGACCTACCGGGACGCGATCTACGCGGCCCTGACCGCGGGCCGGCTGGCCACCGGCGGCGTCCGCGATGTCGCCGAGGCGGTGCTGAGCGGCCCAGACCGGGTCGACACCGCGAGCCGCGAGGGTCTGCTGCTGACCGGCCTGGCACGGGTGGTGACCGAGGACTACGCGGCGGGTGCGCCGCTCCTGTTGAAGGCCGTGGCCGCGTTCGGGGCGGAGCCGCTCACCCGGGAGGACGGTCTGGGATGGCTGCCGCTCGTGTGCCGCATGGCGCACGGCACCTGGGACTTCGCCGCCTGGTCCGAGCTGTCGGCGCGACTGGTCGACCTGGCCCGCGACCACGGTGCGCTCGCCGTGTTGCCCTCGGCCCTCCTGCTGCGCCTGTCGAACCGGGTGTTCGCGGGCGACCTCCGCGGCGCGGCCTCCCTCGCCGCTGAGGCCAGCGCGATCGGTGAGGCCACGGGCAGCAGCTTCTTCGCGCACTACGGAGCGCTCGTCGTGGAGCCCTTCAAGGGAGGGGAGTCCACGACCCGGCAGGCGATCGAAGCCGTCACGCACGACCACATGCTGCGGGGCGAGGGCAAGGTGACCACGGCCACCCAGTGGGCGTCGGCGGTCCTCCACAACGGCCTCGGCCGGTATGAGGAGGCGTTTGCCGCGGCCGAGCGTGGTTCCGGGAATCCGCAGGAACTGGGGCTCTCCCTCCAGTCCCGGGTGGAACTCGTCGAAGCGGCCGTACGACTGGGGCGGACCACACATGCGGCCGACGCCGTGCGGGTGATCGAGGAGATGACAGAGGTCAGCGGGACCCCTTGGGCACGTGGCATCTCCGCCGCCACGCGGGCGCTGGTGAGCGGAGGGCCCACCGCCGACAGCCTGCATCAGGAAGCGATCGAGCAGCTCGACAGGTCGGGGGCTCACATGGACGGAGCGCGGGCACAGCTCCGCTACGGTGAATGGCTGCGCCGGGAACAGCGTCCGGCCGAGGCCCGTGCCCAGCTGAGCGCGGCACACGAGACGCTCGGCGCAGCCGGCGCCGAGGCGTTCGCGGAGCGCGCGCGACGGGAGCTGCTGGCCACGGGGGTGAAGCTGCGCAAGCGCGCCTCGGCCACACCGGCGGTCCTCACCGCGAAGGAGACCGAGATCGCGCGACTCGCCCAGGGCGGTTTCACGAATCCGGAGATCGCCGCCCGGCTGTTTCTCAGCCCCCACACGGTCGAATGGCATCTGCGCAAGGTTTTCGCGAAGCTGGGGATCTCCTCCCGCAAAGACATCGGCTCGATACCGCTGGAAGGTGTGGCGCACACGCCCTGACCCACCGACGTCATGGGCGGGCCGGGCGCCGGGAAGCACCTCGGCGGGGCAGGTGAAGGTCACGGCGATCCGAACGCGCCCTCAAGGGGCGGGGATTCGCGCGACCGGCCACGGCGGTCCCCCTACGGGGCGCTCAGGCGCCGTACGCATCCGGTTCCACCAGCAGGGCGGGAACGGTGACGATCGTCACCTCCCTGGTCAGCAGGCGGTGCACGGGGACAGCGTCCGGCGGCTGCCAGCAACTGCTCCCGCTGAGCCGGCTCCAGGTCATCACCGGTCAGCCCGACGTTCTTGACGATGTGCCCTCGGTCCCCGAACCGCACGGCCACGTCGACGCGTTCGAGCGGCCAGCGGTGCCGGTCGGCGAGCGCCCGCAAGGCCATGGAGGTGCACGATCCCAGCGCGGCCAGAAGCAGCTCTCCCGGGGTGGGACCCGTATCGGTGCCGATGGGCTCGGGTTCGTCGGCGGTCAGGGTGTGCGTGCCGATCGCGATCGAGCGGGTGAGCCCTCCGCCTTCGGTGACGGACACGATGCGCGGGGTCATGGGTCTTCCTCTCGGCCGGGGGCGGGGACCGTGGTGTCGCCCATCCCTCTTCCGCACAGACCGAGCGGGGGACGCGGGTGTGACAGTCCGGCGCGGGGAGGCGCGGCCGTCCGGATCGCATCCGCGAGAGGTGGCGACGGTCGCGGGAGGCCGTGCCAGGTCATCGCCGGAGCGGCTGTCCCCCCATGTCCGTGGTGCCCGGCGGGAGACCGCTCGCAGGGGCGGGGCCACCTCGTGGTGGGCGCGCCTCCCGTGCCCCGGGAACGGTGATTCCCCATGGCTGACGGGCAGTGGGGGACCGCCCGGCCACGACGAGGTGTCGGTCAGAGCGCGGTGCGCAGGAGCCGCCGGGAGGCGATGCCGAGTTTGGCGTACACCTTCCGCAGGTGCCATTCCACGGTGTGCGGGCTGAGGAACAACCGGGCACCGATCTCGGAGTTGGTGAGCCCGTCCCGGGCCAGTCGCGCGATCTGGGTCTCGTACACGGTGAGCGCCGCCGTGGCCGCACCGTCGCGCCGGGCCACCGTGTCGCCGTTGGCCCGCAGCTCACGGACGGCGCGCTCGGCGAACGCACCCGCGCCGAACCGCGTGAACAGGGCGTGCGCCGCACGCAACTGGTCCCGGGCGTCATCGCGGCGGTTCGCCCGCCGCAACCACTCCCCGTACAGCAGACGCGCCCGTGCCGACTCCGCCGCGATCCGGGTGCGTCCGAGTCGTTCGATCGCCTCGCGGTACAGCTCTTCGGCCGTGTCCCCCTGGCTCAGCAGTGCCCGGGAGCGTGCCTGGACGCCCGCCGCCCAGTCCGTCGCCGCCGCGTCCGTGGTCACGGTCAGACGGGCCAGAGCGGTCTCGGCCGCCTCGGTGCGCCCGCTGCGCACCGCGGCCTCCACCAGTTCGATCAGTCCCCAGTCGGCCGCGACCAGGTCCTGCGGATGCCCGCTCGCCGCACGGGCCGCGTCGAACGCCTGCTCGTACCTGGCAAGGCCGTTGTGGAGCACCGCTTCGGCCTGTCGCGCGACGGCCACACCGGTACCCTCACCGCATTCGAGGGCGTCCTCCACACCGGCCTCGATCAGCGGAACGGCCTCGTGCGCGCGTCCCCGCCAGGCGGCGAGTGTCATCGCGCCGTACGGCGCGAAGCTGCCACGGGTCGCGTCCTGGAGCCCGGCGATCTCCGCGATGAGCGGCGCCGCCGCTTCCAGCTCGCCGGCGCAGGTGTGGACGACGGCCCGCGCGTTGAGCGCGAGCGGCAACTCGGTCGGCGCGCCGATGGCGCGGGCCGTCCGCAGGTGGCGGGTCACCAGCGCTGTCCAGCTTTCGTCGTCCCACACCTCGGCCGCCAGCGCCGAGGCCAGCCACGACCAGCGCAGCACTTCCTCCGGGGCGGCCTCCCGGCGGAAGGCGCGTACCGCGTCGCGCGATGCGGCGACCGCGTCGCGGTGGCCGCCGGTGAACCGGGTGGTCACGGCGCGCAGGAGCAGATCGGCGTTGCGCGGCGCCCCCGTGACGGGTGACAGCGTCTGCCGCGCCCTCACCGCCACCTCGCGCGCGTCCGCGCCGGAAACGAGGTGCCCCGCGAGCAGGGCGGCCGACAGGGCGTCCAGATAGGTCTCGCGGGCCAGGCCGGCATCCAGCGGCGCCAGGCGTCGCGCGGTGGCCAGCAGCAAGGGGAGCGCCTCGTCGACGCGACGGGAGGCGAAGCTGATCCGGGCCTCCACCAGGTCCGCGTGTGCGGAGCCCTGCTCGTCCAGGGCTCCGCTCCGGGCCAGCGCCAGCAGATCGCGGGCCGAGGAGGCCGCACCGGCGCGGAGTTTCGCCTCGGCCGCGGCGAGGGCACGCGTCGCCTTGCGCCGCGGGGCGGGCGTCAGCACGGCCGCGTGCGCGAGGAGCGCCGCCGCCGCGGTGGTGCCGCCCCGCGCGAGTGCCCGCGCGGCCGACGACTCCAGCTCGGCGGCGATCCCCTCGTCCGGGCGTACGGCCGCTCGCGCCAGGTGCCAGGCACGGCGGTCGGGGTCGAGGACCGGGTCGGTCACCTCCGCCAGCACACGGTGGGTCTCCCGCAGCTCCGCGAGCCCGGCCGACCGGTAGATCGCGGAGCGCAGGAACGGGTGCCGGAAGCGCACCAGGTTCCGGACGTCGAGCAGTCCCGCCGTCACCGCCGGGCCGATCTCGGCCAGGCTGATGTCCAGTCGCTCGGCGGCGCGTCTGAGCAGCGCCACATCGCCGATCGGCTCGGCGGCGGCGGTCAGCAGCAGTCGCCGCGCCGTCGCCGGCAGCGAGTGGACCCGGGCGAGGTGGTCCGGCTCGACACGGCTGGTCACGGGACCGGGAGCGGGCAGGCCGAGCCCCTCGGACGGTTCCGCCTCGATGAGGTCGTGGGGGAGTTCCAGCAGTGCGAGGGGATTGCCGCGGGCTTCGGCGAGGACGCGGTCGCGGATGCGCTCGTCCACCGGGCCGTTCGCCGCCGTGTCCAGCAGGGCGCGGGCGTCGGTGTCGTCGAGGCCGTCCAGCGTCAGCTCGGGCAGCCCGGCCAGATCGTCGCGTCCCCGCCGCGCACGGGAGGCGAGGACCAGTGCCAGCGGTTGGGCGAGCATCCGCCGCGCCACGAAGGCCAGCGTCTGCGCGGAGACCCTGTCGAGCCACTGCGCGTCGTCCACGAGGAAGAACAGCGGCTGCTCGGCGGCCACTTCGGTCAGCAGTCCGAGCACGGCCAGACCGACCAGGAACCTGTCCGGAGGCGGTCCCGCGCTCAGCCCGAACGCTGTGGCCAGCGCTTCTCGCTGCGGAGGCGGAAGGGAGTCGGCCCGACCGAGGAACGGGGCACACACCTGATGCAGTCCCGCGAACGGCAGCTCCCGCTCCGACTCGGCACCCGCCCCACGGGCGACGCGGTGCCCGGCGACCCGTGCCACCAGGCTCTCCAGGAGAGCGGACTTACCGATTCCGGCAGCACCGCGCACGACCAGTACGCCACTGCGTCCGGCCTCCACCTCCGCGACCAGTGCGTCGAGCGCCTCATACTCGCGGCGCCGACCGAGCAGCCGCTCGGGACCGCCCCCGCTCACCCTGACCCCCGCACACGCATGTCAACAGCGTATGCGACCGGGTGGGCAGGCCCTGGGCGGCGCTGGCGAGTGAGGGAGATCATGGGTATGGGAAGGCATGGCCGCGTCGCGACGGGCGAGGTTCGCGGGGGGCAGGAACATCAACACCAGAGTTCCCTTCCCCCGCTCCGTCCCACTGGATCGACGGCCGTGCCGTCCAGGGCTCGGGGCCGCCGATGGACGTGGTGAACCCCGCCGCCGAATCGGTCGTCGCCCAGGAGGAGATCTTCGGACCGGTCCTCGTCGTCATCCCCTACACCGACGACGCCGGCCGCGGCACGCGGTCGAACTCCGGGGCTCCGGCCGGGTGGCCGATGGGCCTCCCGCCACCCGCCGGAAACCCCGGCCGCGGCCAGACCCCTCCCGTCGAGATCACGGGAAGCACAGGTCGGGCGTGCCACCGGCGGAAGCGGTGGGCGAGGCGCCCCTCCGGTCGGCCGCGCTCCGACAGCGGGCGTCCGCCGGGCCGGTGATGGCTCGGGCGACCAGGCGCCGGCCGAGACGCCGCACGTCAGTTGGGCGAGGGGGACTTGGGGACGGGTTCGCGTCGCACCCCGGTCGTCGGGGACCACACCAGGTGGACCGCCGGGTCCGGATCGGCGTCAGGGTAGTCGGACCGGTGGTGGCAGCCCCGTGTCTCGCGCCGCTCCCGCGCGCACTCGAGGGTCGCGCGAGCGGCGAGCACGGCGGACCTGAGGTCATAGGCGTACGCCAGGTCCTGGAAGCCGCAGATGTCGACGTGCACTCCCGCGCACCCCACGCGGGCCTCGATCTCGTCGAGTTCGACCAGCCCGGCGGCGAGCCCGGTCTCGTCCCGTACGACACCGGCGCGCTCCGTCATCAGATGCCGTACCTTCCGCAGCAGCGCGCGGACGTTGTGGTCGTCGTCGGCGGCAAGGACCCGGTCCACGTCCGTCGCCGCGGCACGCACCACGGTCGGCGACCGTTGCACGGAACCACGTCCGGCCGAGTACCGCGCCGCCGCCCGACCGGCGATTCGGCCCTGGACCAGCGGTTCCATCAGGGAGTTCTCCTCCAGCAGACCCGCGCCGGGCGGAGCACCGGCCGCCTGCCCGATCACGAAGAGCCCGCTGACATCGCTGCTGTGGTCCTCGGGCCGCACCCGGACACCGCCCAGGGCGTACTGGGCGGTCGGCGCCACCTCGATCGGGTCCCGGGTGATGTCGAGCATCGTCAGGTCCCACAGGGACCGGTACACCTGGGGCAGCCGTGACAGGACCGTCTCACGCGGCAGGTGGGACAGGTCGAGCCACACACCGCCGGACCGGGTGCCCCGGCCCTCCTTGATCTCCGTGTAGGACGCGGACGCCACCCTGCCCCGGCTGCCCAGCTCCAGCAGTTCCGCGTCGTAGCGCGCCATGAACCGCTCACCGAGGGTGTTGAGCAGGACGCCGCCCGCACCGCGAGCCGCCTCGCTGACGAGAGTGCCGGCCGCGTTCTCCGGCTTGATCAGCCCGAAGGGGTGGAACAGCACCATCTCCGGGTCGCGCAACCGGGCGCCCGCCTCGACGGCCAGGCGGAAGGCGGCACCGGTGTTCTCGGCGCGACGCGAGGACGTACGCCGCCAGATGCGTGTGTGCCCACCGGCCGAGAGAATCACGGAGTCGGCGTGCACGACGTAGCGCGAACCGTCGGCGAGGTCGAATCCGTAGGCACCGAACACCGTCCCGTCGTCGACCAGCAACCGGGTGACGTACACGCTCGGCAGGACGGGGACGGCGAGTTGCCGCACACGTTCGCGGAGCGTTCGCCGCGTCTCCGCACCCGTGTCCCCGTCGTCGGACAGGGCGCGGCGGTACGACCGGTCGCCGGACCGGCGTTCTTCCGGCCACCCGTGCGCCTGCCGGTCGAGGCGCGTGCCGTGGCGCCCGGCGTCGTGGAAACCCCGTACGCCGTAGCGGTCCGCGATCCACGCCCGCACGCTGTGGGCCGCATACCGTTCCCCCGCGTCCTCCGTGTCGGCGGCGGTCGGCCCCGGCCCGGCAGCCCAGGCTGCCCTCGCGGTGGGGACATCGTCGGCCGCGCCGTTGGTCACCGCGATGACCGCGACACCGGCTTCGGCGACTTCGATGGCCGCCCGCAGGCCCGCCTGGCCGGCTCCGACCACCAGAACGGACGTGGCGAGCTGATGTCCGAGCGACGACATGGGACCTCCAGCGACAGCGGACGGGCAAGATCATGGATAGGGGTCGACCGGACAGCGGGCCCGTTTGTGACAGCCCCGGGGCACTTTTCTGCGTGGAGTCCGTCACAACACTTCGACACAAGGTGTGGAGCCTGGCCCGGGTATCGTGACAAGGATCGTTCCGACAGTGTTGTGGAAGAGCCTTCACGAAGGAGCCGCGTCGCATGATCGCCAGCCCGCCCCCCGACCTGGTCGGCCGGCAGCGCGAGTGTGCGGCGCTCGAAGACCTGCTGCTCGGCCTTCGCGAGGGCGAGTCCCGGGTGCTGGTGGTCCGTGGCGAAGCCGGCATCGGCAAGTCCGTGCTCCTGAGACACCTGGCCGCGCGGGCGGCACGGGTGAGAGTGACCTGGGCACACGGCATCGAGGCCGACATGGAGCTGCCCTACGCGAGCCTGCACCAACTGTGCGCCCCGTTCCTTTACGAGCTCGACGCGCTGCCCGAACCCCAGCGCGACGCCCTCCGCGTGGCGTTCGGCATGGCGGCCGGAGATCCACCCGACCGCTTCCTGGTCGGCCTCGCCGTGCTCACCCTGCTCACCCGGGCCTCGGAGTCCCGACCGGTGCTCATCCTGGTCGACGACGCACAGTGGCTGGACCAGGTGTCCCTGCAGACCTTGGAGTTCGTGGCGCGGCGGCTGCTCGCCGAAGCGGTCGCCATGGCCTTCGCGGTGCGCGACCCCGAGGGACAGACCGCGCTCGACGGCCTGCCGGCGCTGCGGATCGGCGGTCTCGACACCGCCGCGGCCGGTGAGCTGCTCGAGGCCGCCGTCGGCGGGCGGCTGGAGAAGCGCGTCCGGGACCGCTTCGTGGCCGAGATGCACGGCAATCCACTCGCGTTGCTCGAATTCTCCCGTGGGCGCAGCGCCGCCGAGTTGGCGTACGGCCTGGACTCGTCGGGGCACCCAGGCACCCAAGGGCCGGTCGCGAGCCGTATCGAACGGGACTTCGCCAGTCGGCTCGGTGCGCTGCCGGCGGCGACCCGGACGCTGCTCCTGATCGCCGCGGCGGAACCGGTCGGCGACCCGTGCCTCCTGGTCCGCGTGGCCACCGCACTCGAGATCACCCCCCAAGCGGGCCCGGCCAAGGCGGCCGGTCTGATCGAGTTCGGTGAGTCGGTCCGGTTCCGGCATCCGCTGGCCCGTTCGGCGGTCTACCACGGAGCCGAACCCGAAGAACGCCGGGCGGTCCACCGGGCGCTGGCCGAGGCCACGGACCCGGTCCTGGACCCCGACCGGCGCGCCTGGCACGCCGCCGAGGCCGCCGACGGGCCGGACGAGGAGGTCGCCGCCGGGCTGGAGCGGGCCGCCGACCGCGCACGGCAGCGCGGTGGCATCGCGGCCGAGGCGGTACTGCTGGAACGCGCGGCCGAGGTGACACCAGACCCCCGGCCGCGGGGGCGCCGAGCCCTCGCGGCGGCCGAGGCGCACTTCTCGGCCGCCGCGCCCGACCGGGCCACAGAGCTGGCGACGGTGGCCGAACTGTGCCCCCTCAGCGCCCTGGACCACGCCCGACTGGCGCGGCTGCGGGCCAGGATTCTCTTCGCCCGCAGCCGCAGTGACGAGGCGGCACCACTGCTGCTCGACGCCGCGGCGCAGTTCACCGCCGCCGGGTCGCCACTGGCCCGGGAGACGTATCTGGAGGCGATCAGCGCGACCATCTTCGCGGGCCGCGTCCACGGCCCCACAGGTGCTCGCGCAGCCGCGATCGCGGCCCGCGGGTCCGGGGCCCCACCGTCGGGCTCCCCGGCCGCTGACCTCCTCCTGGACGGTGTGGCCGCACTCCTCACGGACGGATACGAGACGGGTGTCCCGGCCCTGCGCGGCGCCCTGGACCTGCTCGCGCACGAGGAACTCACCACCCGGGAGGCCACCATGCGCTGGCTCCTGCTGGTCCCGGTCGCGCTGGAGGCGTTCATCCACTACGCCTGGGACCTGCACGCGTGGGACACGCTGGCCAGTCGCGCGGTGCGCCTCGCCCGTGACATCGGAGCGCTGGGCGCGCTGCCACCGGCCCTCATCTACGCCGGCGGCGTGCACATCCACTACGGCGACTTCGCCGAGGCGGCCAGGATGATCGACGAGGCCGACGTACTCGCCGCCGCGACCGGCCACGCCCCGCACACGTACGCGGCGCTCGTCCTGGCCGCGTGGCGGGGCGAGGCGGACCTCGCCGCGGGCATCATCGAAGAAGCCCGGGACCGGGCCGAACAACGAGGCGAGGTCTCCCTGTTGGGCGCCATGGGCTACATCCAGGGCGTCCTGTTCAACGGCCTGGCACGCTACGAGGACGCCCTGGAGGCCGCTCGTACGGGCATCGAGCACGACGGATTCAACTTCACCGGCCTGTCACTCGTCGAACATGTCGAGGCCGCCACCCGCTGCGGTCGCCTCGACGAGGCCCGAGCGTCGCTGGCCCGGCTCGTCGAACTCACCCGTGCCGCCGACTCCGGCTGGGCTCGCGGCGCCGGCGCCCGCAGCCAGGCCCTGCTCGCCCACGGTGACCGGGCCGATCGTCTGTACCGGACCGCGATCGAGGAGTTCGGCCGCGGCGGTGTGACCGTGGAGGTGGCACGCAGCCACCTGCTGTACGGCGAGTGGCTGCGCCGGAGCCAGCGCCGATCGCTCGCCCGGGAGCATCTGCGCAGGGCGCACTCGATGTTCGACGGAATGCGGGCGCACGCCTTCGCCGAGCGGGCCCGCCGCGAGCTGCTCGCCACCGGGGAGCACGCCAGGGCGCGGGAGACCGGGCCGACGAGCGCTCTCACCCCCCAGGAGTCACAGGTCGCGACGCTGGCCGCCGACGGCATGACGAACGCCAGGATCGGCGCAGAGCTGTTCATCAGCCCCCACACCGTGGAGTGGCACCTGCGGAAGGTGTACGCCAAGCTCGGGATCACCTCCCGGCGCGCGCTGCCGGGTGCCCTCGGGAGCACTGCGGTCACGGACGTCAGGGACGGGGGCCCGGTCCCGGCGGGGTGAGTGCCGGGCCCGGACCCCCCGGGGGTCCCCGGGGGTCCCCTGGGGGGTCCCCGGGGGTCCCCACGGACTCGACCACGGTCACCAGGGGCGCGGTACGGGAGGCTTCGGACCGAGGGTGGACACATCGCCCTGTGCAGGGCGCCTGTCCACGAAGAGGAGTCCCCGATGTCCGCGCCCAGTCCGCAGACGACGACGCCGGCCCCACGCCCGGTCGCCCAGCCGGACGAGGAGGACCTGTCCCTGGCCCTCGAAACATTCCTGGCCCAGCGGACACGGCTGTTCCATATCGCCCGCCGCATCGTCGGAGACGCCTCACGAGCGGAGGACGTGGTGCAGGAGGTGTGGCTGCGCTGGCAGCTCACCCAACGGGCCACGGTCCAGAATCCGGCCGCGTTCCTGACCACGGCCACCACCCGGCTGGCGATCAACGTCGTCCAGTCAGGATGGCACCGCCACGAAACCCCGGCCGAGTGGCAGTCGGCCGACATCGGCGACCCGTCCGCCCAGGACCCCGTGCGCCAGGCCGAGCAGGCTGCGGCGCTCGAAGCGTCCCTGGCCCTGCTCATGGCGCGACTGACACCGGATCGAGTGGCCGCCTACGTACTGCGGAAGGGTTTCGGCTACGCCTACGCCGAACTCGCGGAGTTGCTCCGGATCAGCGTCCCGCACGCGCGCGTGGTGGTCTTCCGCGCGCAGGCCCGTCTCCAGTGCGCCCGCGAACGGCCGGTCGCCGCTGACGCGCACCGGCGCCTCGTCACCGCGTTCCGGACCGCGGCCGACACGGGGGACACGGACGGCCTCGTGCGGTTCCTCGTCTCCGAGGGCCGTGTCCACCGCCTGCCGTCGGCCCACCGGTCCCCAGAGCCGGCACAGGTGCCCCTCCGGCACGCGGCGTGAGAACGAGCGCGCGGTACGCACGGGCGGACGCCGACCCCGTACGGGCCGTGATCACCAAGGTAATCGCGCGGCAAAGAAGTCCGAGGGCCGGTCACACGGTTGGGACCTATCCGGTCACACTTGGTGTGAGTCACTCCCTGGAATCGAGGACCGGTGTCGACGGCCCGGTCACTGTCATCAAGCACTACACCGTGCCCGCGGACGAAGCCGACCACTTCACCGAGGTGTACCAGGAGAACGCCCGGATCATGTCGACCCAGCCCGGCTTCCTCCGCTCCCGGCCGCACCGCCCCCTCGCGGACGCGCCCGAGACACGGTTCGTCCATGTCGCCGAGTGGACCTCGGGCGCCGCGCTCGACACAGCCACCGGGAACCCTGAATGGCACGCCTCGCTCCAGCGCATGTTCGACGACCCGGGCCTGCACATCACCGCGGAACCGGCCGGCTACCGCGTCGTCGTCGAACTCCGTCCGTCCTGACACCGACGGCCGGGAGAGGAGAAGAAGGACCGTGAAAGAGCGGATCGGCAGTCCGACGGACAGCGGGACCGTGCCGGGGCCGCGGTCGCGCGTCACGGTCGGGCGCGACCCCGCGGGATCGCACCGCAGCGCCACCCCGCTGGAGCTCCTGTTCGATCTGTGCTTCGTGGTCGCCGTCGCCCAGGCGGGCGGGAGGCTGGTGCACGCCGTGGCGGCGGGACACGCCGGCCAGGGAGTCATCGGCTACGCCATGGTCTTCTTCGCCATCTGGTGGGCCTGGATGAACTTCACCTGGTTCGCCACCGCCTACGACACCGACGACGTGCCCTACCGGCTCCTCACGCTGGTGCAGATCGCGGGCGTCCTCGTCCTGGCGGCCGGGGTGCCGCGGGCCTTCGACCACGCGGACTACTCCATCATCGTGGGCGGCTATGTGGTGATGCGGCTGGCCCTGACCAGCCAGTGGATCAGAGCGGCCGGCCGTGCACAGGGCGGCGCCCGGACCACCGCCCGGCGGTACGCGGGTGGCATCGCCCTTCTGCCCGCCGGATGGGTGGCCTTCGGGTTCCTGCCCCGCGGCGATGCCCAGATGTGGGTGTTCGTCCTGCTCGTGGCCGCGGAACTGGCCGTACCCGTGGTGGCGGAGCGCGGCGACACCACCCCCTGGCACCCCCGGCACATCGCCGAACGCTACGGCCTGTTCACCCTGATCGTGCTGGGCGAGACGGTCGCCGCCGCAACCGTGGCCGTCCAACGAGCCCTGGACAGGGGCAGTTCAGCGGACCTGCTGCCCATCGCGGCGGGTGGCCTGCTGATCGTCTTCGCCGCCTACTGGATCTACTTCATGGTTCCCATCCACGAACATCTGCGCGCCCGAAGAACCGCGTTCCTGTGGGGATACGGCCACTACGTCGTCTTCGGCAGCGCCGCGGCCATCGGTGCGGGACTCCACATCGCGATCGACCAGGTCACCGGCGAGGCCCCCATCAGCGGCCTGAGTGCCGCCGCCGCGGTCACCGTGCCCACGGCGGGATTCGTCTTCTCCACCTGGCTGCTCCACGCACGCCACCACAAGCCGTCTCTGCGGCATCAGGCGGTCCTGCCGATGACCGCCGCCGCCATCCTGGCCTGCACGTTCGCGGGCAGATGGGCGGTGCTGTGGGCCGGCGGGGTGGCGGCGGCGAGCGTGGCGGCCTCCCTGACCATGCGTCACCGCGACCACGCGCCGAGCACGACGGAGGACCCGGCGCGCTGATCGGTTCGTTCGTCGGGAAGCGGGAACTCACCCCCGACTGGACACCAGTCGAAACACTGTCTCATCTCCACGATGCATCGACGCCGCGTGTAGAAAACACCGTTGGTATGCACAACAGATCCCGTTCGGTGTCACAGATGGTGGTCCCGTGCGGTCAGTGAGGGTGAATCAAGGGCGGTGCCCGCCTCCTGGCGGCGCACCCACCGCTTCGGCGGCGCACCCACCGCTTCGGCGGCGCACCCACCGCTTCGGCGGCGCACCCACCGCTTCGGCGGGGACGGGACGACACCGGCGCACCGCCGCCGCCCTTGCACCACGACACCGGAAGTGAGTCTCCTCGCCATGCTTCAGGACACGTTCGACCCTGCCGATGAGCCCTCGGCCACGGGCATCGCCACACTGGACGATCTGCGTACCCACTTGCAGTGGGCCATCGAAGTGGAACACTCCACACTGCCGCCCTACCTGACAGCCCTGTACTCCCTCGACCCCGCGCGGAACGCGGATGCCGCACAGCTCGTCGGCGGTGTCTTCGTCGAGGAGATGCTGCACCTCGCCCTGGTCGCGAACCTGCTCAACGCGGTCGGCGGACACCCCCGACTGGACGCGCCCCACCTGCTGGCCCCGCACCCGCGGACCATGCCGCACGCCGACCGGTCCATCGAGCTGGCCCTGCTGCCGTTCGGGCAGGAGGCCCTCGGAATGTTCCTCCGCCTCGAACAGCCGGCGCGACCGGGAGACCCCGCCGAGGGCGACCACTACACGACCATCGGGCAGTTCTACGACGCCATCGAGAAGGGCCTGCTGCACCTGTGCACCGAGTTGGGTGAGGACCAGGTCTTCACGGGGGACCCCAGCCGTCAGGTCACCGGCGGCCCCTTCGCGCACACGGCCGGCCACCTCAGCCCCGTGACCGACCTCAGCTCGGCGCTCGTGGCGCTGGCGGAGATCGTGGAGCAGGGCGAGGGCGCGGCCCGTGCCGACGTCTGGGACGGGGACGTCGATCTGTTCCACCCTGAGACCAAGGCGGTCTCGCACTACTACCGGTTCCAGGAACTCGCGCGGGGCCGGCGCTACCAGCCCGGGGACACCCCTGAGTCCGGTCCCACCGGAGAGGCGGTCACCGTGGACCCCGCCGGCATCCGGCCCTTGCGCCCCAACCCGCGACTGGAGGACCACCCCGAGGGCAGCCCGATCCGCACAGCGCAGGAAGAGTTCAACAAGACGTACTGCACGATGCTGCACCAGCTGGAGCAGACCTTCAACGGACACCCGGCGATGCTGGGGATGTCGGTGGGCACGATGTACGCGATCAAGGGACAGGCGCAGAGCCTCATGGCCCTCCAGGATGACGACGGTCTCGCGGTGGGCCCGACCTTCGACTATGTGGCACCTGAGGATCGCCTCTGAACCACGGCTCGCACGACCAGCGCCAGCCCCGGACCGGGCCCCGGGGTGGTGCGCGTGGTGCGCGTGTGGGCGCACATGCCGTGTACAGGCGCTGTGCCCCCTCCACGACACCTTGCGTACGTCCCGCTCCCTCCTGAGACCGGCCCCGGTCTGCTCGCCGATGGCCCTGGCGTCACCGCGTCTGGTCGAAGCGGGGGCCACCGTGCCTGTGCGGCTTGTTCCAGGACCGCAGCTTGTCCGGATTGAGCATGACCCAGACCTGGGCGACACGGTCGTCGGTGATGTCGAGGCCGAGGACGCCGACCACCTCCTGCCCGTATCGGGCGACGAGTCCGGTGCGGCCATTGACGGAATGGGTGGTCAGGGCGGAGCGCGGGTGGCGGGCCAACAGGGTGAGGAGACTGCCCGCGACCTGTCGGCTGCCGTGGACCTGTCCGGTCAGCGCCCGTACCTTGCCACCACCGTCGAAGAACGCGGTGACGTCCGGGCACAGCAGTGCGGCGAGCTGTTCGGCGTCCTCGGTGAGGCAGGCATCCCGGACGGCACGAGCCAGGGCTTCCTGCCGCTGTGGCGTCGTGGGCCGGGAACGTTGCACTGCGAGCCAGCGCCGGGCACGATCGGCGAGTTCCGTGGCCGAGGGCTCCGGGCGGCCCACGATGTCGGCGACCGTTCCCTCGGTCATTCCGAAGACGCGCAGCACGAACGTCGCCCGCTCTGCACTGGACAACGACTCCAGCACGTTCCGCACGACCCGACCGGCCTCTTCCTCCTTGTGGCCCGTCGCACCGGGGCCCGCTGGTGCGAGCCGGTCCAGACAGATCCCGCCCGCGGTCCTGGCCAACCATGACCGGGGAACGGCGATCCGACGACGCTCGGTCTCGGACAGCTCGTACCACCGGCGGTAGGTTTGATCGACCACGCTGTCAGCCGCGGCCGGGCTCCCCAGCATCCAGTACGCGACATCCAGCAGGAACCGACGCTCGTCCAAGAGCTCCGTGATCGGTACCGTCTCACCTGGGTCCATGCGGCGCTCTTCCTCCAGGACGACCTGGTACACATCCGTGCCGTCGACGTTCGGCTCACCCCATTGACCGGCGGCCCACCGATCTTGTGACATGAGCCCGGCGTCCCGCTCGCCACCACCACAGGGCTCCGCCGTACGCCTCCGCCCATGTGCAAGGGCACAGCTGTCCCTCTTCGCAGGGCATCCACGGCGCTACTCCACCGAGCGCGTCGCCGAGGACCTGGTCACGGTCCTCGACGAACTGTCCGTGGACCGGGCCGATGTGTACGGCCACCGGCCGGCACGGCGAGGCGCGGACGCCCCCGATCAGCCGAGGCCCTGATCGAGGGCAGGTCCGGCCGGAGCGCAGGCTCCTTGTGGCTGGGGACCCCGCACACCGGGCTCCAGGGCGATACGTGCCGAGCGGAGCACACCGACGACGTTCCCGTGCACCGCAGCGATGTCGGCGGGAGCGTCGATCCGTTCGCGGCGCGCCACCTCGTCCAGGGTCACACGGAACACCGAGGAGACCAGTGCGACGGCCGTGCGGGCGGCCCAGGCGGGCAACGCGGGGGCGAGGTCGGCGCCGAGCCGGTCTCCGGCGTGCCGGACGAAGGCTTGGTTGCGTTCCAGGGCGGCGGTGAGCAGTGCGGGGTCGGTGTGGATCAGTCGGTTGAGGCGTAGGAAGCGGTGGAGTGCGGTGTCGTCGCCGATGAACTCGGTGAAGGTCCGGGTCCAGTGGTGGTGCAGGGCGGCGACGGGGTCGGTGCCCGCGCGGATGTCGAGGGCGGCGTGGTCCACGAGGTGGGTGAGGTGGTCGGTGCTCCAGAAGCTGTTCCAGAACACGGCGTCTTCCTTGCGGGGGAAGTAGCGGAAGAAGGTCCGCTGGGAGATGCCTACGGCGTCGGCGATCTCGTCCACGGTCGTGCCCGCCGTGCCCTGTTTCTCGAACAGCTCAAGGCTCGTGTCGGAGATGAGGAGAGCGGTCTTGAGGCGCTTGCGCTCACGCAGTCCCTGCGCCTTGTCGCTCACGGTCGGCTCCCTTGTCGATGCCCTGGGGGTGTGTATGGCCGCGCGCTGGGCGCGTTGATCGGTCGGGCGGTGGATCATCTGCATCAACGCATCAAAAATGACCGGTCGTTTTGAAGTTGTCAACCCTGGTGGCGCGCCGATCGTGGGTGCCTGACGAATGTCAGCCCTTGACAATACGACTGGTCATATTCGATTCTGGTCACTGGTCGCGCCATGCCGTGCTGGAGGGGGTTGCAATGCAGGTGGCAGTAGTGACGTTCGACGGATTCAATGAGCTGGACAGCTTCATCGCCTCGGCGGTGATCAACCGGTGCCGCAAGGACGGGCTGGAGGCGTTCATCACGACGCCGACCCCGGTCGTCACGTCGATGAACGGCGTCGACGTGACCGGTCAGCGCTCCTTCGACTTCGTGGCCGAAGCCGATGTCGTACTGATCGGCAGCGGAGTGAAGGCCCGCGATGTCGTCGCCGACGGACAACTGCTGTCGATGCTGCCGCTGGACGCGTCACGGCAGTTGATCGGGGCGCAGTGCTCCGGCGCTCTGGTGCTGTCGCACCTGGGGATTCTGGGTGACATGCCGGCCTGTACCGACATCATGACCCGGCCTTACGTCGAGGCCCGTGGCGTCACCGTCCTGGACGTGCCCTTCCACGCGGAGGGGAACGTCGCCACGGCGGGTGGCTGTCTGGCGTCCCACTATCTCGGAGCCTGGGTGATCACCCGCACACTAGGCGAGGAGGCGGCGCGCGCGGTGCTCGACTATGTCGCTCCGGTCGGGGAGAACGACGAGTATGTCGAGCGGGCGATGCGGGCCATTTATGCCGGCGAACTCACACCCCGCTGAGCCGCTCCGCCGACCCGGGCCGGATCGACCGTCGGTGCGTCACGCGTTCTGCGTGTCCGCCCCATCCGCGGGCGCCGCGTCCTGGAGGAGTGAGTTCAGCACCGCGAAGAAGTCGTCGATCGGTGTCCCGTTGCGAGTGATCTTCGCCCGCAGTGCCGCTCCTTCCCAGGCGCTGACCAGGAAGCGCGCGAGGAGCGCGGTGTCCGCGTCGCTCGCCAGCGCCCCGGCTTCCTGGGCCTCGCCCAGGGCGGCGACGAGGAGTGACTCCCAGCCCGCCAGCCTTCGGGCGACTTCCTCCCGGATCACCGGACTCTGTGTCGACAGCTCCGCCCCGAAGTTCCCGAACAGGCAGCCCCGGGCGTAGTCGTGCTGCTCCAGGTCCTTCGACATGAACTCGAAGTGGGCGCGGACGCGGTCGACCGCGCTGGTCGAGGTGTCGGCGAGCATCCGCATCTGGCGCCCGCGGGCGTAGCGGCTCATGACCTCGACGGCCATGGACTCCTTGCTGTCGAAGTGGTTGTAGAAGGAACCCTTCGGGGTTCCGGCCGCGTCGGTGATGTCCTTGATGCCGCTGCCGTTGAAGCCGTGCTCATGGAAGCGGTCGAAGGCAGCCTCGATCAGGTGCTCACGCATACTTGGCCTGGGCATCTCCCACACTCCTTTTCGCCAGTTCCAATATGTCCGGTCAGCTTAACCGCTGTCAAGTCACGCTGGAGACGCCCTGCCGGATCAGCGACTTCCCCGCCTTGCAGGCGGTGGCTGGTCCCCCAGGCCCTTGGGAGGCCGAGGACCCCGGCCTGACCCTGGAAGGGCAGGCCGGGGAAGCGACGGGGCACTCACCGGGAGCACCCCCGGCAGCGCCGGGTAACTCCACCTCACCCCCGGTACGTCTCCAGCAACCGCAGCCATACCTCACCGATGGTGGGGAATGCCGGTACCGCGTGCCACAGTCGTTCCACCGGCACTTCTCCGGCGATCACGACGGTCGCTGAGTGCACCAGTTCCGCGACGCCGGGGCCGACGAAGGTGACGCCGACGACGGTGCCCCGCTCGGGGTCGACCAGCATCCGCGCGCGTCCCTGGTACCCGGGGAGGTACTGCTGTGCCCCGGCCAGCAGCCCGAGGTCGTAGTCGACCACGTCGACCCTGCGCCCCGTCCGCTCGGCGTCCCGGGTGGTGAGTCCCACGGAGGCGACTTCGGGGGCGGTGAAGACGACCTGCGGTACCGCGACCTTGTCGGCGGTGGCCGTGTGCCTGCTCCATGGGGAGGCGTCGACGGTTTCGTCGTTGGCGCGTGCGCCGATGACGGTGCCTGCGATGCGGGCCTCCCGGGGTGGGGGGGACCCGGCGGGGCGGGTCGCGGTTCGGGGGGTGGTCAGCGGACGGTCGTCTTGGCGGCCTGTTCGATGACGTCGGTGACGGTGTCGGGGCGGGTGAGGGGGATGGCGTGGGAGGCGTCGACCTCGGTGATGCGGGCGTGGGCGCGCTTGGCCATGAAGGTCTGGGCGTCGGGGTTGATGGCCTGGTCCTGGGTGGCGATCACGCCCCAGGAGGGGATGGTCTTCCAGGCGGCCCTGGTGGAGATGTCGGTGAAGATGTTGGCGGCGGCGGGGCGCTGTGCGGCGGCGGCCACGTTGGCCACGGCCTCGGGGGCGTCGGCGGCGACGATCTCGTGGAACTTGTCGGGCTGGACGGAGAGTTCGGTGCCCGTGCTGCCGTCGGGGAGCGGGTAGGGGGTGGGGACCAGCGCATTGCCGAGGGGTGCGGGCGGGAAGTTGCTGTTCACCGAGGTCACGCTCTCGCCGCGGTCGGGGGCGAAGGCGGCGACGTAGACGAGGGCCTTGACCTTCTTGTTCCCGGCGGCGGCCTGGCTGATGACGGCGCCGCCGTAGGAGTGTCCGGCCAGCACGATGGGGCCGTCGATGGTCTTGAGGACGCTGCGCAGGTAGGCCGCGTCGCTGGCCAGTCCGCGCAGGGGGTTGGCGGGTGCGATCACCTTGTAGCCGTCGCCCTGGAGGCGGCCGATGACGCCGCTCCAGCTGGAGGCGTCCACGAAGGCGCCGTGCACGAGGACGACGGTGGGCTTCTGCTTCGGTGCCGGGCTGGTCGACGTGGCCGAGGCTGACGCGGGCACGGTGAGCGCCAGCGCCACCGCCGTCGCCCCCACCGCCGCCACGCCGAGAGTGAGAACGGAATTGCGGGGACGGGGCAGAGCGGTCTTCGCCTTCACGGTGGATCTCCTTGCTGTGCGGCCGGGTTCGGCCGGATCGGTGTGTGATGGGTTGGTGCCGGAGGCTCCGCGGTAGGTGCGGGTGCGGTCGCGGCAAGAGAGCAGGACGGAGCCCTGGTCAATGCAAAATGACCGATCGTCTTCCGTAGCGTGTTCATCGTACAGGACCGCATTCGCGGACCTGATGCCGAACATGAATCACCGGTTGGAACGCGGGCACATGGGCGTCGCTCGCGGCGCCCTCGCTCCGGGGTGGGAGGAGGTCAGTTGGCCTGCCACCAGTCGGTGACGACCTTGGCGTACTCGGCCGGCGCTTCCTCCCAGACGAAGTGGCTGGCCTCGATGGTGTCGAGCTTGCTGTGGGGCAGGCGCTCGTGGAGGAACTCCGCGTTCTCCGGCGGGACCACCGCGTCGTGGCGGGCGGTGGCGATCTGGACCGGCGTCTGAATGCCCGGCAGCAGTTCGGCGAGGACCGGCAGTTCGGCGGGGTAGGCGCGGACGTAGGCCATCTGGTCGACGAAGCGCTGGCCGACGTAGGAGGCCAGGTAGTCCTCGCGGACGGCCTCGGGCAGCTCGTAGCCCTGGATGGTCTCCAGTGCCGCAGTCACGGCGGCCCTGGGCGGGTAGGCCCGGTAGGGGGCGAGGTCCTCGTCGAGCACCCACTCGCGCAGGGGGCTGCCCAGGGCCAGCGGGACCGAGGTTCCGCCGGTGCCCACGACCAGGCTCCGGAACCGGTCCGGGTGCCGGGCGGCGGCGAACAGGGAGGCGGCGGTGCCGACGTCTGGGCCCACGACATGGGGCTTCTCCAGACCGAAGGCGTCGGCGATCTTCACGATGAACTCGCCCATGGCGGCGGGTGACATCAGGTCCTCCCGCAGCTCGGAGTGTCCGAACCCGGGAAGGTCCACGGCGGTCAGGTGGGCGTGCCGGGTCAGCAGCGACCAGCTGGCGTCGTAGCTGTAGAGGCTCTGCGGCCACGGGCTGAGCAGCAGTGCCTCGTGCTCGTGGGGCGTCTCGCTCTGGGCGTACCGGATCGACAGACCGTCGATCGTGCGGAACTGGGTCTTGATCTCACTCATGTCCTTCTCCCTCTGGGGTTCTCAGGGCTGCTCGGGGGCGGCGCCCGGGTCGCGCGGCGTGGGGTCGCCTGCGTCGAAGGTGCTCCCGATGCCTCGCCCGGTACCGCTGGGACGCGTCGCGTCCTGCCTCGCCGGTGACCGGAGTAACTGGAGTAATGGGCTATCTCGCTTTGGCCATTTCAGTTCTAGCATGTTCGATCGACGGATGTAAAGGTCTTCATGGGTTAGCCCATGTGCTACGGTGTGGGACATGGCCACAGACGGACGGACACGCCTCGCGTCCCGGGTTCCCCCGGAGGCCGCGCTGATCGTGGATCTGCTCAACTCGCGGCGGCATGGGGCGGGGGACATGTTTCCCGACCGGCTCGACGACCCCGAGACGGCCGGTGTGATCCTGAAGCCTTTCGGCTCGCCGGAAGCGCCGACTCCCGGGCGCCTCGACGCGGTCCGCGGACTGCGCGGGGTCCTGGTGGGCATGGTGTGGCCGCAGAGCGCGACGGAGGCGGACACCCGCCTGGTCGAACTCGATGAGTACGCCTCCTCGATCACCCTGCGCCAGGACTTCACGGTGCCGGGAGAGGTGGGGCTGCGGCAGGTGGGGGGCGATCCGGTCGTCGGGGGCATCACCCGCGCGGTGGCCGCCCTCATGGCGGCCGACCAGTGGTCCCGTATCCGCATCTGTGACAACGAGGCTTGCCGCCACGCGTTCTACGACACCACACGCAGCCGCACCCAACGGTGGCATTCCTATGAGGTGTGCGGCAACAAGGCCAACGTGGCCGCCTACCGGGCTCGCAAGAAGGCCGAGTCCTGATCGCCGGGCGTGCCCCGGGGTCCGGGTTCGCCCAGCGGTGAGCCCCGAGCCCAGTGGTGAGCCTCGGGTGAACCGGATGGGTGGGTGAGTGCTGCCTCCGGGCTGGTCCGGGGGCGGTGGAAGGTGCGCGGTCCGTTTCGTGTCGTCTCGTTCTCCCGCTTGCAGCCGTTTGACGATCGTGTAAAGTGACCGGTCATATTCACCAAGTCTCCGGCGTCCTATTCACTCAGTGCCCCGCAGAGAAGCCCCGCGACGAAGGGAAGATCGTGTCTACATACCGTGCCTTCGAGGTGACGGAGAGCAGGCAGTTCCGGCTGGTCGAGCGCGAGATCCGGGAGCCCGAGCCGGGGCAGGTGCGGCTGCGCGTGGAGGCGTGCGGGGTGTGCCACTCCGACGCCGTGGCGGCGGAAGGATGGCGTGCCGACCCCGGCACGCCGATCGTCCCGGGACACGAGATCGTCGGTGTGATCGACGCGGTCGGGGCCGGTGTGTGGGGCTGGCAGGTGGGCGACAGGGTCGGGGTCGGTTTCCTCGGCGGACAGTGCGGGCACTGCGAGAGCTGCCGTCGAGGTGACTTCGTCAACTGCTCCGACCAGCCGCAGACGGGGACCACGGTCGACGGCGGGTACGCCGAGGTCGTCTACGTCAGGAGCAGTGGACTGGTCGGTCTGCCCAAGGGGCTCGGCGCCCTGGCAGCGGCGCCCCTGCTGTGCGCCGGGCTGACCATGTACCGGGCCCTGGGACGGCTGTCCGTCCGACCGGGCGGGCTGGTGGCGATACAGGGCATCGGCGGTCTGGGGCACCTGGGCCTGCGGTACGCCGCCCACCTCGGCCACCGTGTCGCGGCTATCGCCCGCGGCGAGGGCAAGGCCGAACTGGCGCGCCACCTCGGCGCCGATCACTACATCGACAGCACGGTCGAGGACCCCGGTCAGGCACTGAGGGCCCTCGGTGGCGCCGACGCGATCATCGCCACCGCCTCCAGTGGCGCCTCGATGAACGGCCTGGTCACCGGTCTGGCTCCGCAGGGCCAGCTGATGGTGGTGGGCGCCACCGCCGACCCGATGACCGTCGCGACCACCGACCTGATCTTCGGTACCCGTTCCATCGGAGGCACGCTCACCGGCACTTCCATCGAGAACGAGGACAATCTCGCCTTCGCCCAGCGGCAAGGCATCCAGCCGCTGATCGAGGTGATGCCGCTGTGGGAGGCACCGGCCGCCTACACGCGCATGATGTCCGGTCAGGCCCGGTTCCGGGTCGTCCTCGACACGACCGCCTGACGCTCGCGGGGGACGCGGACGGCGTCGCCGCCGATGTCCGCCACCGATACGCGCCTCCGAGCGCGCCGCGACCCCGGGCGCCGACCTGTTGAGATCCGCTCCTGCTCACCGAAAGGGAACACCTCATGACCACGTACCCCGCCTTCTCCTCCGACGACGCCGCCGCGCTGCTCGCCCGGCTGGGCCGTACCTTCGCCGACGGACGCACCAAGCCGCTGGCCTGGCGGGTGGAGCAGCTGACCCGGCTGCGGGCGATGCTGACCGAGAACCGTGCCGCGATAGCCGAGGCGCTGTGGGCGGATCTGCGCAAGGACGCCGCCGCGGTGGACAGCGACGAGATCGGTACCACGGTCGTGGAGATCGACGACTATCTGGAGCATCTGGAGGAGTGGCTCGCCCCGGAGCCCGCCGAGGTCGCCGTCCCCTATCTCCCGCCCGGCAGCACGGCCCACACCCGCTACGACCCGCTCGGCGTCACCCTGGTCATCTCCGCCTGGAACTTCCCGATCTACCTGCTGCTGGTCCCCGTGGCCGGGGCGCTGGCGGCGGGCAACGCGGTGGTCCTCAAGCCCTCGGAGCTGGCCGAGCGGACCTCCGAACTCCTCGGCCGCCTCGTCCCCGCCTACCTCGACACCGACGCCGTGGCCGTGGTCGAAGGCGGTGTGGAGCAGACGACCTCCCTCCTCGCCCAGCCCTTCGACCACATCTTCTACACCGGCAACGGTGTCGTGGGCCGGATCGTGCTGCGGGCCGCCGCCGAGCACCTCACGCCCGTCACGCTCGAACTCGGCGGGAAGTCACCGGTGTTCATCGACCGTGACGCCGACATCGAGACCGTCGCCGCCCGGCTCGCGGCCACCAAGTTCACCAACGCCGGACAGGTCTGCATCGCCCCCGACTACGTCCTCACCGACCCGGAGACCGCGGACGCCCTGACCGAGGCCCTCGGCAAGGCGATCGAGCAGCTCTACGGCGCCGACCCGAAGACGGCCGGCAACTACGGGCGCATCGTCAACGACCGGCACTTCCAGCGTCTGCTGGGCCTGGCCGGCTCCGGCCGCACGGCGGTCGGCGGGGACCACGACCGGGCCGAGAAGTACATCGCCCCGACCGTGCTGCGGGACGTGCGCCCGGACGAGCCGGTCATGCAGGAGGAGATCTTCGGACCGATCCTGCCGATCCTCACCGTCGCCGACCTGGACGAGGCGATCGCGTTCATCAACGCCCGCCCCAAGCCCCTGGCCGCCTACGCCTTCACCGGCAACGAGACGACCCGCGCCAGGTTGATCACCGAGACCTCCTCGGGCGCCGTCAGCTTCGGTCTGCCGGTCATGCATGTCACCGTGCCCACCCTGCCCTTCGGCGGTGTCGGTGAGAGCGGCATGGGCAACTACCACGGCCGGTACTCCCTGGAGACCTTCAGCCACCGCAAGGCCGTCCTCGACGTGCCCCTGCACTGACCTGACTTGACTCCCCGCACCGACTCACCCGTGGAAGGGTTCCGATGTCTTCCCCGAGCACCTCCGTCCCACTGACGGAGCGCCAGAAACCAACGCCCAAAACCGTACAGGCCGCCGCACCGGAGCCGGTGAAGAGCCCCTGGCCCGGCTTCACCGTCGTCAGCCTCGGGCAGCTCGGACTGTTCATCAACATCACCCAGACCACCGCCACGCTCGCCTCGGTCCAGGCCGCGCTGCACACCAGCAGCACGCAACTGGTCTGGATCGCCAGCGTCTACGCGATGATGGTGGCCTGCTTCGTCCTGGCCGCCGGAACGCTCGGTGACATCCTCGGCCGCCGCCGGGTCTTCACCGCGGGTGCTGTGCTGCTCGGGCTGGGCAGCCTCCTGGTCTTCCTGGCGCCCTCCGCGGGCGTCGTCATCGCCGGGCAGGCGATCATGGGGCTGGGCGGCGCGGCCATCCTGCCCACCAGCCTCGCGATCGTCACCAGTTCCTTCCACGACCCCCACGCACGGACGACCGCGGTGGGCATCTGGGTAGCCGTCTCCGGCCTCGGGCTGGCACTGGGCCCGATCCTGGCGGGCGCGATCCTGCTCTACTTCTCCTGGCACGCCGCGTTCCTCGTCAACGTCGTCCTGGCGGTGGTGATCCTCGCGCTCACCCCCCGCCACATCACCGAGAGCCGCCAGCCCGGACGCCACCTCGACCCGCCGGGGCTCGCCCTGACCGTCATCGCCATCGGCCTGCTGAACTACGCCGTCATCCAGGGCGGATACGCGGGCTTCACCACCCCCGTGGTCCTGTGGTCCTTCGCCGGGTTCATCGTGGTCCTCGCCGCGTTCCTCGTCGTCGAGAGCCGCAGCCGTACCCCGATGCTGAACCTGCGGCTGTTCCGCAACCCCTCCTTCACGGCGGCCAACCTGATCGCGCTGGTCGCGCAGTACGCGTTCGTCGGCATGGCCATCGCGCAGGTCCTGTTCTACCAGCGGGTCCGCCACACATCGATCCTGGAGACCGGCCTGCTCACCCTGCCGGTGACCGGCACCTATCTGCTGGTCAGCGCCGTGGCGGGCCGGATCGTCGGCAGACTCGGCTTCAAAGTCACACTCACCGTCGGCTCCCTGGTCGCGGCCACCGGAACGCTGCTGATGCTCACCCAGAACGCACACACCTCCCCGGCCCTGATCGGCCTCTACCTCGGAGTCTTCGGCGCGGGCGCGGCCCTGGTCCTCCCGCCCAGCACCGCCGCCGCGGTCGTCAGCGTCGCCCCGGCGGAGGCGGGCATGGCCAGCGGTACCGTCAACCTCTTCCGGCAGATCGGCAACACCCTCGGGGCCAGCGTCACCGGAACCATCCTCACCAGCGGGCTCATCAGCCGACTGCCGGACCAGCTCACCCGGCACGGAGTCCCCTCCGAAGCCACCCCCGCCGTCACCGACGGCATCGCCTCCGGCACCCCGATCACCGCCGTCCCCGCCGCGATCCACGACGACGTCACGGCCGCCTTCGAAGACGCCTTCACCTCGGCGCTCCATCTGGCCGTCCTGATCCCCGCCGTCGGAGCCCTCCTCGCCGCCCTGGCCGCCGTGCTCTTCGTCCGCAAACGCGCCTAGGCACGGTCGGAACCCCCGTAGCCAGCCCCGTATCCGCACCCTCAGAGAGACCGTCATGGACATCGAAGCAAGGACCCCGGAGAACACCGCGTTCGTCCTGGTCGACTACGTCACCGGCTACGCCAACCTCATCCGGACCCAGCCCATCGCCGACAACGTCACCGGGGCCGTCGCCCTGGCCCGTATGGCGCTCGGCTACGGGGCGCCGCTGGTGGTGACCCTCGGCCCCGAACGCGACCCGCGCGGCACCCTCTACCCCGAACTCGCCCGGGAGATCGGCGACCTCCCCCTCGTCCACCGCGCCGGCTCCTTCGACGCCTTCGGCCACCCCGGCTTCGAAGCCGCCATCGAAGCGACCGGCGTACGCCACCTGGTGATCGCCGGACTCACCACCGAAGGCTGCGTCCTGCGCACCGCACTCGGCGCCCTGCGTCGAGGGCTCGGCGTGACCGTGGTCGCCGACGCCACCGCCGGCTCCACCCAGGTCGCCCACGACACCGCCCTGACCCGCCTCACCCAACTCGGCGTCACCTTTACCACCTGGCTCTCCCTGGCCGCCGAACTCCAGGTCACCTACGACGACGACACGACCGTCGACGTCTTCCGCTCGGTCCAGGCCCTCGACCCGTCCTACGCCATGAACACCGAGCAGCTCACCCACGCACTCGCCCTGGGGACGGGGGCATGAGCGACCAGGTCATGACAGAGAAGACGAACGCCGGATACGACGTGATCGTCGTCGGCGGCGGCACCGCCGGATGTGTCCTCGCCGCCCGGCTCTCGGAGCAGGAGGACCTCCAGGTGCTGCTGCTCGAAGCGGGCCCGCCCGCCTCCGAGCTGCCGGACGCGGTGACCCGCCCGTCCGCCTGGCCCGGCCTCGCCACCACGCCCGCCAACTGGGGTGACAGCACCGTGCCCCAGAGCGCCTCCGGCGCCCCCGTGCCCCTGCCCCGCGGACGGGGTCTCGGCGGGTCGTCGGCGATCAACGCCATGGTCTTCGCCCGCGGCCATCACACCAGCTACGGCGCCTGGAGCGCCCACGGCGCCAAGGGCTGGACCTTCGTCGAGCTGCTGCCCTACTTCCAGCGCACCGAGACCGTCCTCAGCGGCGCCTCCGCCCGCGGTACGCAGGGCCCGCTCACGGTCGCTCCGGCCACCGAGCCCCATGATGTCCTCCTGGCGTGTCTGGAAGGTGCCCTGGCCACGGGTCACTCCCGCGCCCGTGACATCAGCGGCGGCCTCGAAACGGGCTTCGCCCCCGTCGACCTGAACATCGTGGACGGACGCCGGCAGAGCGCCGCCGACGCCTACCTCACCCCGGCCCTCGGCCGGCCCAACCTCCAGGTGGAGACGGGCGCCGTCGCCCACCGACTGCTCTTCGACGGCACCACCTGCACAGGAGTCGAGTACGACATCGACGGCAGGCTGCGTACCGCGACCGCGAGCCGTGAGGTGGTCCTCACCGCGGGCACCATCGGCTCCGCCCACCTCCTGCTGCGCTCCGGCGTCGGACCCGAGGACACCCTCCGCCAGGCCCAGGTGGAGGTTCTCCACCAGCTCCCCGGCGTGGGCGCCAACCTCCATGACCACCCGCGCGCCAACCTGGTCCACTGCGTCCGGCGCCCGGTGCCGACACCGCGCGGCAACCACGGTGAGATCATCGGCCTGCTGAGCAGCGGCTCCGGACTCCACGGCCCCGACATCCAGTTGATCTTCATCGACATTCCGCTGCCCAACCCGGTCGCCGCCGTGTCGAACGGGTTCACCATCGGCGTCTCACCCATGCGCCCGGCCAGCCGGGGCAGCCTCCGCATCACCTCCGCCGACCCCTACGCCCGGCCGGTGCTGGACCCGCGCTACTTCGCCGAAGAGGCCGACGTGCAGACCGTGCTCGCCGGGATCAGGACCGCCCGCCGGATCGCCGCGTCCGAGCCGCTCGCCGCATGGGGCGCCGAAGAGGTCGCCCCAGGACCGGACATCGTCACGGACAACGATGTCGCCGCCTATGCCAAGCGGTACTTCAGCTCCTACTGCCATCCGGTCGGCACCTGTCTGATGGGCGAGGACGACGTCTCCGTCGTCGACTCGGAACTACGGGTGCGCGGACTCACCGGCCTGCGGGTCGCCGACGCCTCCGTCATCCCGGCCATCCCCTCCGCCAACACCAACGCCACGGTCTACGCCCTCGCGGAACGCGCGGCGGAACTCCTGCTGCGCGCCTGAGCGGGCGGTGCACACAGCCGACGGCGTGCCCGTGAAGGACATCCATCGGCTACCCCACCGACGATCCATCCGAGACATCACGAGGAGAACCCATGTATCAGGAAATGAAGAAGTTCCGGCTGGCCGGTGTCGGGCTCCTGGCCTCTTTCGCCGCCGTGGTCGCGGCGTCGGCGCCCGCGTCGGCCAGTGTCTGGGGCTATCCCGACGAGGGAACCCAGTGGTCCCCGGTGACCTACTCCGGCGGGACGATCCGCAGCGGTTCCACCGAGGCGGAGGCCCGCGACAACCGCGGCAACATCCTCCACGCGTGGCGCGGCGCCGACAACGACGGCATCTGGATCTCGCTGAACAACAGCAACGCCTTCCAGCTCCCGGCGACCGCCGGTTCGACCGGCCATGCGCAGACCTGGGCGGCACCGACGGTGATCTGGACCGACGACGGGGGACGCGGCAACTTCCGGATCTTCCACACCGGGCAGGACGGTCACCTCTACCAGCACCGCGTCCAGCTCACCACGGGCTTCCAACTGCCCGCCGCACTGCCGTCCGCGACCCGTATCCCGCATGACGCGCGCACCTACGACCAGCAGTCCGTGGCGGCTGCCGCCCTGCCGAACAACTCCTATCTGCTGGCCTGGAACAGCCAGACCACCGACGACATCTGGGCCATGTACTACGACGGCGGCTCTTCGTCCTTCATCTCCCCCAGCATCATCCCGAACGCCCGCAGCAAGGACGCGCCCGCCCTCGCGGCGCAGGTGGGCGACGGCCCGGCGCCCTGGAACCAGATCGTGCTCGCGTTCACGGGCCTCGACCACAACGTGTACATGGCCCGCCAGCAGTACGGCGCCCCCCACTGGAGCAATCCGAGGAACATCGGGGGCTGGACCGCCTACGCGCCGTCGGTCGCGCTCTCCGGAAACGGCTATGGCGTGATCGCCCTCACGGAGCGCGACTTCACGATGGGGAGCTTCCGTATCGCGCGCGACGGCCAGTCCTCCGACTTCTACGAGGAGAACTCCTATGCGTGGGCGGGCCCCCGTGCCCCGCTCGCCGTGGTGAACGGCAGCGGCGCCTACTACGTCATCAACGGTTCGGCCGGTGGGCAGAACGGGGTTCTGTGGAAGAAGGCCACCGACTTCGGTTGGCTGCCGCATCCGCCCGCCTCGTAGCGGCGATTCAGGCACGTCCTTCGCAGCGGACGAGCGGCGCCGCCGCGAGCCGCCTCGGCACTTCGACCGGGCGGATGCCGAACCGGCCGCCGATCCGGTCACCTTCTCCGACCCGAGCCCACAAGTGCGCAGAAATGAGATGACGCATGAGACGCCTCAGACCCGAGGCCGCCGTTCTGGCCGGTCTCCTCCTCTCCCTCCCCCTGCCGTTCGTCGCCTCGGCGGCGACGCCCGCCGGCAGTGTCAAGTCCGCCGTCGTGCAGGCCGGGCCGGGCGCCGAGGGACCGGACCTCAGCCAGGCCAACCGTACGACCGCCCCCGCCGGGCTGCCGGACTGGTCGCGCGCCGGATTCCGCGGCGGCATGAAGCCGCCCGGCGACGAAGCCGTGACCGACGACGCGGCGTGCCGTATCACCCCGGACCGCCTCGCCTCCACGTACCAGGTGGTCCCGGACGACGGGGCCGATGACACCACCGGGCTCCAGAAGGCGATCGACGACATCAAGAGCCGGTGTTCGCCGCAGGCCGGTTTCTACCGGCTGTCGCTGATCTCCCTGCCGTCCGGTCGTATCGATGTGACCCGGCAGATCTATGTCGACGCCGACTATCTGATCCTGCGGGGTCAGGGCTCCGGGGACGGCGGCACCCGCCTGGTGTTCCGGCCGGACGTCAACACCCGGTACGACACCGTGGTCAACGGCCGCTGGGACCAGGACAGCATGACGGCCGGGACCGGCAGCGACACCGGCACCGGCGGCTGGATGTGGCCGGGGCGCGGGATGCTGCGGGTACAGACCCGGGACCTGGCCGAGCGGTACCGGGACGATCACGCGGCGGCCCCCGCCAACCGCAAGGACATCTTCGAGGGCAGCGTCAACCAGCACTGGGCCTCGGGCATCAAACTGGCCGCACGGCCCGGCGACCCCGGGTTCTCGGCCCGCCAGGGCAGCAGCGTCGTCCAGTTGGTCGCGACGGCCAACATGTCCAAGTTCAGCTCCGGCGGCTATGTCTGGGTCGGCGCGGCCAACAGCACCAAGTTCTATGCGCAGCAGGGTGTCACCGACCGGCGTCAGATGGAGAACCTCCATATGCGCCAGCAGATGTTCCGGGTCACCGGCATCGACGCCACCGCCCGGCAGATCACCCTGGACCGCCCGCTGGAGTGGGATCTGCCGGTCGACTCCGTCTCGGACGGCTCCGATCCGCTGGGTGACACCCCGTATCCGAGCAAGGTCACCCCGCTGAAGGTCGTCGAAGGGGTCGGATTCGAGGACTTCGCGTTCACCCAGGACCTGGACGGCCTCCCGAAGCTGGGCGGCGGCACCTATGAGCTGACTCCCCAGCAGGCCGTGAACAACTACGGCAATCTCGCGCCCGAGTACGCGATGCACGGCATCGTCTACAAGTGGGCCGCCAACAGCTGGGCCCGGGGCCTCAAGGGCACCATGACCGGCTCGCACCCCGTGGTCACGGAGAACGCGCGCAACCTCCAGATCGAGCGCAACAGCTTCGACGGCGCCTGGAACAAGGGCAAGGGCGGCAACGGCTATCTGCGTGGCAGCCGGGTGTGGGACTCCCTGTGGGCCTACAACCACAGCCGCAATCTGCGCCACTTCACCTTCCAGTGGTCGGCCAGCGGCAATGTGGCCTTCCGCAACGACCTCGACTCGGACCTCAACCTGCACGGCGGCTGGGAGCGCTACAACCTGTTCGAGCAGAACACGGTGCGGATTCCCTATGAGCACCGCTCGGCCAACTGCCAGGCCAACTGCGGTGGCGAGGGCGGCGAGAGCGACCCCGGCACCTGGTACCCGATCTGGTGGGCGGCCGGACCCAAGGCCGCCAAGTGGGCCGGTTCGTCGGGACCGCAGAACGTCTTCTTCAACAACACCCTGATCAAACAGACCACACCGGGCGGCCCGTTCGAACCGTACGCCCCGTACTCGGCCGGAAGCCAAGGCGCCGGGGCCGGTACGGTCTTCCAGTTCGGCTCCGACAACGGCGCCCCGCACCGGTTCCGGGCCCTCGCCCAGGGCGGGCAGGACATCGCGGACTGGACCGGAAGCGAGACCGCCGACTTCCGTGGACAGGGCGTGGTGACCCGCACCGAGGGCCGCCGCTCGTCCCTCTTCCTGCGGAACACCGGTGGTGGGCTCGAACCCCGTGACGACGATGAACGCAAGGTCATCACCTGGAACATGCAGGGCTCCTCGTCGGCGAGCAACGAGAACAAGTACTCCATGGGACTGATCCCGCTGATGCAGCAGACCGGCGCCTCCGTCGCACTGCTCCAGGAGGCCGGAGCCCCGCCCGGCGGCGCGGTCCACCTCCGGGACATTCCGCAGAACCGGCTCATCCAGTGGGACGGCAGCTACCCTCCGGTGCGTGAGTTCCGGATCGCCGGAACCGCCAGTCGGCCCCTGCTGTACCTGTACTGGATCCACTCGGACTTCAACCCGCAGAACATCGGCCGGGTCAACCTGGCCATCGCGACCCGGACCCGGGTCCAGCCGCAGGACGTCTTCGTCACCGACCGGGGAATCAGCACCGGGATCGACGGCCGGCCCGCGCTCGGTGTCAACGTCGACGGCGTCGCCTACTTCACGGTGCACGGACTCTCGGGGAGCGGCAACGACGTCCCAGGGCTGATGCGCAACATCCGCACCATGATGGCCGAGGCGACCGGCCCGGACCAGCCCCCGCTGCCCTGGATCTCCCTGGGTGACAACAACCGCGAACCGGGCTCCCTGTCGGACGCCCTCGGCTCCGGCTTCCAGGTCCACGCCACCCATGTGCACACGCATCCCACCCGTATGCGGCAGAGCGCCAGCGACGACATGACAGAGAGAGTCCTGGACTACGCGGTCACCCCGACCGGCCCCGGCGCCGCACCCACCGTCATCAGCCAGGCCCGGGTCGACACCATGCTGATGTCGGACCACTTCCCCGTCGAGTTCACCCTCGGCGGCGTGACCCCGGCTCCGCCCCTGGGCGGGATCGACCAGGACGTGGGCGACATGACACTGCTGCGCAACGCGGCCACCACCAACATCGCGGGTCCTTCGAGGAGTTCAGGCAGCTCAAGCCATGTCGTCACGGACCAGCCGGTCGATGCCGACAACCCCCAGTCCCAGACGTTCCACCTGGCAGCCGACCCCGAGTACCCCGGCTACTACCGTCTGATCTACCAGGACGCCCCCTTCCGCGGCCACTACCTGGGACAGGAAGGCGGCGCACGGGACGGGCGGATCGTACTGTGGCCCAGAAGCGAGCAGGACCAGCTCTGGCGGCCGGCCGGCCATGGCGACGGCACCTGGACACTGGAGAACCGGGTCACCGGCCAGGTGCTCACCGCCCTCGGCAACGGCCAAGCCCTGACAGCCCGCGACCACGACGGCTCAGCAGGCCAGCGATGGTTCCTCGGCGATCCCCGCACGATGGCGAACAGCAACGAACTCCATCTGGTGGAGTTCACCTCACCCGCGCTGGCCCTCGAAGCCAACACATCGGCAGCACACACATCGGTGGTCCTCAGACCCGACAGCGACCGGCCCGAACAGCGGTTCACCATGGTCCCGGTCAAGCTGCGTGGGGACGAACCCTGCTACTACCTCACCCAGGGCGGAAGATACGTCAACTCCACGGCGGACCATCCGCAGGAGACGAGGGACGAGAGCGCGGTCACCCTCGACCCGTTCCGCTCCTACGACGACGGCTACGTGTGGTGTGTGTCCCGAGTACCCGGTGAGGACACGCGGTACGTGTACCTGAGCAACCGGACGGCGTCCGGCCAACGCCTCTCACTCCAGCCACGCCCGCAGTCCGCCGAGCTGATGGTCCGCGCCTGGACACCGGACACGCCTGTGTGGCACGCCGAACGGATCTACTGACACCGGCCGGGATCCGACGCCCCGCCGGGAACGAAGCCCGGTCGTCGGCCTCGACACCACCCGCCGAAATCGCCCCATTCCCCGATGCCTGACCCCGCCGCGCCCGCCACCATCCGGACCGGGCGCGGCGACCCCCCACCCTCTGAACCGAACCAACAGAAGGAGCCCCACAATGACGACACGAGACACTTCCCACGACGGCGGCACGGGCCGCCGCAGGTTCCTCGGCATGGCCGCCGGAGCGGCGGGCGTGGTGGCCGCGAGCCAGCTCACGGCCCCCGCCCCCGCCACCGCCACCGCCGCATCAGGAGCGGAAGGCTCCGCGGCCGTGCCGCAGATCCCGGGGGTCCGCCCGTTCCGCATCAAGGTCCCCGAAGCGGACCTGCGGGAGATGCGGCGGCGTATCCGCGCGACCCGCTGGCCCGACCAGGAGACCGTGACCGACCGTTCCCAGGGCGCCCAGCTGGCCAGACTCCGCCCGCTGGTCGAGTACTGGGGCAAGGGCTACGACTGGCGCAGGGCCGAACGCCGGCTCAACGCCCTGCCGCAGTACATCACCGAGATCGACGGCCTGGACATCCAGTTCGCCCACATCCGCTCCCCGCACCCCGACGCCCTCCCGATGCTCATGACCCACGGCTGGCCCGGCTCGATCATCGAGCTGCTGAAGGTGGTCGGCCCGCTCACCAACCCGACGGCCCACGGTGGCCGGGCTGAGGACGCCTTCCACCTCGTCCTGCCGACCCTGCCCGGCTACGGCTTCTCCGGGAAACCCGCCACCACCGGCTGGGACCCGCTGCGCACCTCCCGCGCGATGCACACCCTGATGCTCCGCCTCGGCCACACCCGTTATGTCTCCCAGGGCGGCGACTGGGGCGCGATCGTCTCCGAGAACCTCGCCACCCTGCGCCCCGCGGGCCTGCTCGGCATCCATGTCAACATGCCCGGCACCGTCCCGCCCGAGATCCTGCGTCACCTGCTCAACTCCGACCCCGCCCCGGCCGGCCTCAGCGCCCCCGAGACACGGGCCTACAACCGGCTCCTGCACTTCTACCACGACGGTTTCGGCTACGCGGCGATGATGAACCAGACCCCGCAGACCATCGCCTACGCCCTGCACGACTCGCCCGTCGCCATGGCCGCCTACTACTACGACAAGTTCGCCGAGTGGACCGACTCCGGCGGCGTACCGGAGAAGGTCCTCAGCCGTGACGAGATCCTCGACGCGATCTCCCTGTACTGGCTGACCGACACCGGCGCCTCCTCCTCCCGCCTGTACTGGGAGGGCTACCAGGCCGGAGGCGGCCCCTTCAACGCCGTCCCCATCCCCGACGTCCCCGTCGCCGTCACCGTCTTCCCCGGCGAGATCTACCCCGCGCCGCGCAGCTGGGGCGAGCGGACCTTCGGCAACATCATCCACTGGAACGAGGTCGACCGGGGCGGCCACTTCGCCGCCTGGGAACAGCCCCAGATCCTCACCGAGGAACTCCGCACCGCCTTCCGCCCACTGCGCTGACGCGCCTTGCAGCAGGGGGCAGCACGGCTACTGGGGCGGCCGGGTCTCGCCCCCTCCCGCTGCTGCCCCCATCCCCTTCGTGAGGGAGACGGCCCGTGACACGGCGGTCAGCGGGAGGGGAACGCAGGTGCCGGTCGGTGCGGCGGAGCCCGAGGTCATGCGTCGGGGCGGGCCGCGGAGTCGGCGCCGTGGGGCTGCTGTGTCAGACCCGGCAAGTACCTTGGTGGTCAGTTGAGTTGATACGGATCGAGAGGGTGACGCCATGCCCGAAGCGAGGTTCTTCTTCGACCCAAGATCAGGCGTAGTCCTTTGGGCGGCCACGCCCGAGGACAAGGCGGTGTGGGGGTACGCGATCGAGTTGGACCGACTGCCGATCAGCGACGACCTCCGCGAGGTCCTGCTTAGGTTGATGCATCGCTTTGACACATCGTTGAACTGGCGCAACCCCAATGCACCGGGGCCGTGGCGTGAAGAGGAGTGTCAAGACTTCAACGAGGCGGTGTACCAAGTGCTCGGCCGCCTTCGCGCCGAACTTGGTCCGGATTGGCTGATCTACAACGAGTTCCTCCCGCTCCAGGAAGACCCGGACCTCCTCCGCTACCTGGCCGACCCCAAGGGATTCTTCCGCCACTGACCTCACAGACAGTGTGGGCGACAATCTGTGAGGTCCGCTGAGCCACATTGAGTCCCCGGAGTGGTGGTCAGGGCTCCGCTCCGTTCGACGCGCTGTCCGAGTTCGTCCTGGCGTGAGCTACGGCGGGGCGGGTGGATGGACCGTCGGCTCATCACCACTCGCCGACGATCGGCGCCCCCGCTTCATGCCGCCCCCACGCCTCCGACAGCCGCCCCAGGCGCACGGGCGCCGCGATCCCCCGCACGGTGGCGATCCTCGTGTCGGTGATGTCGAAGGTCACGGCGCCGACGACCTGGTCGTCCCGGACGAAGAGAAGGGCGGGGGCGCCGTTGACGAGCGCGTAGTGGACGGCGGGTGTCCCCCCGGCGAGCCGCCGCTTCGCCGGGGTGGGCTTGAAACCGGCTCGGGCGACGGCGGCGACGCGCGATGCGGTGTCGTACCGCAGCAGTGTCGCGGTCAGCCCGGCTCCGTCGGAGATGGCGACGGCGTCGTCGGTGAGCAGCGCCACCAGCCGTTCGGTGCGGCCCGAGGAGGCGGCGGCGAGGAACTCCTCGACGATCCTGCGGGCCGCCGCCGGGTCGGCCTCGCCGTCGCCACGGCGCGCGGCGGTGATACGGCGCCGGGCCCGGTGCAGGTGCTGCTGGCTCGCGGACTCGGTGAGGCCGAGGATCTCGGCGATCTCGGCGTGGCTGTAGGAGAACGCCTCGCGCAGGACGTACACGGCCCGCTCATGGGGTGACAGGCGCTCCATGAGCAGCAGCACGGCCAGGGAGACCGATTCACGCTGCTCGAACGTGTCGGCCGGGCCCAGCATCGGGTCGCCGTCCAGGAGCGGTTCGGGCAGCCAGGCGCCGACGGACCGTTCCCGGCGGGCCTGTGCCGAGCGGAGCCGGTCCAGGCACAGGTGGGTGACCACCGTGGTGAGCCATGCTTCGGCCACCTCGATCCGCTGCCGGTCGGCGGCCTGCCAGCGCAGGAACGCGTCCTGCACGGTGTCCTCGGCATCGGCGGCGGAGCCCAGCAGCCGGTACGCCAGCGAGGCCAGCCGGTTCCGGCTCGCCTCGAACCGGTGGGTGCCGAAGTGATCCCTGGCGGTGCTGTCCACGCGGACCACCCTAGGTGCCTAGGCCACTGTCTGCGTGGCGGGTGCGTCCGGCGTGACGGTCAGGCGGTGCTTGCGCTGGGGCAGGCCGAACGTCGGGTGCGAGGTGCCCCACAGCGATGTCCTGATGATGGCCGCCTTGATCCGCGCGGCCTTCCGGCCGCCCATGTGCTTCGGCTTCGCCCGCCCCGTGCCGTCGATCGGCTGGAGGATGCCGTCCCGCCGTCCGAGGCTGATGTGGTGGAGCACATGGACCAGTTTGGTGTGCGGGACCTCATGACCGGTCAGGCGGCCGACGATCGCGGCGATGGCCTGCTTGCCGGTGTAGCCCGCCGAGGCACAGGACATCGGCAGCGGCCTGCCGTTGTCGCCGGTGATATGGGCGGCGTCGCCGATGGCGTAGACGTTCGCGTGGGACACCGACCGCATGGTGCGATCGACGACGATCTGACCGTTCGCGATGACCTCCAGCCCACCGGCGGCGGCGATCGGACCGGCCACGAACCCGGCCGTCCACACGGTCGCGTCGGACGCCAGGACGGTGCCGTCGGCGTTCAGCACGCGCATCGCCTCGACGGCTTCGACGCTGGTGTGCTCCACGACGGTGATGCCCAGCCGGTCGCAGGCCCGGCGCAGGTGGCGCCGGGCTCCGGCGGAGAGCCGGACGCCCAGCTCACCGGGGGCCACCAGCGTGGTCGACAGTCCGGGCCGGGCTTCGGCGATCTCCGTGGCGGTCTCGATGCCGGTCAGTCCGTCGCCGACGACCACCACACTGCCGCCTTCGCCCCGCCTGCCCAGGCCGTCCAGGCGCTCCCGCAGACGCAGCGCCGAGGGCCGGGCGGCGATGTCGAAGGCGTGCTCGGCCACGCCGGGGACACCGTGGTCGTCGCCGTGACTGCCGAGCGCGTAGAGGAGGGTGTCGTAGGCGAGTTCGCCGCCGCCGTCCGGGTCGGCCACGGCGACGACCTGCCGCCCGGGGTCGACTGCGGTGACCCGGGCCACCCGCAGCCGTATCCCGGTGCCCGCGAAGACATCGGACAGCTTCCGGGGCTCGACCCGGTGACCGGCCGCCAACTGGTGCAGCCGCATCCGCTCGACGAAGTCCGGCACCGCGTTGACCACGGTGATCTCGGTGTCCGCCGGGGACAGCCGACGGGCCAGGGTCCCGGCAGTGAAGGCCCCGGCATATCCGGCGCCCAGAACGACGATGCGATGCCTCATGTGTGGCTCCTGTCGGCTCGGCTCGCTTGTTCCTGGTGATTGAGCGGAGCGGCGCCCTGATTGCTGACAGGAGTTGTGTGTGACATGGGTCATAGGAGGGGGGCGCGTCGCAACGCCAACCGGACGGACGGCCCTGGGGCAACACCGTTGCCCCAGGGCCGGGGTAACACCGGTTGCGCTCCCCGCCGGGCGTGGGTCACAGATGGGGTTTGACCAGCTCCGCGACGTTCGCCTTCGTGGCCGGGCCGACGCGCGTGGCGACGATCTGCCCGTTCTTGAAGACATGCAACGTGGGGATGGCGGTGACGTTGTACTTGGGTCCGGTCTGCGGGCTCTCGTCGATGTCGAGCCGGGCGACGGTGAGCCGGCCGGTGAAGTCCTTCGCGGTGTCCGCGAGGACGGGATCCAGTGCCCGGCACACGGCGCTCCACTCGGCGCGGAAGGCGACGAGGACCGGGAGCTTGGACTTCAGGACGTCGGAACTGAAGCTGGTGTCCGTGACGATGACGACGGCACTCATATGTGGTTCTCCCCTGGGGTGACGGTGGTGGCCGACGGGTGTGCCCACCTGGGTCAGGGCAGGGTGAGGCTGAACCAGTACGCGAAGGTGTCGAGGAGGTCGTTGAGGGTGTTGAGCGGGTCCAGGCTGCCGGTGTCGACGGTGAGGTCGCCGTTGGTGGCGAGTTCGCCGGGGGTGGTGTTGCCGAGGGCGAGGTCGTTCAGGCCGTCGCGGGTGATGGTGTAGGTGGCGTCGGCGGTGTCCCCGTCGGCAGTGGCGGGGGTGTAGATGAGGACGCCGTTGCGGACCTGGACGGTGACCTGGTCGGGGTCGGTGGAGAGCCCCCCGGTGATGGTGAACCCGATGGTGAGGACGGTCTCCGCGGCGTCGGGGCCGTTGAGGCGGATGCCGATGTAGTCGAAGAGCATGTCCAGCGGCATCGCGGCGAGCACCGCGGGGGTGATGATCGGCTGGGACGGGGCGCCGGGGGGAATGCCGTCGTCGGGCAGACGCAGTTCGAAGGCCGCGGCGAGGTAGAAGTTCCGCCATGGGCCGCTCTCGGCCTGATAGCCGAGCTGTTCGAGGACGTCGGCCTCCAGCGTGCGGGCCTCGCGGTTGTCGCGGTCGGCGAAGACGACATGACTCAGCAGCTCGGCCGCCCACCGGTACTGGGTCGCCGTCGTCGCGCCCTCGAACGCCTCCCGGGCGATCTCCACGACCCGGTCCGCACCGCCGAGCGCTTCGACGTAGAGGGGGCCGACCTCCTCGGGCGGCAGGGTGTGCAGATGGGCGGCGTTTCCGTCGAACCAGCCCAGATAGCGCTGGTAGACGGCCTTGAGGTTGTGGTTGACGGTGCCGTAGTAGCCCCGGTTGAACCACCGGTCGGCGATGCTCGCGGGCACATTGGTGTCGAGATCCTCGGCGATCTCAAGCATGGTGCGGCCGTGGTTGGCCTGCCGCAGCGCCTGGTCGTGGAGGTAGCGGTACAGGTCCGCCTGGCTGTTGAGGAACGAGACGATCGCGTTCGGGGTCTCCTCCGTGTTCCAGCGGGGCCAGAAGTGGCTGGCGAACAGGACCTTGGAGCGGTCGCCGTACCACTCGATGGACTGCCGCAGATACTCCGACCACGCCTTGGCGTCCCGTACCTGGGCGCCGCGCAGGCTGTAGAGGTTGTGCAGGGTGGGGGTGGCGTTCTCCGCCATGCACACGGTCTCGATGTCGGGGAGGTAGAAGTTCATCTCCGACGGGGCTTCGGTGCCCGGGGTGAGCTGGAACTCCATGTTCACCGGCCCGAAGTGGTGCACCTTGCCCTTCTGGGCCCGAAGGGCGTTGACGGTGAACGTCGGGGCCAGCACCCCGGTGGTGCCGGTGGAGTTGGACTTGGCGAGTCCGGCGTCGACCTGCCCCCCGCTCCGAGCGCGGTAGCAGCGCGCCGTACATGAACAGGGCCCGGCGCACCATGGCGTTCCCGGCGTAGACGTTCTCGCTGATCGCGTGCTCCAGGAACCCCTCCGGCGCGATGATCTTCACGCCGTCGGGCAGCACGCCGTCCTCGAACAGGCCGAGGACACCGCCGTAGTGGTCGATGTGGGAGTGGGTGAAGAGGACCGCGCAGATGGTGCGTTCCTCGCCGCGCTCCTGACGGTAGAGCTGGAGCGCGGCGGTCGCGCACTCCTCGCTGACGAGCGGGTCGACGACCACGATCTCGTTCGACTCGCCGGTGGGGTCCTCCAGGAAGGAGATGTTCGACAGGTCCATCCCGCGGACCTGGTAGACCGCGTCCTTCACGACCTCGAACAGACCGGTGTACATGTTCAGCTTGGCGTTCCGCCACAGGCTCGGGTTGACCGTGTCCGGCGCCTGTCCCTCCAGGAACTTGTACGGCTCCAGCCGCCACACCGGGATGTTCGTCCCGGCCTTGTACACGGTGAAGTCCTCAGGTAACGCCACCAACTGCCCCTTGGCGGCCCGCAGTCGCTCCGGGTCGAGCTCCCACGGCGGTACGGCGATGGCGTCGTTGAGATCCTTCGTCAACGATGTCGCGGGCTGGGGCCTGTGTTCTGTTCCAGTCAACGGACACTGCCTCTCGCTCTGGCCGGGCGAGCCCGGCACGCACTGGTTCCCCGTTCAACCGCCATTCAGGGCCGAAACAGCAGGTCCGGAACGGCACGGACCCGGCGGCGGGATCGACCGCACGAATCCTGACAGCCCGTCATCAACCCCCACCAGAAGGAGAACCGGACAACCCACGTGCCCCGCACTCACTCCGCCACCGACGACCTGCCGGGATACGTCATGCCCCACCCGCACCTCAACACGCCGCCGTCTCATCAGCGTGACGTCGCACTCACGGGGCGCACAAAAGTGCGTCAGCGCTCTCGCGGCCGGGTGCGCCTCGGTGAGTACCGGCGTGAAGGGGCTGAGCGGTGGGGTGCTTCCCCGGGTCCGCCATGGGCCGCGCCTGGCGCGTCGGGACACGATCAGCGCTCGGGCACGGTGGGGCCCGTTATGCGCCGCCTTCCGCGCCGCTCGGCGACGGTGACGCGTCGGCCCCTGATGGCGAAACGCAACAAGCGGGCGCACAGTGGTGAGGGGGTTGTGTACGGGATTTCCGGAGCTTTGACTTCTGCGAGGTAGCGATGGCCGTATCTCAGAGTGAGAAGGCGGTAACGGACAGGAACAAGCGGGAGAAGGACGGCCTCCGCGGTACGACGACCATCGCGGACGGAGTCGTGTCGGCCATCGCCGGTATCGCGATCCGCGAGACCGACGGGGTGTTCTCGGTGGGCCGGGGCGCGGCGAAGGCGCTCGGGGCCGTCACCGGCAGGATGCCCGGCACATCCTCCGCCGATCGCAGCGTGAAGGTGGAAGTGGGCCGGAAACAGACCGCGATCGACGCCGATGTCCAGGTGGAGTACGGCGTCCCCATCCGGGAGCTGTCCAACGACATCAGGGCGAATGTCACGGACGCGGTGGAGACCATGACCGGCCTGGAAGTGGTCGAGGTCAACATCAATGTCTTCGATGTCCATACCCCGGAGGACGACGGCGGCGGGTCGGGCGAGGCGGACACGGGCCGGGTGCGGTAGGCGCCCACGGCGTGCCCCGGGGCTCCCGATCGCTCCCCCTGGGTGGGCGGCAGGGCAAGGCGTGGGCCGTGCCACGCCGGGCGGCGGCGGACATCAAGCACCTCCCCGCGAGGACCTCGCCGTTGACCTTCGAGTTGCTTGAAGCCCGATGATGGCGACGTGACACGTTCCGAACTGATGCCCATCGGGGTCTTCGCCCAGCACACCGGTCTGACCGCCAGCGCGCTGCGGTTCTACGCGGACTCCGGGCTGCTGCCCCCCGCCGAGACGGATCCCGTCTCGGGCTACCGCTACTACAGTCCCGCCCAGGTGGCGCGGGCGACCGCGCTGCGCCAGCTCCGCGAGATCTCGATGCCCCTCGCCACGGTCGAGGCGGTTCTGGACGGCGGGGCGGAGGCCAGGATCCGGCTGCTCGATGACCATGTCGCGCGGATCGCCGACGACGCGGCGGCGGCACGGCGGACGGCCGCCGCCCTCAAATCGGCGCTCGGCGCCCCCGCGCCGGGTCTGCTGATCGCCACGCTGAGAGGACCCGTGCTGGCGGACGCGGTCGAGCAGGTCCTGTCCGCGACCGCGCACGAACCCGGGATACCGGTACTCGCCGGACTGCACATCGAGGCCGGTCACGAGGCGATCACCCTGACGGCGACCGACCGCTACCGGCTGTCCACCCGGACCCTGGTCCCGGAGCGCCCGCCGGAGCAGACCTGGGTCGGCACGGTCGACGGCGACGACCTGCGGACCGCCCTCCCCACCGTCCGACGCGATGCGCTGGTCCGTGTCGAGGCGGTGCCGCACGGGATCTGGCTCCGTACGACCGGACGGGGCGACCGGCACTGCCGACTGCTGCCCGAGGAGTTCCCCGACCACCGGCAGATGCTCGCGTCCCTGGGCGAGGCCACCACCCGTGTGACCGTCGCCAAGGACGCGCTGCTGCGAGCCCTGGAAGAACACCCCGGCGAACGCGTCGCACTGCACCTCTGCGCACAAGGACTGGACATCCGGCCCCCGGACGACGACCGCCCCGGTACTCGGCTACCGGCCACCGTGACAGGCGGAGCCGTCCCGGTCCCTCACACCGTCCAGATCCACTTCGAGACGACGACGCTCTATCCCGCCGTGAGCACGGCGCTCGGCCCCGATGTGATGCTGGACCTCAGAGGACCCGACCGCCCCGTCACGATCCGCTCCGCCGACCGCGGTGACCTCACCACCCTGGCCATGCCCGTCCCGTCCCACCATCCGGCCTGAGAACGACACCTCAGGTCGCCGTCCGCCAGCCCGGGTCGACGCGGTCCAACCAGGCGTCCTGATCGTCGGCCAGGGGGTGGGCGAGGGGGAGGGGGAGGGTAGGAAACGGCATCGGAAGACGAGGCCGCCGTCCTCCCCATCGCCCGTGAGGCTTGTCCGCCACGGCGATCCGACGCACCACCCGCACCGCCGGCAGACCGGACTCCTCGGCGACCTCCCGGAGAACCGCCATCTCCAGCCCCTCCCCGGCCCGCACTCCTCCGGTGGGGACCTGAGTGCCCGCCTCCGGCATGTCCACATGGTCGAACACCAGAAGCTCGGGGACGACACGCTGCCGGACCACGTACGCGGCGACTCGGATTCTCGGTCGGGACATCTCGCCATTGTCCGCGGTCAGCCGAGCAGCGACCGCCCCGGCGCCGGGGCCGGCGACAGATCGGCGGGACCGCCATCCGCGCGCCGGCCCAGTATCCACGTCAGCAGCGGACCGGTCATCGCCGTCGTCACCACCGCCATCACCACCATGAGCGTGTACAACCTCGCGTCCAGGAAGCCCAGTTGCAGGCCCAGATTGAGCACGATCAGCTCGGTCAGTCCACGGGTGTTCATCAGCGTGGCCAGCGCCGCGGACTGCCGCCAGGGCATCCGGTTCACCCGTGCGGCGGCCAGCGCGCCCAGGAACTTCCCGCCCACCGCCACCAGCATGATCAGACCCAGGTCGCCCAGACCGGCCATGCCGACGCCGGACAGGTCGACCTGGAGACCGGCGACCAGGAAGAACACCGGCAGCAGCAGAGTGTCGCCCAACTGCCCGAGCCGCTGGTGCACATCGGTCCGCAACTGCCCGGCGCCGGAGCGCGGCAGCACCACGCCGAAGAGGAACGCGCCGAAGATGTAGTGCAGGCCCAGCCACTCCGTGGCGGCGGCGGACAGCAGCAGCCCGGCGAGCAGACAGGCGAAGAGCGCGGGCGTGAGGCGCGGCGTCGTACGCCGTTCGACCGCCCGGCGCAGCAGCGGACGGACCACGTACAGCATGAGGAGCAGGAAGGGGACGGCGAGCAGGATGCGCCACTGGTCGGGGCCCGCCGCGCCGCTGACGGCGACCACGGCGGCCAGCAGCGACCAGGCGAGGACATCGTCGTTGGCGGCGCAGGCCAGGGCCACCACCCCGAGCGGGCTACGGGACATGCCCCGGTCGGTGAGGATGCGGGCCAGCACCGGGAACGCGGTGATCGACATGGCGATGCCCATGAAGAGGATGAACGGCGTCCGGGCGCCGCCCTGGCCGTAGGAGTCGGTGAGATACAGGCCGAGCAGGGTCCCCAGCCCGAAGGGCAGCACGATCGAGCAGATCGCGACGCTGAGCGCGATGGCGCCGCTGCCGCGGATCAGGGCCGCGTCCCACTCCAGACCCACGATGAACATGAAGACCGCGACCCCCACCGCGGCCAGCGCGCTGAGCAGGGGGCGGGTCTCGGAGGGGAAGAGGACGTCGGAGATCGCCCCGCCGAAGAGGGTGGGGCCGAGCGCGATCCCGGCGAGGACCTCACCGATCACCGGTGGTTGGCCGAAACGCCGTGCCACCGCCCCGAAGAGCTTGGCGAGAAGCACCATGACGGCGAGACCGGCGAGTAGGGACGTGGTCTGTTCCGTGGTCATCAGAGGGGTCTCCGTTCCCAACTACCTGGTCCACGTGGAGGGGTGAGGGCGATCGGTGACGGTCGACTCGCCTACGGCCGCGCACGGAGTTCCGCGCGGTCCGGGGGAAGGAGGGGCGCGAGGAGATACGGTCCCGTTCGCCGGGAGTCGCGCGCCGCCGACGCCCAGATCAGAGCCCGTCAGCCAGATCGCGTCCGTCAGATCGGGTCCGTACGGTCGCGTCCGTCACGTCATGTCACGTCAGATCAGATCGACACGGACATTCAGCTCCGCCCGGTCCAGCGTCGCGTAACAGTACGACGCTCTCGCCGCCGAGATGACCGGTACCCCCGACGCCCTGGCCAGGATCGCGCAGTGACATGCCGCGAGCACCTCGGCGCCCGTGACACGGTGGTCCATGGCGGCGGCGTACAGCTGTCCGGCCGCGATCGTCTCCGTGGGGCTGAGGCTGACGAGTTCGGTGCCGCCCAGCTCCTGGAACCGGCGGACCGGGACGCCGGTGCCGTCCCGGTGGTCCTGGTCGCAGGACTCGTCCCAGCAGGTACGCATGGAGCAGGCGACGGCGAACGCCACGACCGGGGTGAGGAGGCGGATCGTCCCGGCCCGGGTCGCGTCGCCCAGTGCCCGTCCCGCCGGTGTGTGGCGCACGGCGATCCGGTACAGCGAGAACGGGTCGAGCACGGCGACACCGGTGGCCGCCAAGGGCTCGTCTCCGGCAGGCATGGCGTTCTCTCCTCTGTGGACGGGGCTCCCGGAGGGCGTGGGCAGCGACGGGGCGGGCGCCTCTCGGGAGGCCGGGCCGGAGAACACTCGGGCGGAACACGTCGGGCGGAACACGTCGGGCGGAACAAGTCGGGCGGAGCCCATCGGGCGGAGCGAGAAATACGGCGCCGGGACGAACAACTCGCGACGAACAACTCGGGCCGCACAACGCCGATGACTTTCCTCGACCGGGGTCCGGATGTCAACGGCTGATCGACAAGTCGGCCGAGCGGCCGGAAACATACCCAATTCACCATTCAATTGCGTGGGCACGACCGTCACCGCTCCTGACGGTCAAGTGGCGCATGGGGCATGGAATTACTCCTGATACACGGCCCGTGCGAGACGTATGCGCCGGAGCGCGCCACCACGGACCGGCCGTCCCTGTCAATGGCGTCAATTGATTTCGGGCCATACGCGGCGGCTGCGCTTATCTGGTCACCATGGGATGTCAGTTCGACAGGGATACGGGGTCTCATTAGAGTGCTGGAGTGCTGTCGGCAATCGATTGATCGTCCGTCGCCGGGGAGTTCCCATGGCCGTGTACGGGCGGGGCGTGAAGACCGCTTGAATCGAGGGGGCAGGTTTTGCTGCACACTTCTGACCGGCGGCAGGATTCTCTGGTCGGTGTCGATCCGATGGGCGATCCGATGGACGCCGTGGAGCCGGCTCGGCCCGTGAGTTCCGCGGACGGGACCCCGGAGGGGTCGGCGCCCTTGCGGCTGCCGATCAGGATGCTGGAGTCCGCCGATTCGCCACGGCTCGACGGCGAGGACGAGGACCACGTCCGGGCGTTGGCCGAACTGGACGAGGAGCAGCTGCCACCGGTGGTCGTACACCGCGCCACGATGCGGATCATCGACGGGCGGCACCGGGTACGGGCGTTGGAGCTGCGCGGCGTCGACACCGTACGGGTGTGCTTCGACGACGGCGGTGAGGACCCCTTCGTGCTGGCCGTGCAGCACAACGTCCGGCATGGACTGCCGCTCTCCCTGGTCGACCGTACCGCCGCCGCCGACCGGATCCTCGGCTCGCATCCGCACTGGTCCGACCGCAAGATCGCATCGGTCACCGGGCTGTCGGCGGGTACCGTCCGGGCGATCCGGGCGCGTTCGACTGACGATGCCGCGCAGTCGAACACACGGCTGGGCCGCGACGGAAGGCGGCGGCCCGTCGGTCCCAGCGCCGAGGGCCGGGTCCTGGCGGGCCAGTTGCTGCGCGAGAACCCGGACATGCCGTTGCGGCAGGTCGCCGCCGCGGCGGGCATCTCCCCGTCGACCGCGCTGGACGTACGCGACCGGGTGCGCGACGGCCGGGACCCCGTCCCCGCCAAACTCCGCGACGGTCACCACCGCAGGCGCAAGCGGTCCGCGCCCGACGCCTCCGTGCCCCAGCCCCGGGTCAACTGGGAGCTGGAGCTGAACCGGCTGCGTGTCGACCCCTCCCTGCGGTACACCGACACCGGGCGGGTCCTGCTGCGGCTGCTGGACGCCCGGCTGCTCAGCACCGACGAACGGGCCCTGCTGGCCACCGGAATCCCCTCCCACTGCACCACCACGGTGGCCAACCTCGCCCGTGTCCTCGGCGCCGCCTGGCAGCAGCTCGCCGCCGACCTCGAACAGCGCGACCAGAACGGGCACGAGTCCTGACGCCCCCTGCCCCGACCCCCTGCCCCTGATGCCCTTCCGTCACGGAGGACTACGCGGTGCGAGACCGGTTACGCGCGTACGACCCGGAGATCTTCGACGCGATCCTCGGCGAGGAGAACCGCCAGCAGACCGAGCTGGAACTGATCCCGTCGGAGAACTACACCTACCCGGAAGTGCTCACCGCACTGGGCACTGTGTTCACGAACAAGTACTCCGAGGGATACCCCGGCAACCGCTACTACGGCGGCCAGACCTACACCGACGTCATCGAACGGCTGGCCACCGCCCGCGCCCGCGCGCTGTTCGGCGCCGAGCACGCCAATGTGCAGGCACTGTCCGGTGCGGCCATGAACCAGACGGTGTACTACGGCCTTCTCGAACCCGGCGACTCCATCCTCGCGATGGACCTCACCCACGGCGGTCACCTCACGCATGGCTCTCCCGTCTCGCACATGGCCCGGGTGTTCTCCTTCCACCGCTACAAGGCCGACGCGAGCGGACGCATCGACTTCGACGAGGTCCAGCGCATCGCCGAGAAGGTCCGCCCGAAACTGGTCCTGTGCGGTCACTCCTCCTTCCCGCGCGATCTGGACTACGCCGGGTTCAAGCGGGTCGCCGACGCGGTCGGCGCGCTGACCATGGCAGATGTGTCGCACATCGGCGGGCTGATCGCGGGCGGGGCCGGACCCAACCCGCTGGACCACGGGTTCGACGTCATCACCACGACCACCCACAAGAGCCTGCGCGGTCCACGCGGCGGCCTGGTGCTGTCCCGGGCCGAGTTCGGCAGACGGATCGACAGGAGCGTGTTCCCGGGCCTCCAGGGCGGCCCGCACATGCATACGATCGCGGCCATCGCCGTCGCGCTGAAGAAGGCGGCGGAGCCGGAGTTCCGCGACTACGCGGCGCGGATCGTGTCCAACGCGCGGACGCTCGCCGACGGGCTGATCGAGCGCGGGGCGGAGCTGGTCACCGGCGGCACCGACAACCATCTGGTCGTGGTGGACACGGTCGCCTCCTTCGGACTGGAGGGCCGGCACGCGCAACGGCTCCTGGAGGAGGTCGGGCTCGCCACCAACAAGCAGCTCGTCCCGGACGACCCGCTGCCCGCCCAGCGCGCCAGCGGGGTCCGGCTCGGTACGCCCGCGGCGACGACCCGCGGCATGGGGGACCCGGAGATGACCGCGGTCGCCGACCTGTTCGTCCGCGCCCTGCGCCACCGGGACGACACCGGGGAGAGGGACGCCGTCCGCGCCGAGGTGCGGGAGCTGTGCGCCCGCTTTCCCGCGCCTGTCTGAGGAAGGGCACATACGGGGGAGGGAAGGGGGAAAACGGCCGGGAATTCTCCCCCGCTCCGTCCGGCGGCCCGCCGGCCGAACATTGAGTGCGCCAGACCCCCCGGGTAATATCGACGACCGCCGACGGAGCCGATGCGCCAAAGCCCCGGCTCCACGGATCTCATTCCCTGAATTCTCATAGACATCTCGGCGATACATTTCTCGGCGATTTTCTCGCCGTCGACCGCCCGAGCACCGCGCCCCGCGCCCCGCGCAACGCCTAGTGGGAAGTGCCGATGACGACTCCATTGACACCGTTCGACGAAGTGCTCCGGGTTCTGGTCGCGATGCTCGGCGAGGACGTGGCGGAGCGCCGGGCCGAACTGTCCGCGTCCACACCTCTCCAGTCCCTGGGGATGGATTCGATGAAATACATCAACCTCCTGCTGAGCCTGGAGGACAGCATCGGCAAGGAACTCGACGAGGTCGCCGAACATATCGAGCTGTCCGAGGTCGCCACGGTCGGCGATCTCGTCGCGCTCGTGGAACGGCTGCGGGATCTGTGACGGGAGCCGGTCATGAGTGACAGCCAGGACAACGGACCCGACGCGCGGACGCCGATGCCCTCGGCGCGGGACATCGCCTTCTACCGGGAGAACGGCTACTACGTCTCACCGAAGATCCTCAGCGACGACCTGATCGCCGCCGCGCTGGAGGGCAGCGAGCGGCTCTACCGGGGCGAGTACGACGAGCGCTTCCCCTGGAGCGACGACCCGAGCGTGGACCCCCACTTCGGCGTCCCCTTCACCGACCGCACCCGCAGCCGCGCCGACGGCTACGCCTCCTTCCACAGCCTCGCGCTGCGCGCGCTGGCCCGGCATCCCGTCGTCGCGTCGATCGCGGCCCGGCTCACCGGCGCCGACGAGATCAGATCCTGGAAGGACCAGCTCATCTACAAGGCACCGGCGAGCAGTCCCGCGCAGCACGAAGGGGTCACCGGGTTCCACCAGGACAAGCGGTACTGGCCGACCTGCCGCTCCGACCGCATGATCACGGCCTGGATACCGCTGCACGACTGCTCCACCCGCAACGGCTGCCTGGTGGTCATCAAGGGCAGCCACCGCTGGCGCAACAACCACGCGCTGGTCACCTTCGACGAGACGAACCAGGACTACATCAAGTCGAAGCTGATCAACAGCGAGGGCGACGAACTGATCGAGGTGCCGCTCGAACTCCGGCGCGGCCAGGTCAGCTTCCACGACTGCTACACCATCCACGGCAGCTACCCCAATGTCTCCGACCAGCCGAGGCGCGCCCTGTCGGTGCATCTCCAGGACGGCGAGAACCGCTACCGCGATCTCAGCTTCCTCGGCGGGGCGAAGCCCGCCTACCAGCACTCCCACGACCTCATCTGCCGGAGGTCGGACAAGGGTCTCCCCGACTACAGCGACCCGGAGATCTTCCCGACGCTCCATCGCGCCGCGGCCGGGTGACCTGGCGGCCCCCCCCACGACTCCGGAGACGGGCACCCGTGATCGACATCCATGTGCACCTGGCCGACGCGCGCTGTATCTCCCCGGGGTTCGTCGCGGGCATCGCCGACTCGATCGGCGACGACGACCGGGTCCGGCGTACGGTGCGGCTCTATCTGTCGGACCGCAACGGCAAGCGGCTGCTGTCGCAGATGGACACCTACGGCATCACCAAGTCGGTGCTGCTCATCGCCGACTTCGGTCCGGCGCTCGGCGAACCCCCAATGTCCATCGAGGAGGTGCACCAGCATCACGCGGCGGTCACCGCGGCGTCCGGCGGACGCCTGGCGTTCTTCGCGGGCTTCGACCCGGCGCGCGGACCGGAGGCGCTGGCCCTGGTCAAGCGCTGGACGGCGGAGCCCGGCTGCGAGGGCGTCAAGCTCTATCCGCCGTGCGGCTTCGAACTGGACGACGAACGGCTGCTGCCGCTCTGGCGGCACTGCAACGACCACGGCGTCCCGGTGCTGACCCACTCCGGACCCTCGCTGCCCGGACTCGGCACCTCCCGGCGCTACCCGCACAGTCTGGAGGGGATCGTCCGGCGCTTCCCCGATCTGCGGGTCGCGCTGGCCCACGGCATGGTGTGGGACCTGGAGGGGACCGTCCGGCTGCTGCTGGCGCACCCCGCCAACCTCTACGCGGACATCTCCTCCTTCCACCAGCTCTCCGGCCCCGGCCTGCACCTGCTGCTGGAGGGCTGCGCCAAGGTGCCCGACCAGGTGCTCTTCGGGTCCGACGCCCCGCTCTTCGACCTCTCCGGAAGCCTGCGGGCCAAGATCGAGGAGATGCGCGACCACCTGACCCCGGCCCAGCAGGATGGCCTCTTCGAGACGAACGCGCGAAGGTTCCTGTACGGCACCAGCGCCTGACGGCTTCGGCGTCAGCGCCGGACGACCCCCTCCCTCGCGTCCGGCGAGGGAGCCCCGGCCCGAGACGAGCGACGGGTGTGAGCGTGGACTCCATCTACTTCTCCCCGGAGGCGGACGCGTTCCGCGCGCGCACGCGCCGCTTCCTGGACGAGCACATCGCCCCGCGGCTGGACACCTGGGAGGCGGAGCGCCGTATCCCGCGCGAGGTGTGGAAGCTGTTCGCGGACGAAGCGCTGCTGGGGCCGCACTACCCCCGCGCCTACGGCGGCGCCGAGCTGCCGTTCTTCCACTCGGTGGCCTATCTGGAGGAACTGGGGCGGCTCGGCAGCGGCGGCTTCCGCGGCGCGCTGTCCGTCCACAGCTATATGGCGACCGCGTATCTGCACCTGGCGGGCGACCACCGGCAGAAGCTGGCGTACCTCAAGCCCGCCGTCGAGGGCGACATGATCGCCGCCCTCGCCATCACCGAGCCCCAGGCCGGTTCCGATGTGTCGGCCCTCGCCTGCACGGCCCGGCCCACCCCGGGCGGCGGATACGCGATCGACGGCACCAAGGCGTTCGTCACCAATGGGATGACCGCGGACTTCCTCGTCACCGCCGTCCGGACGGGCGAGAGCCCAGGACCCGGCGGCATCTCCCTCTTCGTGATCGACGCGCGGGCGCCGGGCGTCACCCGGACCCCCGTGGAGAAGCTGGGCTGGCACTGCTCCGACACCGCGACCGTGCGCTTCGAGGATGTCCGGGTGGCCGACGGCGGTCTCCTCGGACGGAAGAACTCCGGATTCGTATGGATCATGAAGGCGTTCGAGCTGGAGCGGGTCGCGGCGGCCGTCCTGGCGATCGGCGAGGCCGACCGCGCGCTCGAACTGGCCCGCCGGTACACCGCCGGACGCCAGGTCTTCGGCCGCCCGCTCACCAGCCACCAGATGGTACGGCACCGGCTGGCCGAGCTGATCAGCCAGGTGGAGGCGGCACGCCAGCTCACCTACCACGCGGCCTGGCTGTACAGCCGGGGCAGGCCCGCGATGTCCGCGTGCGCGATGGCGAAACTCCGCGCCACCGAGCTGGCCGTGGACGTGACCGGCCAGTGCCTCCAGCTCTTCGGCGGACACGGCTACCTCGATGAGGCGCCGATCGCCCGGCTGTTCCGGGACACCCGGCTGGACACCATCGCGGGCGGCGCCAGCGAGATCATGCGCGAGATCATCGCCGACACCGAGCTGTGAGGGCCCCCGGCCGCGTGGTGCCGGTCAGCACTTCTCCAGGACGAAGCAGCCCCACCGGAAGTAGCCCACCGTCAGACAGGTGAAGGTCGCCCCGGACGGCACGGGCGCCGAGGCCGCGTAGTCCATGAGGTTGATCAGGACGTCACAGGAGAAGACATGCCCGAGCCGCGCCAGATTGTCGAGGTAGAACCTGTCCCGGCCGGTGCCCAGCTCCCGCATCAGACCGCGCTGGATCAGCATGTTGTAGTTGCCGCTGAAGACCTTCTCCATCTTCTCCGGCGGGAACTCCGGCGGGATGGCCCGCCACAGCCGGCCCAGGTGCTTGACGGAGTTGTCCACGAAGGCGAGCACTCCGTAGGTCCGGGTGAGATGGGACAGGTCGCCGCTCGTCGCCAGATGCCGCAGCGCGTAGTCGCCGCCGGTCTTCGACAGCACGAACGACAGAGCGCCGTCGCTGAGGATGGACTCGGCGGAGTCCATGAACCGGTCGCGGTCCCGGGCGCACTTGTCGCCGACGACGATCAGCACCTCCGGGTAGTCGTTGGCGCGCAGCAGACTGCTGCCCAGTTCGAGGGCGGCCGACAGGTTGGAGCACTTGTTGAGGGTGACCCCGTACAGCTTGGCGTCGACCAGGTTGTGGTCACCGAGGATCCGCGCCACCTCGGGGTAGTCCAGACCCACCGCGTGAATGGAGTTGACGGTCGGCGCGAGCAGGACCGCGCCGATCCCGGACGGGTCGGCGCCACTCGTGCGCATGGTCTCGCCGACCGAGCGGCGGCACAGCTCCGGCAGGCTCAGCGGGCTCTTGCGGAAGTCGCGCAGACCGAGCCGGGTGAAGACCTGCACCTGCTCCGGATCGCCCTCCTCGATGTCGGTGAGCGGCACGGCGTCGCCCACGGTGTAGGCGAGACCGCGGAGGTACAGCGACGGTTCGGACATGTGCGCCACCATCCGTGAAGTGAGGCGGGAAACGCGAGGCGGGGAGCGCGGCGCCGGGCGGGACCGGGGGAGCGGACCGGGAACGGGCGGGGAACGGGCCGGGGCACGCCCGTCACCAGGCCGTCGGCACCGGCGGAGGGGCACATCTGCTCCGCTATGATCGCGGACTTATGAAGTCGCTGTCTCATGTGGCGCGGCAAACGGCTCCCCCCTCGGCCGTCGTCGCCGGCCTGATCGCCGTACTGGTCGGCACCGCCAGTTCCGCGGCCGTCGTGTTCACCGCCGCGGAGGCCGCGGGCGCCTCCGCCGACGAACTGGCCTCGTGGATGCTCTCGCTGGGCGTCGGCCTGGGCCTGACGAGCATAGGGCTGTCGCTGCGCTACCGCACTCCCGTGGTCACCGCGTGGTCCACACCGGGCGCCGCCGTGCTGGCCACCGCACTGGTCGGGGCCACCATGGCGCAGGCCGTCGGCGCGTTCCTGGTGTCGGCGGCGCTCATCACCATCAGCGGCCTCACCGGATGGTTCGCCCGGGTCATGGACCGTATCCCGGTCGCCCTCGCGTCGGGTCTGCTCGCCGGGATCCTCGTCAGCTTCGGGACCGAGCTGTTCAGCGCGATGCGCGGCAGCTTCGGCACGGTGTTCCCCATGTTCGCCGTCTATCTGCTGTGCCGCCGGTGGCTGCCCCGGTACGCGGTGGTCGCCGCCCTCGCCACCGGCGCCGTCGCCGCCTCGCTGTCCGGCACGGTCCACCTCGGCGGTGTGGATCTGGCGCTGGCCGCACCGGTCTTCACCGCGCCCGAGTTCTCCTGGCAGGTGATCGTCGGCGCCGGACTGCCGCTGTTCGTGGTGACCATGGCGTCCCAGAACCTGGCCGGAGTGGCGGTCCTGCGCAACGACGGCTACGACGTCCCCGTCTCCCCGCTGATCGGCTGGACCGGCGCGACCAACCTGCTGCTCGCCCCCTTCGGCTGCTTCGGGCTCAACCTCGCGGCCATCACCGCGGCGATCTGCACCGGCCCCCAGGCACACGAGGACCGCGACCGGCGCTTCCTCGCGGGCGTCTGGGTCGGGGTGTTCTACCTGATCATCGCCGCGTTCGGCGGCACCGTCGCGGCCCTGCTCATCGCCCTGCCGGAGCCCCTGATCGCCGGGATCGCGGGACTCGGGCTGCTCAGCACCATCATCAGCTCCCTGTCCTCGGCGCTCGCCGACGAGGACTGGCGGGAGTCCGCCGCGGTCACCTTCCTGGCGACCGCGTCCGGAGTGACCCTGCTGGGGGTCGGCTCCGCCTTCTGGGGTCTGCTCGCCGGTGTCCTCACCGCCGTGGTGATCGGCGGCTCGCGCACCCGCAAGGCGACCGTGACCGAGGAGCGGCCGACCGAGGCGGCCACGGCGGAGAGCCGGCCCCGCTGACGGAACGCGCCTCTTGGTGGGACGACCACCAAGAGGCGCGGGAGGGCGATCCTCCTCCGCTGGGGGGCAGCGCCTCCTAGCCGCTTACGGCGGCCCCCGTGACCAGCGGGACCGGACCGACCCCCACCCACCCCAGATACGCCTCCATGTCGACATTCCCACCGCACACGACGGTCGCCACCGATCTGCCCGCGAAGCGGTCCCGGTCCTCCAGGACCGCCGCGACGCCCAGCGCCGCCGACGGTTCGACGACCAGACCCGCGTGGTCCAGCAGCAGCCGCATCCCCCGCTTGATCGACGCCTCCTCCACCAGCACCGCGTCGTCGGCGACCACCAGGAGGTCCGCCAGGGCGTCCGGGTTCGGGACCCGCCCCGCCACACCGTCGGCGATGGTGTCCACCGACTCCGTGGTGAGTACGCTCCGGGCGTGCCAGGAGCGGGTCATCGCCGGTGCGCCCTGCGGCTGTACGCAGATCACCTCGGTCCCGGGCGCCAGCGACTTCACCGCGTACCCGACGCCACTGGCCAGCGCCCCGGTGCCGAGCGCCACCAGGACGGCGTCGAACCGCCCCGCGGCGGCGGCCAGTTCGACGCCGATGGTCGCCGCGCCGTCGCAGGTCCCGAGGTCCACACTGTCCTCGACGCGCGGGACACCACGCTCACGGGAGATGGCCGCCGCCCGCTCGCACGCCACGTCGTAGTCCCCGTCGACCAGCACCAGATCGGCGCCCAGGGCCCGGATGCGCTCCAGCTTGACGGCGGGGGCCGACCGGGACGCCACCACCGTGACGTCGATGCCCCGGCCGCGCCCCGACCACGCGAGGGCCTGGCCGAGATTGCCCGCGCTGGCACACACCACCGCGCTCAGCCCGCTCGCGGACAGCCGGCTCGCGATGATCTCCGTACCGCGCGCCTTGAAGCTGTGCACGGGATTCACGGTTTCGAGCTTGAGGCTCATGGCGCAGCCCAGTTCGGTGCCCAGACCGACACAGGGGTAGAGCGGGGAGTCGAGGAAAAGCGGGTCGATCGCTTGACGGGCCGCCTGTATTCGAGCTAAGTCGAGACGTGTTTTCAACATGCTTGAACAGTGTAGTTCAGGGTAGTTCAGGGAGTTGCCCGAAGACTTGCGCAACGACTTTGTCCAAGGACCCGGTCATGGGTTGGTCCGCGGACTTGTCCAAGGGCCTGTTCAAGGACTTGCGCTCCCTTGAACGGTCGCAATGCCGCCGGTAGCATCGGTTTCCGTGCTGCATGGCGGCACCGTCTGGTTCCAGGGCTTGCGCCCCCTTGGATGGCCGCAATTCCCGTCGGCAGCATCGGCCGCGGGCCACGAAGCATGGGACAACGAGATTCGAGGCCATGCGTAATCAAAAAACGGTATCGGTCGGCATCAAGCTGAGCCATGACGGCGGCGTCGCGCTATTCGAGGACAATCGCCTCGTCAGCTGCCATGAAATGGAAAAGATCGACAACAATCCCCGCTACTCGGAATTCCGGCTGTCCCGGGGCGAGCTGACGGACCTGCTTCGTGGCGTCGGCTACGACTGGGGCGAGGTGGACTCCCTCGTCGTCGACGGCTGGCACACCACACCGTTCACCGTCACCCTGGGCGGCGAGGCGGTCCCCTTCGAGGTCGCCGAGTACGGCCATCTCTACCGCGCCGACGCCAACCCGCTCGCCGACCGGGCGCTGTTCAGCCCCTACTTCGAGCGGGAGTACACCAGCTACCACCACATCGCCGGGCACGTCTTCTCGTCGTACTGCTCCAGCCCGATGGCCGCACGCGGGGAGCCGTCGTACGTGCTGACCTGGGACGGGATGTCGTTCCCTCAGCTCTTTCACTACGACCGGGGCGGCAAGCTGGAGTGTCTGGGCCACCTCTTCCCGCTGAGCGGGTTCATCTACACCTACTTCGCCGCCAACTTCGAGCCCTACAAGGACTACCGCCCCAACGACCTCTCGCTCGCCGGGAAGTACATGGCGTACATCGCCAAGGGGCGCAGACAGCCGGCGCTGCTGGCGAGCTTCCACGCCGTCTTCGAGAAGCAGACCGCCCGGCACGGGCCGGTGACCACCCATGACCAGATGCTCGCCTTCGAGCGGGCCCTGCTGCTGAAACTGGTCTTCCGGGCCAAGGCCAGCGGCTTCGGCGACGAGGACATCCTCACCACCTTCCACTGCTTCCTCGAGGAGGTGCTGGTCCGCACCCTCGCCGCGCGCCTGGACGAGCTGGACAGGGGACCCCGCACCCTCTGCTACGCCGGTGGCTGCGCCCTGAACATCAAGTGGAACAGCGCCATCAGACGCTCCTGCGGCCTGACGGAGCTGTGGATACCCCCGTTCCCCAACGACGCGGGCAGCGCCATCGGCGCCGTGTGCAGCGACCTGGTCGCCCGGCACGGCCACGAGTCCATCGACTGGGACGTCTACAGCGGCCCCACGATCCGCGACCGCGCCTGGGACGCCGTCGGCTGGACCGCCCGCGACTGCACCCTCGCGGAGCTGGCCCGGCTCCTGCACGAGTCGCAGCAACCGGTCATCGTCCTCAACGGCCGCGCCGAACTCGGCCCGCGCGCCCTCGGCAACCGCAGCATCATGGCCGCGCCCACCTCACCGGAGATGAAGACCCTGCTCAACCGGATCAAGCGCCGCGAGTCGTACCGGCCGGTCGCGCCGATCTGCGCTGAGGAGGACGCGCCGCGCTTCTTCGAGCCCGGCACCCCGGACCCGTACATGCTGTACGACCACCGGGTGCGGCCGGAGGCGGTCGGGCTGCTGCCCGCGATCTGCCATCTCGACGGCACCGCCCGCCTCCAGACGGTCCACGCCCGGCAGAACCCGCAGATCCACGCCCTGCTGCGGCACTACGCGAAGCTCAGCGGCGTGCCGGTGCTGTGCAACACCAGCGCCAACGACCTCGGCTCCGGGTTCTTCCCCGATGTGCGCAGCGTCGCCGAGTGGGGCGCGGTGCAGCACATCTGGAGCGACGGAACGCTCCACACGCGCACCACGGACGCCACGTGACCGGTACGGGCCGGCAGGGGAGGAACTGATGTCGACCACCGCCAACGCCACCCCCGGATTCCGGGGCGGGCTCCATGAGGTCTTCCACCGCCAGGCGGGCGCGCTGCCCGCGCGGACCGCGGTCGAGTACGGCGACGAGAGCCTGACCTACCAGGAACTCGACCGCCTCTCCGACCGGCTCGCGGCACGGCTCGGCGCGCGAGGCGTACGGCCCGGCGACCTCGTCGGCCTGGCGTTCCCCCGGGGGACCGGCATGGTCGTCGCCCTGCTCGCCGTCCTGAAGACCGGCGCCGCCTATCTGCCCATCGACCCGGACCATCCGGCGCCCCGCGTCCGCCATATCGTCGGGCACAGCCGTGCCCGGTACGTCGTCGCCGACCCCGCCCTCGCGGACGGCTTCGACCAGCCCGGCGTCACGGTCGTCCGCCACGGACCCGGCGCCGCCCCCGACGACCCCCCGCCCGGATGGACCCCGGCGCAGGTCACCGCCGACACGCCCGCCTACGTCCTCTACACCTCCGGGACGACCGGCCGACCGCACGGCGTCGTCGTCACCCACGGCAACGTGGACCGGCTGTTCCGCGAGACCCGTCCCTGGTTCGGGTTCTCCCGCGACGACGTGTGGACCGTGTTCCACTCCCTCGCCTTCGACTTCTCCGTGTGGGAACTCTGGGGCGCCCTGCTGCACGGCGGCCGGGCCGTCGTCGTCCCCACCGCCACCACCCGCGCCCCCGAACGGTTCTACGACCTGGTCGCGGACCGGGCGGTGACCGTCCTGAGCCAGACACCGACCGCGTTCCGCGCCTTCGACGCCGTCGACGCCCGCCGCGGCGCCGCCCTCGCCCTGCGCCACACCGTGCTGGGCGGCGAGGCCCTGGACAAGGACTCCGCCGCGGCCTGGCTGACACGGCACGGCGAGGCGGGCCCCGGCCTGGTGAACATGTACGGGATCACCGAGACGACCGTGCATGTCACCTACCGGCCGCTGACGCCCGACCTGCTCACCGTGTCCCCGTACTCGCCCATCGGCCGCCCCATCCCCGACCTGACCCTGTGCCTCCTCGACGACCAGGGACGGCCGGTCGCCCCCGGCGAGACCGGCGAGATCCACGTCAGCGGCCCCGGTGTGGCGGCGGGCTACCTCCACGACCCGGAACTCACCGACGCCCGCTTCTCCCGCGCGGCCACCGGCGAGCGGACCTACCGCACCGGGGACCTCGGCGTCACCTACGACGGCACCGAGTACTACTTCGCCGGGCGTGCGGACCGCCAGATCAAGCTGCACGGCTACCGCATCGACCCGCGCGAGATCGAGGCCGCCGCCGACGCCCACCCGGACCTGTCCGGCTCCGTCGTACTCAAGGTGACACCCGCCGACGGCGAGGCCCACCTCGTCCTGTTCGCCCTGTCCCCGCACACGTCCACACCCGAGCGGCGCGCGGCGGCGCTGGCCCTGGTCCGCGCGTCACTGCCCGCCTACGCCTGCCCCGCGCAGTGCGTGCTGCTCACCGAGCACCCGAGGAACCACCACGGCAAGGCCGACCACGAGGCACTGCGCGCCGCCTACCTCGCCGAGGAGCGGGCGCCGCGGCCGGAGCCGGGGGACGACGACCCTGTGGCGCGGGTGCGGGCCATCTGGGAACAGGTGCTGGGACGCCCGGTGACCGCGTCGCGCACGGACTTCTTCGAGGACGGCGGCACCTCGCTCGACCTCATCCGGATCATGCAGGAGACCAGGAAACAGCTCTCCGTGGAGGTCGACCTCGGCGCGTTCGCCGACGGGCTGTCCTTCGACCTCTACGCCGACCACGTCGGCGAACGGTTCGCGACCAGGAACGGGAGTTGACGTCATGAGGGAGTTCAGCCTCACCCCCGGCGAGCTGGCCGACTTCCAGCGCAACGGCTACGCGGGGCCCTTCACGCTCTACGAACCCGACGAGATGGCCGCGCACTGGCGCCGCCAGCGGCTGAAGCTGCTCGACCGCAGCGACGCCGTCTACCAGGACGGCGAGGCGATCTCGGAGGGGACCAACATCTCCAACTACGACCGCCACCTCGACAACGAGTTCCTGGCCGAGCACATCGCCCGCCCGGAGATCGTGCACCGGGTGGCCAGCATCCTCGGGGACGACGTCATCTGCTGGCGCTCCGAGTTCTTCCCCAAGCACCCCGGCGACGAGGGCACCGACTGGCACCAGGCGGACACCTTCGCCAACGCGGGCGGCGAGCCGCAGATCGTCTGGGACGAGGACCGGGAGTACGGCGGCACCATCACTGTGTGGACCGCCTTCACCGAGGCGAGCACCGAGACCGCCTGCCTCCAGTTCATCCCGGGCACCCACCGGCAGATGTTCTACGACGAGACCCTCGGTATGCACTACGACCCGGAGGCCAACAAGAACAAGAGCAAGAACGGAGTGGCGCGCGGCTTCTTCGGCTACGACTACCGCCAGCTCCAGATCGACCCGGACTGGTCGCCCGACGAGAGCAAGGCCGTGTCGATGGAGATGCGGCCGGGGCAGTTCATCGTGTTCTGGTCGACGCTGATGCACGCCTCGCACGGTCACGCCGGGAAGACCCAGCAGATGCGTATGGGCTTCGCGGGCCGCTACGTCCCCGCGTCGGTGCACGTCTACCCGGGGCTCGACGAGATCCACGAGTACGGGGGGCGGATCTCGCTGGAGAACTTCGGGTGCGTGCTGGTGTCGGGCGAGGACCGGTACCGCCGCAACCGGCTGCTGACCCACACCACGACCGGCGTTCCCTTCGGCAAGAGCTGACCGTGCGCGGACCGGGGGAGTGGGCGGACACGGCCGTCGAGGTGTTCGGCCAGATCAAACCGCTGGCCGACCGGCTGGCGCAGGACCGCTTCGAGGTGGTGGTGGCGGAGCACGAGCAGCACGGCGGAGCGGCCCAGCGCCTGCTGGACCGTCTGTCCCGCGAGACCGGTCTGCGGCAGACCGTCGACGTCCGCGCCACGCCGGACCAGACCCCCACCTCCTTCGGGCTGGCGGTGGAGCGGCGGCTGCGCGGGCTGCTGCGCGGCACCGGCCCGCTCCAGGACTGGGCACGGGACACCGGTGAGGCGGCGATCGGACAGGCCGCCGCCAGGGCACGGGCCCGCGCGCCCCGGACGGTTGCGGTGCGCACCCGCGACGGCCTGACGCTGGACGCGTTCAGCGGCGGCGACCCGGCGCGGCCCGCCGTCGTCCTCGTCCCGCCGTGCGGTATGCCCGTGCAGCTGTCGCTGGGCTGGCTGCGGGCGCTCGGCGCCGACCACCATGTGGTGACCTGGCAGTCGCGCGGCCTGTTCGCGCCGGACGGCCCCGGCGCCGACATGGCGGACGGTGTCGCCGACCAGGCCGACGACCTGCTCGACGTGATGGACGCCTTCGGACTGTCCGGCTGCCATGTGATGGGCCTGTGCGGCGGCGCCGTGATCGCGCTCGACGCGGCGCACCGGTACCCCGAGCGGTTCGGATCGCTGAGCCTGTGGCACGGCGACTACGACTTCGGCGCCGGCTCGACCAAGACCGACCACCAGAGGGACGTCCAGGCCCTCATGGAGCTGGGCGCGGGCAGCCTCGCCACGGCCACCGCCTACCAGAAGCTGATGCACCGCCCGGCGGCCCTGGCGAAGATCCCCGAACAGGCCGCCCCGCTCGTCCTCTACCCCTACGCGACCCCGGCCCTGTTCCACCACTACTGCCGGCTCAACCACGCGATCATGACGTACGACATCTCCCGGCTGCTCGGGGACATCGCGCACCCGGCGCTGGTGGTGACCAGCCGGACCGACACCACCGCGCACCCGGCGGGCTCCCACCGGGTCGCCCGCGAACTGGCCCGCGCCCATCTGGTCGAGGAGCCCACCGGCGACCACCTGTCCGTCTTCGACACCTCGACCCGACTGACCCGGCTGGCCGTCGACTTCATGGCGGCCCAGCACTCGACCACACCGGGACACCGATGACCGACACAGCTGCCCTCGACGTCGAACACCTCGCCCACGGCGTCGGCGCCCTCGCCGAGGAGTGCGTCGTCGTCCGGCACACGGCGGGCGCCCCGCACATCGCCGCCGTCCTCGCCGTACCCGGCGCCGCCGCCCCCGCCGTACGCCGGGCGACCGCCCTGTACGCGGAGGCGGACGACAGCGGACTCGCCCTGTTCGAACCCGACGACCATCTGATGCTGTTCCACCGCAACCGGCGCGAGGCGGACTTCCTCTACCGCGAGGTGTTCCGGGACAACGAGTATCTGCGCAACGGCATCACCCTGCCCGAGCGCCCGACCGTGGTCGACGTCGGTGCCAACGTCGGCGGCGCCTCGGTGCTGTTCGGGCTGGTGCGGCCCTGCGCCCGGCTGTTCGCGCTCGAAGCCGTCCCGCACCTGTGCCGGGCCGTCGAGCTGAACGCCCGGCTGCACGGCATCGACCTGGTCGTCGTCCCCGGCGCGGTGGGCGAGAGACGGCACCGGACCCGGTTCACGTACTACCCGAAGAACACCGCGATGTCCGGGCTGCTCGCCGATCCGACGGACCGGGACGTCCTCAAGACCTATCTGGCCGGGGAGGGCGACGAAGCGGTCACCGAAGGACTCGACACGGTGGTCGGTGAACTGCTGGCCGGTGAGTCCCTGGAGTGCGAGGTACGGACGCTGGGGGAGGCCCTCCAGGGCCACGGGATCGACCGGATCGACCTGCTGAAGATCGATGTCGAGAAGGCGGAGTGGCAGGTGCTGCGCGGGATCGACGACGGCCTCTGGCGCCGGATCGATCAGGTGGTCATGGAGGTCCATGACATCGACGGCCGGGTCGCCGCCTGTGTCTCCCTGCTGGAGGCCAAGGGCTTCGGCGTACTGGTCGACCGCAACCCGGACCTGCTGGACACCGACATGTACGGCGTCTACGCCCGCCGCGGCCCCCTCGCTCCGGACTCCACCGCCCCGCCCTGGCGCACCCCGCTGTCCACCCGCCGGGCCCTGGCCTCGGCCCTGCGCGCCGCACTGGGCGGCGAGTTCACCGATCTGCCCGTGGACCGCTTCCGGTTCCTGGCGGCGCTGCCGCGCGACGACCGGGGCACGCTCGACACGGCGGCGCTCCTCGCCCGGATCCCGACCGACCCTCCCGCCGGGCCCGACCCCCGGCCCGGGATCGAGGAACAACTCGCCGCGATCTGGCGCCAGGTGCTGAAGGTGGAGCACATCACGGCCTCCGACGACTTCTTCGACCTGGGCGGCACGTCCCTGAAGTCGGTGCGGATGGTGCTGGAGGTGGACGAGGTGTTCGGCGAGAACGTGCTGCCGCCCGACCAGTTGTTCACCGGCAGCCGGTTCCACGAGGTCGCGGCCGTCATCCGCAGGAACCTGGGATGAAGCGGCAGCTCTTCAAGGCGCTGGAGGCGCTGGCGGACAACCACGACAACGAGGTCGTCCACCGCGACGGCGGCCGGGTCCGCCGCACCTGGGCGGAGCTGGCCCACGACATCGACCAGGCCGTCGGCAGACTGGCGGCCCTGCGGCCGGAGGGGCTGGAGGGGCCGGAGGGGGCAGAAGGGCGGGGCGAGGGCCGGGTCTTCCAGGTGGGGTTGATCGGGCCGACGTCGTACGCGTGGATGGTGCTCGATCTGGCCTGCGTCAAGGCGGGCTTCCGGTCGATCGCGGTGCCCGAGTTCCTGACCGGCCGGGAGATCGCCGACCTGTTCCGGGAGGCCGGGGCCGATGTGGTGCTCGCCGACCGCTCGCTGGCCGGGCGGCTCACCGAGGTCGACGCGCCCGTCCGGTACTTCCGCTCGCGGCACGCGACCCGAAGCGCGACCCTGGCCGCCTCCCCGGCTGACGACGACTTCGACCGCGTCGACGCGGTGGCGTGGACCTGCACGGCCGACCGGATGCTGGACCACTACTCGACCGGCTACTCCTCCGGCACCTCCGGCACCGCCAAACGCATCGACCTCACCTTCCCCGCCGAGGAACCCGCACGCCCCGGACGGCACCTGCTCCGCCTCGCCGTCCAGTACTACCGCTACCGCACCAGCTTCTGGAGCCGCAAGGACAACCGGCTCCTCGTCTTCATGCCGTTCTCCCACCTCCAGCAGCGGGCCTTCGTCCGGCTGGCCCTGATGCGGCGGATCGACATCGTGCTCTCCGACCCGCTGCGCTGCGTGGCCGACCTGGTCGTGGAGAAACCCAACATCATGGTCAGCGTCCCCATGATCTACGAGGCGCTCGCGGCCCGGATCGAGCAGAAGCTCCAGCAGCTCGACGCCCGCCGCCAAGCCGTCCTCGGGCTCTACCTCCGGCTGCGGATCAACCGCCTCGGCAACCGCAACCCGGTCAAACGCCTCTGCGGCCGGTACCTTTTCCCCACCGTGCGCAAGATCTACGGCGGCCGTGCCGACTACTTCGTCACCGGCAGCGCCCCGATCGACCCGCGCACCCTCACCACCTTCCACCGCGTCGGCGTACGGATCTACGAGGGCTACGGCCAGAGCGAACTGCCCCGCATCATCTCCATGTCCTCGGAGCGGGACTTCCGGATCGGCAGCGTCGGCAAGCCCCGTATCCCCGTGCGGATCGCGGCGGACGGCGAGATCATGGTCCGGATCGACCGGGCCGAACTGGCGGACCCCTCCGTCGTCACCTACGACCAGGACGGCTACATCCACACCGGGGACCTCGGCCATCTGGACGCGGACGGCTTCCTGTTCCTGCACGGCCGCAAGGACGACGTCATCGTCCTCGACAACGGCAAGAAGGTGTTCCCCGCCCGCGTGGAGACCGTCTTCCACGAACTGAAGACCCGGCACGCGATCTGCGTCACCTCCTTCGACGGCAAGCGCCTCACCGCCATCGCCCACTGGCCGGACGAACCCGGCGGACCCGGCGGACGCGAGGCGCTGCGCGGCTACCTCACCGAGGGCAACACACATCTGGCCGACCACGAGAAGGTGACGCTGTTCGTGTCCGCCCCCGAGCCCTTCACCGTGGAGAACGGACTGCTCACCGGCACCAGGAAGCTGCGCCGCCCACGGATCAGGGCGGCGTACGGCGAGGCGGAGGCGGAGCGTGTCGATGGCTGAGCACACCGGCCCGGTACGGGACGGCCACAACTTCGGCGCCGTCCTGCGCCGACGCGCCACCAGCGCGCCCGAGGCACCCGCGTACACCTTCCTGCGCGACGGCCCCGACACCGCGCACACCCTCACGTACCAGGAGCTGTACGACTCCGTGTCCGTCCTGGCGGCCCGTCTCGCCGAGCTGCCCCGGGGCGCCCGCGCGCTGCTGCTCTACCCTCACGGACCGGAGTTCGTCCGCGCGTTCTGGGCCTGTCTGCTCGCCGGGGTCGTGCCCGTGCCCTGCTACCCGCCCCGCAACGCCCGCTCCGCGGACCGGCTCCTCGCCACGGCCCTGGACGCCCAGGCCGCCGTGGTGCTCACCGACCGGACGATCCTGCGCCGCGCGGGCGACGCGCTCACCGCCCTCGCGCCCTGTCTCGCCACCGACGACCTCACCGGCACCGGCACCTTCACTCCCGTGGCCGTGCACCCCGCCGACCCCGCGTTCCTCCAGTACACGTCCGGCTCGACCGGCGCCCCCAAGGGAGTCGTCGTCTCCCACGACAACCTGTACCGCAACCAGGAACTCATCCGGGCGGCGTTCGGCCAGGACAGCGGCTCGACCATCGTGTCCTGGCTGCCCTTCTACCACGACATGGGACTCATCGGTAACGTCCTGCACTCCGTCTACGTCGGCGCGCACGCCGTGTTCCTCTCCCCCCTCGAACTGCTGCGCCGACCCCTGTCCTGGCTGGAGGCGATCAGTCACTACCGGGCGACGGGCAGCGGCGGCCCCAACTTCGGCTATCAGCACTGCGCGGACCGGATCACCGACGAGGAGCTCGCCGGGCTCGACCTGAGCCACTGGCGGGTCGCCTACTGCGGCGCCGAACTCGTCCGCGCGTCGACACTGGAGTCGTTCGCCGACCGGTTCGCCAAGGCCGGATTCCACGCCGAGGCGTTCCGCCCCTGCTACGGCATGGCCGAGGCCACCCTGTTCGTGGCCGCCGCCGACGGCTGCGTCAGCAACGCCCCGGTCGCCACCTCGGTCGGCTCCCGTGTCGCCCCCGTGGTGTCGTGCGGCGTCCCCGGCGGTTTCCGCTGTCTGATCGTCGGCGAGGACGGCACCGAGCGCCCCGAGGGCGAGGTGGGGGAGGTGTGGCTGAGCGGCCCGAGCATCGCGGGCGGCTACTGGAACAACCCCACGGCCTCGGAAGCCTTCCAGGCCGTGACCCGCTCCGGCGAAGGCCCCTTCTACCGCACCGGCGACCTCGGCTTCCGCCACGACGGCGCGCTGCACCTCACGGGCCGCCTCAAGGAACTGATCATCATCCGGGGCCGCAACCACTACCCCTACGACCTCGAATGGGCCGTCGCCGAGGGCGCGCCGGGCGTGGTCAGGGACGGGTGTGTGGTGTTCTCCGTCGAGCGGGAGGGCGGCGAGGAGCTGATCGTGCAGTGCGAGTACCAGCGCACCTGCGAGCTGCCCCACGACGATGTGATCCGGTCGGTGCGTACCGTGCTGCTGGAGGAGTTCGGGCTCGCCCCGGCCGAGATCGTCCTGGTCGCGGACCGCCGTCTGCCGCGCACCAGCAGCGGCAAGCTCCAGCGCCGGCAGTGCAAGGCGGCCTTCCTGGCGGGCGGTTCCGACGCCCTCGCGCACTGGACGGCGGCCGGGGACGGCGGCGCGTCCACGGCGGGGGAGATCCCGTTCCCGGCGGTCACGGACGCCGAACGGCTGATCGCCGGAGTGGTCGAACAGCTCAGGGGGCCGATCCGGATCGGGCGCGACGACACGTTCTTCGGCGTCGGCTTCGACTCCCTGGGCGTGGCCGAACTCGCCGCCGCGGTGTCCGCCGCGTCCGGCCGGGCGGTCGGCGCCGAGCTGCTCTTCGAGCACCGGACGATCCCCGAACTCGCCGCCCGGCTGGACGCCCTGCCACCGGTGGACCGGCCCGAGGAGCGGCCCGACGGCGGCCTGCTGCCGTTCAGCTCCCTCCAGGAAGCGATCTGGGTCGACCACCACTCCCGGGAGCCGGACAGCCGCTACAACATCCCGGTCCGCATCGCCTTCCCGCCCCGGATACCCGGCGCACGCGTCGAAGCGGCCGTCACCGCCGGACTCGCCCGCGCGGAACTGCTGCACTGCCAGGTGGTCCGGCGGGACGACCACGTGGGCCTGCTCCCCGCCCCCGAGGAGGAGCGGGAGCACCGGCCCGGCGTGCTGGACCTGTCGGCGCTGCCCGCCGAGCAGGCCGCCGCGGAGCTGGACGCCACCGCCGGAGCGCTCGTACGGGAACCCTTCGATCTCGACGAACGCCCCCTGTACCGGGCTGTACTGGCCCGGCTCCCCGACGGCTCCCACACCCTCGTCCTCGTCGCCCACCATCTGGTCTGCGACGGCTTCTCACTGCACCGGTTCGCGGAGCGGCTGCTCGCCCTGGCGGATGGTCAGGAGCCGGCGCGGGGGATGCCCGCCGACGTGAACCCCGGGGGCGCCGAGCCCTCCAGCGACGCGGAGTCCGTCAGCGCGCGGGAGTCCGCCGCCGTACGACCGGACGCTTCCGTGACCCCCGGTGGCGCCCAGCCCCCCACCGCCCCGCAATCCGCCGCCGTACAACCCGACACCTCCTACCGGACCTATGTGCGGCGCCAGCGTGCGGCGCTCGCTCGGGACGGCCGCGAGGCCGGGGCGTACTGGCGTGGGCAGTTGGCGGACGCCGTCCCGCTGCGGCTGCCCCGGGACCGGTGGACCGCTCACGGTGGCGCCCGGGGCGTGCTCGCCAGCGAGTGGCTGCACCTGTCCGAGGAACGCTCCCGGGCCCTCACCCGGCTGGCGCGGCGGCTGGGCACCACCCCGTTCGCGGTGGCGCTGGCCGCCTTCGCCACCGTCGTCGGGAAGGTCACCCGGCGCTCGGACGTCGTCCTCGGCGTCCCGCTCCTCGACCGTGACCTGCCCGCCATGCGGGACACCTTCGGGCCCTGCGTCAACCCCGTCACCCTGCGCTGCCGCCTCACCGACGGCCAGTCCGGCGCCGACCGGACGGCCGACGTGGGCCGCGCCCTGGCCGAGGCGCTGCGCCGCCGGGCGGTGCCGGTACGCGAGGTGGCCGCCGACCCGGGACCCGGCCGGGGAGACGCGCGCACCCCGCTCACCTCGGTGTACTTCAACGGGCTCACCTTCGCCCCGCACGACCGGATCGCCACCGGGTTCCTCGGCGATCAGGGCGTGGTCGCCCGCCTCGACCTCGACGTCTACGCGATCCTCGACGGGGACGGACGCGGCGCGCTGCGCTGGGACTACGACTCCGCGCTGTTCGACCCGGACACGGTCCGCCTGTGGACGACCGGGTTCGACACCTGTCTGCGACGGCTCACCGAACGGCCCGGCGAGCCCCTGGACGCCCGCCCCCTGCTCGTCCCGCCCCGCCCCGCCTCACGACCCGCCGACCCGCCGCCGCCCCTCGTCGCCACGGTCAAGGACACTATGGCGCGGTTCCCGGACCGGGTGGCCGTGGTGACCCCGCAGCACCGCACCACGTACCGGGAGCTGGGCGAGATGAGCCGCCGGGTCGGCGCGTATCTGCGGGACAACGCCGTGGAAGGCCCCGTCGGGCTGTACTTCCCCGCCGGGAGCACCGCGTCCGCCATCGCCGCGATGACCGGGACGCTGGACGCCGGGCGCCGCTACGTGATCCTGGAACCCCGGGACCCCGTGGCGCGGCTCCGGCGGATCGTCACCGACGCCGGGGTCCGGCTGGTGCTGGCCGACGGCGAGTTGCCCTGGGCCGCCGGCGAGGGGCCCGAGGCCGTCCGCCTCGACGCGCTCGGCCCGGCCCGGCCCGCCGACGGTACGCGGACCGGGTCACGGCCGGGCGGCTACCTGCTGTACACGTCCGGCACCTCGGGGACGCCGAAGGGCGTGATCCAGGACGCGGACAACGCCGGGTACTTCGTCGAGCGGTACCGGCGGCGGCTGTCGGTCACCGCACGGGACCGGCTCAGCCTCGTGTCGTCGCTCGGCTTCGACGCCGCGGTCCTCGACGTCTACACCGCGCTGGTCACCGGCGCCCAACTGCGGGTGCTGGCCCTGCACGACAACCCCGCCCACAGCGACCTGTGGCGATGGATGACCGACCAGGCCATCACCGTCCTGCACGCCACCCCCTCCCTGTACCGGCGGATCGTCGCCACCCGCGACGGCCGCGACCCCGGAGCCCTGCGCGCCGTCGTCCTTGGCGGCGAGCCCCTCCCGCCCGCCGACGCGGTCCGCCACGTCGCCCACCTGCCCGGCGTCGACCTCTACCACCTCTACGGCCAGGCGGAGAGCACCTTCAACGCCCTGCGCCGGATCGAACCCCACGACGCAGCCCGCGTCATGACCCTGGGCACGCCCTGCGACGGCACCGAACTGCGGCTGTCCGTCCCGCATGCCGACGGCCCGGAGGTGTACGAGGTCGGCGAGATCGTCGTCACGTCCCCGTATGTCGCCCAGGGCTATCTGGGGCTGCCGGAGCTGACCGCACGGCGGTTCCCGACCGGCGCCTACCGCACGGGCGACCTGGGCCGGTATCGGCCCGGCGGGGAGATCGAGCTGGTCGGCCGCGCCGACCGGCAGCTCAAGGTGAACGGCAACCGGATCGAACCGGCCGAGATCGAGACCGTCCTCGCGACCCACCCCGCCGTCACCCGCGCCCGCGTCCTCACCCACCGCGACGGCGACCACGAAACGTCCCTCGCGGTATACGCCGAAGTCACTGACGCACAGCGGCGCGCCCGGCTCGACCCCGCCGAACTGCGCGATCTGCTGGTGCGGAACCTGCCCGCCGCCATGGTCCCGGCCACCGTCCGGATCGTCGGCGCCTTCCCGCTCACCCCCCACAACAAGCTCGACACCGCCGAGCTGCGCGCACTCGGCGAACGGACCGCGCCCGGCCCTGCGCCCGCACGGCCGATGAACGACCGCGAACAGGCCGTCGCCGACTGCGTGGAGAGCGTCCTGGGCGTCGCCCCCGCCCGCCCCGACGCCTCCTTCTTCGCCCTGGGCGGCACCTCCCTCAGCGTCGTGGACCTGCTGCACCGGCTGGAACGCGCCACCGGTGTCACCCTCTCCTTCAGGGACGTCTTCGAGACCCCGACGATCGCCGCCATCGCCGCCCGGCTGCACTCCGCCTCCGCCGCGCCGCTCCCGGTGCTGTCCCGCGGCCCGGCGCGCGCCGAGTACCCCGCGACCTCCCACCAGACCCGGATCTGGGTCCAGGACCAGCGCACCACCTACAACGTGCTGGCGTCGGTCCATGTCGAAGGCCGCCTCGACCCCCTCCGGCTCGAACGCGCCATCACCGCCGTGGTCGCCCGCCACGAGATCCTGCGCACCCGCTTCGCCCTGCGCGACGACACCCTGACCCAGCACGTCCGACGCACCCCGGCGGGCGGCACGGTCCGGGTCGAGCACCTCGACCCGGCCGCCGACCACGAACCGGCGCTCACCGCCCTCGAACGGCGGGAACTGCACCGGCGCTTCGACCTCGCCGAAGGCCCCCTGTTCCAGGTCACCTATGTGACCGGCGCCCGCCCGCACGACGTGCTGATGCTCTCCATGCACCACATCGTCTGCGACGCCCTCTCCGTCGGCGTCTTCACCGAGGAGGTCCTGAGGGCCTACGCGCTGCGGCGCACATCGCTGCCCACACCGGCCGTCCAGCACGGCGACTACGCCCTGTGGCTGCGCGACCTGGACGACCGGGGACTGCTGGACGCCGGACGCGCCTACTGGCAGGAGAAGTTCCAGGACGGCGCCCCCGCGCTGCGGCTGCGCACGGACCGGCCGCGCGGACCCGTGAAGTCGTTCACCGGAGCCGTGTTCCACGGAGTCGTCGGCGAGACCGGGACCGCCCGCGCGCAGGACCTGTGCCGGGCCGAGGGCGTCACCCTGTTCACCCTGCTGCACTCCACGCTGCTGCTGACCCTGCACCACCGCACCGGGCAGACGGACCTCTGCCTCGGCACCCTCTCCACCGGCCGGGAGTTCTCCCGTCATCTCCACACCCAGCTCGGCTTCCTCGCTAACACCCTGGCCCTGCGCACGGCGTTCACGCCCGGCACGACCTTCCGTGAACTGCTGACGATCGCCCGGACGGAGTTCCTGGAGTCCCACGCGCACCAGCTCTACCCGCTGGAACGGCTCGCCGACACGGTCCCCCGCCCGGAGCCGGGGCGCGGCTTCCTCTTCGATGTCCTGCTGGTCCTCCAGGAGTGGGGCGACCTGGAGGAACGGGTCGGCCGGTCGACCGGCGTCGGGATCGCCCTGCGCGCCCGCCGCGCCTGTATCGCCAAGTTCGACCTCACCTTCAACTTCGCCGTCCGCGCCGGACGGATCGAGGCGATGGTCGAGTTCGATCCCGAGCTGTACGACGAGGAGTCGGTCGCCCTGCTCTGGCGGCGGTTCGCCGCACTGCTCACGGAGGTGGCGGACGCGCCCGGCCACCCGCTGCGGGCGTACAGCGGACAGGTCGAGGAGGAACGGACCGCCGTCACCGGCCACGAGTTCGACTTCGACTTCTAGGACGGGATGATGACGCAGAACGCGCTCGACCCCCGCATCGCCCTCGACTTCTGGGTACGCAGGCTCGGCGACCAGGACGTGCCCGACCTGCCGTCGGCACTGTCCCCGTCGGACCCCGCCGACGGGCGGCGGCACCAGACGCTGACCCTGACCGACACGGACCTGGGCTACCTCAGGAAGGCGAGCCGGGGCGACGCGCGAGCCGAGGCGATCCTGCACATCACCCTGTACCGGCTGCTGCTGTCATGGTCCTTCGGCCCGGAATCCAGCGCGGTCGCGGTGACCGGACCGGAGCCTACGGGGGGCGCGGCGGCCGGACCGGAGACGCCGGCCGGAGCGGTCGCCGGACCGGACTCCACGGCGGTCGCGGTCGCCGCACCGGAGACCACGTCGGTAGCCGTCCCTGGACCGGAGACCACGGCTGGCGCCCCCGCCGCACCGGAGACCACGGCTGGCGCCCCCGCCGCACTGGAGACCCCGGCCGGAGCGGTCCCCGCACTGGAGACCCCGGCCGGAGCGGTCCCCGCACCGGAATCCCCATCCACCGCCACCGTGTCCGGACCCCGCGCCGACACCCCCGTCCTCCACACCACCCCCCTCGACCCCGACGCCACCCTGCGGGCCGCCATCGACACCACCCGGGCCGAGTCCCTCGCGTGCGCCCCGTACCGCGACTACCCGTGGGACGACCTGCTCCGCTGGACCGGCGGCCCCGGGGCGGGCCCGGGGGGCGTCCGCTTCGGCCTGGTGTGCGGTGCCGTACCCGTCCCGCACCCCTGGCTGGCCACCGGCACGGCCCTTCTGCTCACGGTGCCGTCCGGCCCGTACGAGCGGGAGATCACCCTCTCCTACGGCCCGGGGTGCGACGAGCGGCTCGCCGCCCAGTTCCTGCGCCACTACGCCCGGCTCGTACGCGGCCTGCGGAACCACCTCGACCGGCCGCTGAACCGCGTTCCGGTCCTCACCCCCGCCGAGACATCCGAACTCACCGGCGCGCTGACCGGCCCGCCCCCGGAGCCCGGTCTGCCCGCGAGCCTGCTGGAGGACCTGCGCCGCCAGGTCGCCGCCACGCCTGACGCCATCGCGGTCGTGGACGCCGACGGCACCCTCACCTACCGCCTGCTCGACGAGCACGCCAACCAGCTCGCCCACTTCCTGCGCGACGAGCACGGCATCGGGCGCGGCGACTTCGTCGGGGTCGCCCTGCCCGACAGCCGGGACCTGCTGGTGGCGATCCTTGCCGTGCTCAAGGCGGGCGCGGCCTATGTGCCGATCGATCTGCGCTACCCCCCGGACCGCCAGTCCCTGCTGGTCAGGGAGAGCGGGGCCGCCGCGGTCGTCGTGCGCGAACCCGGCGACCTCGCCGGACCCGCGCCGAACGTCGTCGCACTGGCCCGGCACGCGGACCGTATCGCCCGGAGCCCGAAGACCGCGCCCGCCGTGGAGATCCGCGCCGACGACAGCGTCTACGTCATCTTCACCTCCGGCTCGACCGGGACACCGAAGGGCGTCGCCGTCGAGCACGGCGCCTTCCGTAACCTGCTGGCCTGGTACACGCGGGAGGTGTGCGGCGACGGGGCCGGGGACGCGGCCGGGCGGACCGCCTTCCTCCTTATCGCCCCCGTCAGCTTCGACCTGGCCCAGAAGAACCTGTTCGCGCCCCTGCTGCGCGGCGGACGCCTCCATCTGCTGGGCGCCGCGCTGGACGACTACTCCGCCATGGCCCGGTATATCGACACCCACGCCGTCGACGTCGTCAACTGCGCCCCCAGCGCCTTCTACCCGCTGCTGGAGTTCGGCGCCGACCGGGACTTCCACGCGCTGCGGTCGCTACGCCATGTCGTGCTGGGCGGCGAACCCATCGACACCGCGAAGCTCACCGCGTGGACCGCCTCGCCCCACTGCCGCGCGCAGATCATGAACTCCTACGGCCCCACCGAGTTCACCGATGTGGTCAGCCACCACCGGCTCGACGCCGCCGATCTGCGCCCGGACGGCGGCCCCGTCCCCATCGGCCGCCCCGTGGACGGCATCCACCTGATCGTCCTCAGCCCGCAGCAGCGCCTGTGCCCGCCCCATCTGGTCGGCGAGCTGTACCTCGGCGGCGCGGGACTGTCCAAGGGATACCTCAACGACCCGGATGAGCAGGCGCGCCGCTTCGTGCGCGCCGAACCGGCCGAGACCGGCTTCGACGGCGTCCTCTACCGCACCGGGGACCTCGTCCGCTGCGACGCCGAGCACCGGCTGGTGTACCTGGGGCGGGCCGACGACCAGATCAAGGTCAACGGTTTCCGGATCGCACCCGGCGAGGTGGAACGGGCGGTCCGCGCCGTGGACGGCGTACGGGACGCCGCCGTCTGCCTCAAACCGGTGCGCGGCGAGGACGTCCTCGTCGCCTACTACATCGCCGACGCCCCGCTCGACCGGGAGACCCTGCGGGAGCGGACCGCGCGGACCCTGCCCGCGTTCGCCGTACCGACCCACTTCGTGCCGCGCACCGCGTTCCCCCTCACCCCGAGCGGCAAGCTCGACAAACGCGCGCTCCCACCACCCGGCGACGACCTCACCGGCGGCTACGAGCCGCCCGCCACCCCGGCCGAGAAACGGCTCGCCCGGCTCTGGGCCGAACTGCTCGGCCGCGAACGGGTCGGCCGCCACGACGACTTCTTCGCCCTCGGCGGACACAGCCTCACCGCCGTCCGCCTCCTGTCGTACGTCTCCCGGGACTTCGGCGCCGCGCTCTCCCTGACCACCGTGTTCGAGCACTCCCGCCTCGACGACCTGGCAGCGGTCCTCGCCGCCGCCGGTCCCGGCCGGTACACCGGCATTCCCCGGCTGGCGCCCGCCGACGACCACGCCCCGTCCCACGCCCAGCGCAGGCTGTGGCTCACCGCCCAGTTCGCGGGTGCCTCCGCCGCGTACAACCTGCACGCCGTGTACGAGATCCGCGGTGAGATCGACGCCGAGCGGCTCGCGCACGCGTTCCTGCGGGTGATCGGCAAACACGAGAGTCTGCGTACGGTGTTCCGCACCGGGGCGGACGGCGACCTGCGCCAGGTGGTCCGCCCCGCGACGGAGACCGGATTCCGCCTCGACCGCCTCCTCTCGACGGACGACGACGCCCTCCTGGAGTTCACCGGACGCCCCTTCGACCTGGAGCGGGGCCCCCTCCTGCGGGCCGCCCTCGCCCGTACCGGCGACGGGACCCATGTCCTCGCCTTCGTCATCCACCACAGCGTCTGCGACGCCTGGTCCCTCGGCGTCTTCGCGAGCGACCTGCTCAAGTTCTACGACCCCGCGCCCACGGGTCCGCCGATCGCCCGGCTCGACCTCCAGTACAAGGACTACGCGGCCTGGCAGCACACCGCCATGGCGTCCGCCGCCCACGACGCGCACCGCCGCTTCTGGCGCGACACCCTGGCGGGGCTCGACACCGTCCCCCCGGTCGACCTCCCGGGCTGCCGTCCCCGCCCCGCCGTCCGGACCCACCACGGCGCCCTCGTCCGGCACACCTTCCCGGCGCCCTTCGCCGCCCGCCTCGACGCGCTGGCCGCCCGGCGCGGCTGCACCCTGTTCATGGTGCTGGTCGCGGCACTCGACGCCACCCTCTACCGGCAGACCGGCCAGCCCGACATCGTCCTCGGCACCCCCGTGGCGGGCCGCGACCACGTCGACCTGGAAGACCAGATCGGCTTCTACGTCAACACGCTCCCGCTGCGCACCGCACTCACCGCCGACGACACCTTCGCCACGCTCCTCGCCAAGGTGAAGGCCGGTGTCACCGGGGCCCTGGAACACCAGGCGCACCCCTTCGACGCCATCCTCGACGACCTCGCGCCGCGCCGCGACCCCAGCCGCAGCCCCCTCTTCGACCTCCTGGTCGTGCTCCAGAACGCCACCGGCCACCAGGCCCTCGACCCCGTCGATGGCCCGGACTTCCAGCTCCGGCGCAGGCCCGCCCCCCGCCGCTCCAGCAAGTTCGACGCGACCTTCGACTTCGCCGACCGCGGCCCGGACACCGGGCTCGCCCTCGAAGTCGAGTACAACACCGACCTGTACGACGAGGACAGTGTCCGCCGTTTCATCGGCGCCCTGGAGACCCTGCTGACCGACGCCTGCGACCACCCGGACCGCCCGCTGACCCGGCTGCGGTGCGTTCCGGCGGCCGAACGGCGTCGCGTCCTGGACGACTTCGGCCGGGGCCGCCCCGACCCCGACTGCGTGCCCTTCCTCACCCGCCTCGCCGACCGCTGCGCCGCCTCGGCCACCGCACCCGCCCTGCACCACGCCGACCGGACCGTCACCTACGCCCAACTCGACGCCCGCTCCGACCAGTTCGCCGGATTCCTCACCGCCGAGCTGGGCGTCCGCCCGGGGGACCGGGTCGGGATACTCCTCGACCGCGACGACTGGCTCGTCGCCTGTCTGATCGGCGTCCTGAAGACGGGCGCCGCGTATGTGCCGCTCGACCCCGCCTACCCCGCCCGCCGGATCGCGTTCATCCGCGACGACGCCGGATGCCGGACCGTCGTGGACGCCGCCCTCGTCCACCGCTTCCGTGAGCGCCTCGGCTCCTGGCCCGCCGCCCCCGCCGCCCGGCCGTCACCGGACGCCCTCGCCTATGTCATCTACACCTCGGGCTCCACCGGCGACCCGAAGGGCGTGCAGATCACCCATGACAATCTCGCCGCGTTCCTCCAGTGGTCGCTGCGGGAGTTCGCGGACACCGACATCGGTGTGGTCTTCGCCGCCACCTCCCTCTGCTTCGACCTTTCGGTCTTCGAACTCTTCTTCTCCCTGACGGCGGGCCTCCCCGTCCGGATCGTCGAGTCCCCGGCCCACATCGGGGACTGGCTGGGCGCGCACCGGCGGGTCCTGATCAACACCGTGCCCTCGGTGGTCGAGGAACTGGTCCGCGCGGGCCACGACCTGGCGCAGGTCACGGCGGTCAACGTGGCGGGGGAGCCCGCCCCGCCCGCGCTGCGCGACCTGCTGGACCTGCGCCGCACCGAGGTCAGAAACCTGTACGGCCCCTCCGAGGACACCACCTACAGCACGGTCTACCGCTTCGACGACTCCACCACGGCCGTCCCCATCGGCCGACCCGTCGACAACACCCGCGTCTACGTCCTCGACCCCGCCGGACAACCGGCCGGGATCGGTGTGACCGGGGAGATCCACCTCTCCGGCCGGGGACTGAGCCGCGGCTATGTCAACCGCCCCCGGCTCGACGCGGAGGCGTTCACCGAGCACTCCGAGTTCCCCGGCGAGCGGCTCTACCGGACCGGCGACCACGGCCGCTGGCAGCCCGACGGCAACCTGGTGTTCCTGGGCCGCCGGGACGCCCAGGTGAAGATCCGCGGGCGGCGGATCGAGCTGGGGGAGGTCGAGGCCGCCGTGCGCCGCCTCCCCGGCGTCCGGCAGGCCGCCGTCGTCGTCCACGGCGAAGGCGCCACGGCCGCGCTCGCCGCCTACTACGCCACGGACGGCGACCCCATCGAGCCCGCCGACATCCGGAACGCGCTCCGCACCACCCTCCCCGGCTACCTGGTCCCGGCCGCGATCTCCCGGCTGGACGCGTTCCCGCTCACCCCCAACGGCAAGGTGGACCGCCGGGCCCTGCCCGCTCCTGCCGAACCGGTCGCCGCGAGCGCCGTGGTGGCCCCCGCGAGCCCGCTCGAAGCCCGGGTGCTGGACATCTGGCGGTCCGTCGTGGACGCGCCCGGCGCGGGCGTCGACGACTCGTACTTCGAGCTGGGCGGCGACAGCCTGCGGGCCATGAGCCTCATCGCCCGGCTGAACCAGGAACTGGGCTCCGCCCTGAGGATCAGCGACCTCTACCACCACCCCACCGTGCGGACCCTCACGGCCCAGCTCGGCGCGACCGCCCCCGCACCGCCCACCGCCTCCCCGCCCCCCACCGGAACCCCGGGAACCGTCACCGCCTACCCCATCACCACCTCCCAGGCGGGCATCTACTACCTCCAGCGCCTCGACCCCCGCAGCACCGCCTACAACATCCCGCTCTCCTTCGCCGTCCATGGCCCGCTGGACGAGACCCGGCTCCGCAAGGCCATCGGTGAACTGGTCCGGCGCCACGACGCCTTCCGCACCCGGTTCACCATCCGCGACCGCCAGGTCGTCGGCCTGGTCGAGCCCACCGCCGAGGTCCCGATCGAGCGGCAGTGCCTCCGGCCGGGCGAGGAGAGCGACCTGCTGCGCGGGTTCGTCCGGCCCTTCGACCTCGCCGAGGCGCCGCTGATGCGGGTGAAGATCGCCAGCGGCTCGGACGAGGAGCACCACCTCGCCCTCGACATCCACCACCTCGTCTTCGACGGCGCTTCCGTCGCCCTGCTCCTGGCCGAACTGGTCCGGCTGTACACCGGCGACACCGTCCCCGAGGTGCCCGGACCCGGCTACGCCGCCCACGCCCAGCTCACCGCACGCGCGGGCGACGAGGAGGAACGGGCCCGGCAGCGCGCCTACTGGCTCGACCGGCTCGGCGGCGACCGCCCGCCCCTCGCCCTGCCCTTCGACTTCCCGAGGGGCACGGTCCAGCGGTTCAGCGGCGACTATGTGGAGCTGTCGATCGACGCGGAGCGCCGAGGGCTGCTGGAGTCACTGGCCAGGTCGGCGGGGACGACCGTGTTCTCGGCCCTCTTCTCCCTCTTCGCGGGCGTGCTCGCGCACATCGGCGGCCAGGACGACATCACCCTCGGCATCCCCGTCGAGTGCCGGCGCGACCCCCGCGTCCGGTCCACCATCGGGATGTTCGTCAACACCCTCGCGGTCCGGGTCGCCGTCGACCGCGCACGCCCGGTGCGGGACCTGCTGTCCGCCCACGCGGGCGAGCTGTTCACGGCCCTGGACCACCAGGAGTACCCCTTCGAGACACTCGTCCGCGACCTCCGGGCCCAGCGGGACGACCAGCCCCCGCTGTTCGACGCCATGTTCGCCTACTACCCGCGGCTCCCCGTCGAGGACCTGTTCCCCGGCACGGACCTCACCGTCGCCCACTACCACGTTGACCGCCCCCGGATCAGCAAGTTCCCCCTGACGTTCCTGGTCGACGAGACCGAGGACGGGCTGCGGGTGAGCCTCAACTACGACAGCTCCCTGTTCCGCGCGGAGACGGCCCAGGCGATGGCGGAGGTGGTCGACGCCGCCTTCGACCTGCCGGCGGCCCCGGAACGCCCCCTGTCGACGCTCCCACCCCTGTGACCGGCCGACCCCGAAGGGCAGCACCGATGCGGACCGAGGACGAAGTGCGGCACACCGTCCGGGAACTCTGGTCACAGGTCCTGGAGAACGACGAACTGGCCGGAGACACGGACTTCTTCGCGGCGGGCGGCAGCTCCCTCAAGTCCCTCATCCTGCTGACAGAGCTGAACGACGCCTTCGCCACCGAGTTCGAACCGGCGGAACTCGCCGACTGCCGCACCCTGGACGCCCAGTCGACAGCGATCTGGAACCGCCTCACCCGGGCCGGAACGACACCCGGCCGCCGACGCACCGCCGTGCTCCCCCTGACCAAGCCGACCACCGACCCCGGCACCCCCACGATCATCGCCGTCCACGACATCAGCGGCGACCTCTACGGCTACACCAGCCTGGCCCGGGAACTCTCCGGCCGGGCCCACCTGTACGGCATCAAGCTGACGCACGAGGAGTTCGAAGCACCCCGGTCCCTGTCCGTCCCCGACCTGGCCGAGGAGTATGTGACCGCCCTCGCCACGGAGCTGGACGGACCCCGCCCGGCCGTGCTCCTCGGCTGGAGCCTCGGCGGCCCCATCGCCTTCGAGATGGCGAAACTCCTCGACACACAGGGCCGCCCGCCCCACCGCCTGATCCTCCTGGACGCCCCCTACGGCATCGACCTCCCGAACCCGGACACCGCCCGGGACTTCACCCCGGAACACGAACGGGCCCTCCTCGACGGCTTCCCCTGGCTGGGCGACCTCCCGGACGGCGGCTCGTCGGACGACCTGTGGCGCACGGTCCGCACACTCCTGGACGCCCCCGCGAAGGACCGCCTGACGACGGAACTCCAGCACCGCTTCCCCCTCCTCGCCCGATCCGTCCCCCACCTCGCCAGCCTCAACGAGAGCGAGTTCATCGGCTACCTCAACCGATTCCGCTCACTCCTCCACGCGGCCCGCGCCCTCGCCCCCGAGGGAACCACCACCGCCCCCATCGACTTCCTGGCCGCGACGGAATCCCCCACCTACGACCCCCGCTGGTCGTCCCACACGACGGCGTCCTTCCGCCACGTCCCCCTGAACGGCGACCACTTCACCCTCCTCGACCGCACCCACGCCCCGGCGACCGCGCGCGCTGTCCTCAGCGGATCACGGTGATGTCCGGCATCGGATGCCGCCACTCACCCAGCTCCGCCACGAGTACCTCACGGGCCAGCGACCGGGCCCGACACCACCCGGGATCGACGGCCAGCGCGTCCCGGCTCCAGCGATCGGCGTGCTCCGCGCCGCTCATCGCGCCGAGCAGGCGGTCGATCTCCCGCAGTACCGGCGGTGTGACGGCATCGAGCGCTCCTTCGTCCACCAGGGCGTCGACGAAGTCGAAGGCGTGGGCGAAGTCGAGGGCGATGTCGTCCGCCAGCACGGCGTACCGGTCCAGCCAGCGCACCTGGTCCGGGGCGTCGGCCGCCAGGACGGTCAGGGCCTCACACAGCAGACGGCGGCGGAAGGCCGTACCGGGGATCGACATCGCGCGATTGTGCCACGAGGGGAGAAGGCGGCCCCACTTCGCCGGGCCTGGCAAGCGGGCGGGTTCTACGGTGCGCCAGAGGATGACGCGGATCGATCACTACTACGCGTTTCTGGAACAACGCTATGGCGGGGAGGTGTTCCGGCGCTTCGGTGCGGTGGTCGAGTCCCCGTCGATCCGTTCAACCGGCCGGCGCACCGCGGCGACCACACCCAGCGGATCCCGCCGTCGGCCCAGGCGGTGCGTGAGTTCTTCGCGGAGATCCCGAGCCGGCCAGCATGCGGGCGGCTGACCGTGCGGTCCAGCGTCTGCGGGTGGACAAGGGGAGTCTTTGGTGAAGTGGAAGCTGCGCTGGGCGGCAGCGGAACGTGACATCTGGCGGCCGTCGGATCTGCTGGTGGCCTTCCGGCAGGTCGGGTTCAGCCCGTCGCTGAGCAAGGTCGCGGCGATGTGGAGCGGGAAGCCGGTCACGGTGCGCCTGGACGACCTGGATCGTATGTGTGCCGCGTTGGGCTGCCAGGTCTCCGACCTCCTGGAGGCCGAGCCGCACGAGGTGCGGCTGCCGACCGACGTCGAGCAGACGCCGAAGGCGGTCGGCGCGGAGAGCTCCGGTGCGGTGCGTCCGGTGCCTCGCGCCGGGCGTTCGCCGCGTTCGCTGCCGCCGAACTGAGGATGGGGGCACGGCCGAAGCGTCCGAAGCGACCGGGACGCGTGGGGAACCGCTCTGGCTGTCTGGGGTGGGGCTGGCTGGTGCAGCCGCCGTACTGTTCGCCGTGCCACCAGACCAGGTCGAAGCCGGTTCGTCGCGAACGCGCCTGTCGACGCTGTCACCGGTTGGTGACGGGGCGTCATCCGATTGCTCAACCGAAGCTCCAGACGCCGTCGCCGAGCAGTTGGTCCAAGTCATGGGCGACCTGCTCGATGAGGTCGTCTCCGAAGACGACGAGGGCTTGTTCGGCGTAGTGGGCGAACGTGCCGAGGCGGGCGTCCGCGGTGACGAGGAACTGGAACTCATCGTCGGCGATGGCGCTGCCCGGCCAGGGCGGCTGCCCCGGGCCGCCGACGCGGTGCGGATCGAACTCCCAGCCGTTGAGATATGGACGGCACTTGTAGACCCATTCACCGGGCCGGACGCAGGCACGCAGGCCGCGCTCGATGACGCCTTCGGCGGCTGAGATCGCCGGAGCGCCGCGGTCAAGCATGCCGTAGAACCAACGGCGCGAGTCGAGCGGCGCGGTATACCGTCCGCTCCCGCTGGCGTAGTCGAAGCCGATGCGTGCCTCGCCGCGACGCGCTATCCGTCTGGACTCGGCGTCGTGGAGAGAATGCCTCGCGGGCGGGGTCGCAGCGGGCTCGCCTGGCGGGGCCCAGTGGTGGGACCGGACCATCGTGGCGTCCCGAAACCCAACGGCCAAAAGGGCGCTGCGCAGCTGCCCGTCGGCCTCGGCGACCAGGAACCGCGTCGCCGGCGGCTGGAAGCGCCGCAACGGCAGCTTGGCGAGCAGTTCGGCACGTGAAGCGGTCAGGCCCCCGACAGCAGCGAACCCGGTGCCCCGAATGGTCTCCAGCCAGCATGCCGCGGCAACCCTTCCGCGGTGAGTCAGCACGCGAACATCGACGTCCCAGTTCGGGATCGAGCCCATCGCGTGCCAGACCGACAGGGGGACCCGGTGCGGCCCGGAGCCGGCGGAGAGGTCGAGCGCCTGCTGTGCCTGCGCCTCGCCCCACCGGACCGATTCAATTCCCCACTCCGGCTGCGGCTGGGGGAAGTCGAGCTCGGCGACTTCGCCGACCAGGACACTGCGCTCCCATCCTGCGGTGAAACCCGCCGCTTCCAGGGAGGCCGTCAGCCGTGACGCTTCTGTGTCGTGGGCGAACACGCGCCACTCCACAGGTTCCACACGCGCAGCCGCGCACTGCTGCACTTGCGAAGCAAGCTGCGCGGTTGAGATCGAGGCGTCCAGGGCGGGGTGATCGACGATGCAGTGGGTGCCGTAGTGCGTGAGGGTCAGCGGTCCGATCCGCTCGACCACGGTGCCGAATCGCGGCTGCGCCGAATCGGGGCTACGCAGGCTGCGATCGTACGCTGCCAGCAGTTCCCCCACGTTCATGACCACCGCGGTATTCAAGCACTGCGGTTCCCGCGACGCCATTGAAAATGTCAGGGACGCCGAGCGCGGTGCGGCTCTCGTCCGGCCGGTTGGCCGGCAGCGACCCCGGCCAGGGCGGAAGCGCCTCGGTCGAAACTCTTCGCACCGGCATTCCAAACGTCTCGGACGAATCACTTGGCGCCCGACCGTGCCTCGCGATCCCCGAGATACGGGGGGCCGTCTGCCGCTCGCTCAGGTGTGGTCAGTTCGGGGATTTCGGAAGGGGGTCGTCCAAGAGGAAGGCTCTCAGGAGGGAGGTGTAGACGCCGGGCTGGTTGCGGGCGATGGCGTGGCCCGCGTCCCTCACCCTCACCAGCTCGGAGTTGGGGAGGATGGTGTCGTACTCGGCGGCGACGGCCGGTTTGATGTAGTCGCACTCGCCGCGCAGGATCAGGGAAGGGACGCGGGTGGTGCGCAGGGACGGGCGGGGGTCGGGGATCGCCTCGAAGTCCTTGCGGAGCATCTGGTTGCTGTAGAAGCCCTGGGGGTTGTTGTGCGCCTTGGCGGGCGGGGCGCCCGGACAGGAGGTGCCGTCCTTGCCCTGGAGGGCGACCTCGTGCATCCAGTGGTCGACCTCGCCGTCGCCGACCAGGGCGTGCGCGGCGGCCGGGTTGATCTCCAGCAGGACGCTCGCCGCGATCAGCCGGGGTTCACTGTTCAGCTCGTCGAGCCGGGCCTGCTGGGCGGGGGAGGCCCGGTTCCAGGGTTCCCCGGCGCTGGAGCCCGGGTAGGCGCGGCCCCACAGCGCTCCCGGTGCGGTGAACACCGCCTTGGCCACATGCTCGCCGTGGGCCGCCAGATACTGCGCGGCGAGCGACGCGCCCCACGACTGACCGACCAGGATGATCCGGTCGGCGCCGAGCGTACGGCGGATCGCGTCCAGGTCGGCGACCTGGCGGGCGACGGTGTAGCCGGTGATGTCCCGCAGCCGGGTGGACCGGCCCGCGCCGAGCTGGTCGTAGGCGTAGACGTCGAAGCCGTCCGCCGCGAGTTCCCGGCCACCGGTGGGGATGCCCTCGCCGGGGGTGCCCGGACCGCCGTGCAGGAAGATCACCGGTGTCGGCCGGGGCTCGCCGGTCGCGGGGGCGTGGACGTAGGCGAGGCGTGAGCCGGTCGGCAGGTTCCAGAACCGGACGCCGGGCGGGGTCGCCGCCTTCTCGGTGGTGGGGAGCGGGCGGAAGAAGGTGACACCGGCGAGGACGGCCACGGCGGCGGTCAGGGCGACTGTCATGTATGCGGCGCCTCGTCGGCCCGCGCGGCGGTCGAGGCCGAGTACCGCGAACGCCGCGCGGCCCAGCGACCCGGCGGTTAGGGCACCGCAGAGCAGGGCGACGGTGGCCAGCACCGGCACGTGGGCGGTGAGGAACGCGGCGGCGAGGAATCCGGCGGTGGCGACGGCCGGGGCCAGCGGGAGCGCCAGGACCAGCAGGGCACCGCCCGCGACCCGGCGGAGAAGCGTGTGTGACATGTCTTCGAGGCTAGGAAGACGGCCCGCCCGATCCGTCAGGCTCCGGGATGGTCCGGCGGCCCGCGCCGACCGCCGCACGGCGGGGTGCTGTCCCCGCCCCACGGCGGGGGCGCGCTCAGTGGGCGCCGGGACGGATCAGCCCCGTCTCGTACGCGACGATCGTCGCCTGCACCCGGTCGCGGACGCCCAACTTGCCGAGGAGCACGGACACATGGTCCTTCACGGTGGCGGCGCTGACCCCCAGCACCACCGCGATCTCCGCGTTGGACAGCCCCCGCGCGACCTGCCGCAGGACGTCGGTCTCGCGCGGCGTGAGCCGCTCCAGGCGGGCCGTGTCGAGCGGGCCCGGCGCGTCCGTGAACCGGTCGATCAGCGTGCGGGTCACCGCCGGATCGAGCAGCGCCGCTCCGCCGTGGACCACCCGTACCGCGTCGATCACCCGCTCCGGTTCGGCGTCCTTGAGCAGGAAACCGGCGGCTCCGGCGCGCAGCGCGGCGAACAGGTACTCGTCGAGTCCGAAGGTGGTCAGCACCAGCACCCGCGTCGCCGGGTTCCGCGCGGTGATCCGCTCCGTCGCCGCGAGACCGCCGATGCCCGGCATCCGGATGTCCATCAGCGCGACATCCGGCCGCGCGTCGAGCGCGAGATCGACGGCGCTGTCGCCGTCCGCCGCCTGGCCGACGACGCACAGGTCGGGCTCCGCGTCGAGGATCGCCGCGATACCGGCCCGTACGACCGCCTGGTCGTCCGCGACGGTCACTCGGATCGCCATGGGGAGACCTCCGGCAGCCATACCCGTACCTCGGTGCGGCCGGGCGTGGAGAGCGTACCTCCCGCGGTGTCCACGAGGGCCCGCAGCCGCCGCTCCGCCTCCGGGTCCCCGGGCAGCGGACCGCAGACCTCCACCCCGTCGTGGCGGGTGCGCACGGTGAGGGTGACACCTACGGCCATCAGCGCGGCGGCGACCCGGTGCGCGAACACCTCCACGACGGCGGGCAGCGGACGGGACGGGCCGAGGTACTGGACGGTGGCGCCGTGGGCGGCGGCCAGCGCGGCGATCCCGGCCGTGGTGGGCGGCGGAGCTTCCTCCTCCCCGGTTCCGTCCCCTCCGGTCCCGTCCTCGGCGTTCCCGGCGAGCAGTTCCCGCAGTGCGGCGAGACCGGCGCGGGCCTCGTCCCGTACGGTCGGCAGGTTGCCCGCGTCGGCGGCGGCGACCAGCGCCCGGGTGTGCCCGAGGGCCGTGCCCCGCAGCCCCGCCGCGAACCGCAGCCGCTGCGCACGCACCGCGCTGTCCGCGTGCCCGTCGAGCAGCGCCCGCCGCCGGGCGTCGACGGCCCGCCGCCGCGCCCGGCGCCGCCCGGTCCGGCGTCCCCACGACCACACGGCGAGCGCCGGGAGCGCCAGCACACCCGTCAGCAGCGCCCACGCCGCCACGCGGCTGCCGGTGATCCCGGGGCCGCTGGCCAGCGCGAGACCTCCCGTGGCGGCGACGGCGAGCGGCGCGTACAGGCTCCGCCGCCACGGCAGTCGGACCCCGGAGCTGTACACGAGGGTCAGCTCCACCCACCCGTACACCAGGAAGATGTCGCTCACCGGTGGCCGGGTCCAGCCCAGCCGGTCGCAGGCCCACCACAGGAGCAGGGCCAGCAGCACCGCCGCGAGGGCGCGTCCCGGTGCCCGCGAGCGCCAGCCCAGGGGCAGGGCGTGCAGCCCGGACAGCACGACCGTCAGTACCGCGGGCAGCAACCCGCCGAAGGACTCCGGTCGGTCGGCCGACAGCAGGCCCGCACCGAGCGACAGCGCGATGGCGAGGACCACCAGCGCGTAGTCGGAGGCGATCGTCCCGCGCCAGGACGGCCTGCGGGGGCGCGGGGCCGCCGTCCCGGCGGGCAGCAGGGCCCGGACGGTCCAGCCGGTGCCGATGCCGGTGCCGGTCTGCCCGTCCCCTCCCACCGGTCCGGCGGTGAACGTGCCGCCCGCCGCCGCGACCGTGGCCGCCAGCCCGGCGAGACCCCGACCGGTCCCGAGGTCCGGGGCGACCGCCCGGCCCCCGCCGTCCGTGACGGTGACGAGAAGCGCGGGAGCGTTGCGGGACGGGGGGTCGCCCCCGTCGGTGTCCGCCGGGTCGATCCGGACCCGTACCGCCGAGCCCCCCGCGTACCGGGCCGCGTTGGTCAGCGCCTCCCGGACCACCCGGTACGCCGCCTCCGTGCTGCGCGCCGGTGCCGTGCGTACCGTGCGCCGGTAGTCCACGGTGTGCGCGGCGGCCAGCGCGTCCACATCGGCGAGGGTGACGAGGGCGGGGTGGGCGTCCGGGCCGGTGAGGCGCTCCAGTTCACGGATCGCCTCGCGGCCCGCCTCCCCGGCGTGCCGCAGCGCGGCGGCGGTCCGCTCCTCGTCGGCGAGCCGCAGCGCGGCGCCCGCGGCCACCACGACCCCGGTCAGCCGGTGCGCGGCCACGTCGTGCAGCTCCGCCGCCAGCCGGTCGCGTTCGGCCAGCGCCGCGAACCGGGGGACCGCCGGGAGCCCGGCCTCGTAGGCGACCAGCGCGGACCGGCGGGCCGACCCGCGCCGGCGGGACCGTCCGGTCGCCCAGGCGAGGGCCACCGCGCCGCCCGCCGTGAGGGCGACGCCCACCGTGTAGTGCGTCGGCGCGCCCCGGGCGACGGCGGTCGCGGCGGCGGCCAGGGTGGCGGCGACCGCCGCCGCCAAGGAGAGCCCGGCGGTCCGCCGCACGGCCAGCAGATGGAGCCCGGCCAGCACGGACCCGGCGGCGAGCACCGCGAGGACTAGGAGATGCCCGGCGAAGAGCCCCATGGCGGCAGCGTAGCCACACCCGTCACATCGGCCACGCCCGCCCTGGGTGCGTCAGATGAACGGCGTGTTCGGTTCGAGCCCCGACAGCACCCTGCCGTACAGCTCCAGATGGGCGGTGGGGTTGAGGTAGGAGTGCAGGTTCAGGGCGCCCAGATCCCGCACGATCCGCTGCATCGGGACGTCCCGGTGCAGGGACGAGCCGCCCGAGGCGGAGCCGAGCAGATCCGCCGCCTCCTTGCACAACCGCGCCACATAGCCGCACTGCGCCCTGACCCGGGCCCGTTCCACCGTCGTGAACGGCTTGCCGTCGGCGGCCGTGGACTCGATCGAGTCCGCCATGTCGACGGTGAGCAGTTCGGCCGCGGAGACCTTCAGGGCGGCCTCGGCGAACTGGAGATGGGTCGCCGGGGCTTCGTGCTGGTGCGTGTAGTCGGTGTAGGTGATGCCCCGGCGGTGGATGGTCCGCTCGAACTCCGTCAGGGCCGCCCGTGCCGGACCCAGGGCGCTCGCCGCCGCCCAGACGCAGAACGTCAGGACCAGCGGCGCTTGGTAGAAGGGGTCGGCGCTGTTGCGGAGCGAGGGGATCGTGCCCGCGAGCATGGGTCCCACGGGCAGGACCCGATGGGCGGGCACATGGACGTCCCGGGCGACGACGCTGTTGCTGCCGCTGGCGGCGAGACCGGTGACATGCCAGTCGTCCAGCACCTCCAGTTCGCTCCGGGGGATCGCCAGCCACAGCGTCTCGGGCGGGCCGTCGCCGGTGTCGTGCTGCGCGGTCAGCAGATGCCAGTCGGCGTCCTGGCAGCCGGTCGCGAAGGGCGACTTCCCGTTCACCACATAGCCGTCGTCCACCGCCACGGCCGTCGAGCCGGGGATGAGGGTGCCGCTGACGCGTACGCCGGGGTCGGCGAAGATCTCGTCCTGGGCCTCGTCGGGGAACAGGGAGGCGATGAACGCGCCTCCGACATGGATGGACGCCACCCATCCGGTCGACGCGCACCCGGTGGAGACCTCGGCGATCGCTTCGGCCTGGGTCCGCAGCGAGGACTGGTGACCCCCGTGGTGGCGGGGGATGTTCATCCGGTGGATCCCGGTGTCGCCGAGCGCCGCCATGACCTCGGGGGTGACTCTGCGCCGCTGCTCGGCCCGTCCGGCGTGTTCGCGGATGAGCGGCTGGAGCGCGCGTAGGCGGTCCAGGAGGTCGGTGTCCGAACGGGGGGCTGACGAACCGGGCAAGGGGAGACCTCCGGTGTCGGGGCGGGGACGACTCCTCACCGTCGCGTCCGGCGCGAGCGGAGTCAATGCCGCACATCAGGACAGCGGAGTTGAGCCAACCGCAGGTCGCAGGCGTCCGGTCGTCCGTCGGCGCGGCGACCCGCCCGGTGGGTCCGGACGGGTCGCCGTGTGTGTCTCCGGGGCCTGTGACCCGGTTACCGCAACCCGGTGTACAGGGAGTTCATCAGCGTGCCGGTCGGGGTGTCACCGGACATCTCCCAGACCATCCCGCCGAGCAGGCCCTTCGATTTGATGTACTCCGTCTTCTTCCCGATGGACCAGGTGTCGTCGAAGGACCACCAGGTGCCGTTGTTGCCGGTGTGGCCGTAGGTGGCGATGGACTGGGCGTCGTGGACGACGGTCATGCCGGGGTAGCTGGTGATGAGGTTCTGGTACCCGCGGGTGCCCGCCTCCTCCGGGAACTGACCGGGCGCGGCGCCGTTCGCGCTCTGCCACTCACCACTGACCCCGCCCGCGGCGACCTCCTTCCAGCCCCGGCCGTAGAACGGGAACCCGATGGTGAGCTTGCGGGGACTGACACCGGCGTCGGTGTACGCCTTCACCGCGGTGTCGACACTGAAGTCGGCGGGGTAGGGCGACTGGGCGTCGGTGTACAGGTTGGCCTGGTGGCCGGTGCGCAGCGGCTCCCAGGAGTTGTCGCTCCCCGCGCCGTGGAAGTCGTAGCCCTGGACGTTGGCGAAGTCGAGGTCGTTGAAGATCTTCGAGGTGTCCCAGCCCGCGTCGATCTTCTTGGGGTCGGCCGGGGTGAACGCGGTGAGCAGCTTGTGGTCGCCGCCGAGCGCGTCGAGCTGCTTGCGGAACTCGGCGATCAGGGCGGTGTTGTTGGCCTTGTCGGCGGTGCTCCAGTGGTTGCCGGGGTGGCCGTCGGGGGAGCCGGGCCACTCCCAGTCGAGGTCGATGCCGTCGAAGATCCCGGCGGCGGCGCCCGGTCCTCCGGCGCCGTTGTAGGCGGGCAGATCGCCCTTGATGTACATGTCGATACAGGACTTCACGAACTTCTTGCGGGACGCGTCGGTCGCGGCGACGTCGGAGAAGTACTTGGAGAACGTCCAGCCGCCCAGCGAGATGACGATCTTCAGATGCGGATACTTGGCCTTGAGCTTCTTGAGCTGGTTGAAGTTGCCGCGCAGCTTGCCCCAGCCGTCGTCGGCGACCCCGTCCACGGACTGGGCGGCGGGGAAGGCCCGGCCGTAGTCGGCCTCGGCGTCCCCCGCTCCGTCGCCCTCGTTGGGGTCCTGCGGGTTCCCGGAGACGCCCTTGACCACGCCGTTGAGGCAGGTGAGGTTCACCGGGTCGATATTGCCGAAGGCGTAGTTGATCACGTCGAGTTTGGCGGCGGCGCCCGAGGTGTCCAGGTTCTTCACGAAGTACTGGCGGCCGTAGATGCCCCACTGGACGAAGTAGCCCACCGTCGCGTAGCGGCCGTTGCCGACGGCCTCCTGGGTGGTGACGGTGAGGGTGTTGCTGGCCGCGGACGGGTTGTCGGCGCGGTCCCGGGCCTTGACGGTGAAGCTGTAGCTGGTCGCGGGGGAGAGGCCGGTCACCGTGGTGGTGAGGGTGTCCGCCGGGACCGTGGCCACCAGGGTCGTGCCCCGGTACACGTCGTAGGCGGCGACACCGCTGTTGTCGGTGGAGGCGTTCCAGGCCAGGGCGACGGTGCTGGAGGTGACGGCGGTGGAGCGCAGGTTGCCGGGGGCGGTCGGCGGGACGGGGTCGGTGGCCGGGTCGACGGTGGTGGCGGCCACGGGCGCGCTCGGGGCGCCGAGGTTGCCCCGGGTGTCCTTGGCGCGGACGGTGAAGCTGTAGGCGGTCGCCGGGGTCAGTCCGCTGACGGTGGCGGAGGTGGTGGCGGTGGCCGCGACGACGGTGTCCCCGCGCAGCACCTCGTATCCGGCGACGGGGAAGTCGCCGCGGGTGGCGGCGTTCCACTTCAGGCCGACGGTCCGCGCGGTGGTGCCGGTCACGGCGACCCCGGTCGGTGCGGCGGGCGGCGCGGCGGGGCTGCCGTCGCACTTGTCGCCGTTGATCAGACAGCCGGTCGGCGCGGCGATGGGGCCGGTGGCGACGAACCAGTAGCTGTAGGGCTCGGTGCCGCCGCCTGCCGGGACGGTGGCGTTGTAGTGGGCGTTGGTGACCGTGACATGGGAGCCGTTCACGGTCGCGGTGCCGTTGTAGTGCTGGCTGATGGTGACCCCGGGCGGCAGATCGAACTCCAGGGTCCAGCCGGTGACCGGCGCGGCGGTGTTGTTCCGGACCGGGAACGTGCCCCGCCACCAGGGGCCGTTGTCGGCGCTGGTGAAGGAGGCGGTGAGGGCCCCGGCCGCCTGGGACGGGGTGGCGACGCCGAGCAGCCCGCCGAGCGCGAGGGCGAGCGCCGTGAGCACGGCGAGGAACCGGCTGCGCGGCGAGGGTGGTGCCAGGGGTCTTGCTGACCTGGGTCTGGTGAACACGGCTCTCCTTGGTGTGGGGAGGCGGGAACGGGTCCCGTGTCCGTGCGCCGCCCGGGGGCGGGACGTGCGGGGATCTGCGCACCTGTGCGGGGCGCCCCTGCGACGGGGCGCAGGGGCGCAGGGGCGCAGGGGTGGGCGACGGGGCGTGTGAGCGGGCATGTGTGCGGGTGCGGGTGCGGGTGCGGTGCGGTGTGTTGCGGAGTGGTGCGGGGTGGTGTGTTGCGGGGTGGTGCGGAGTGGTGCGGGGTGATGCGGTGTGGTGCCGCCCGGTGTTGTCCGGTGCTCTCCGGTGGTGTCCAGAGAAACCAGTTGTCCTATGCACGTCAATGCGGTGCGTTCGGGATTGGACTGGACCAATAGCGTGCGCTTTTCGCCACGCTTGCCTCGCGCCGCTGGCGGGCGACCCGGTAAAGGGCTAGACCAATCGCCGGGATTTTAGAGTCCCTTGACATTGCCCGCCGCGCCCCGCCGCGCCCCGCCGTGTCCCCCCGCGCCTCGCCACGCCCGCCGCCGCGCAGCCTGTCGGCACGCCCTCCGTCATGCCCTCCGCCGCCGCGCTCTCCGCCACGCGCTGCGTCATGCGCCCGCCAGGTCCGCCGCCGCGCACCTCACCGTCGCGCCCTCCGTCACGCGCTGCGTCAGGCCCTCCGCCACGCCCTCCGCGTCACGCCCTCCGTCACGCCCTCCGCCACGCTCGCCGCCCGCCGAAGCCGCCGCGTGCCGACGGCGTGGTGCCACGGGCCGGGACCGGCGCGGTCGTAGCGTCGCCCGTGTGTTGTCGCCGCGCCGTCTGACCGGGTCCACCTCGCTGATCGTCGCCGTGGTCGCCGCGGCGGCGCTGCTGGCGGTCGGTGTCGCCGTGGTCGGGATGCTGCTCGACGCCCACCACGAGCGGTCCGCGCGGCGGATCGAGACCCGCTGGCGCCCGGCCTTGAGTGAACTCGGCGCCCTGCGCGAGGCGTCCGGCGACCTGCGGGCCGCGGCCCTCGCCGGAGCGGGCGGCGCGACCCTGCACGACACCGCCCGCACCGCGCTGACCGGACGGCTGGACGCGCTGGCGCTGCTGGCCGCCGACACGGACGCCGAGGTCCACGCCCGGACGACGGACCTCCACCGCAGTGTGACCCACTGGCTGGAAAGCGCCCTGACGGACCGGGTACGCCGCTACGCCCAGCCCGCCACCGACGACGGCACCGAGCCCGCCGAGGGCACCTACGCGGCCGTCGACGCCCGCGCGGCGGCGCTCACCACCCTGCTGGAGCGGCGCAGGGGCCAGGACGTCCAGGCCACGGCATGGGGCATGGCCGGGGTACGGCACTACATCCTGGGCCTGTCCGCCGCGCTGCTGGTCGCGGCCGTGGCGGCGGCGGCCGTGCTCCAGCGCCGCTATCTCGCCCCCGCCGGGGCGCTCGCCCGGGACCTGCGCAGCGCGGCCGTCGGCGACCTCTCCGCCGCGACGGCGCCGAGCCGGGGCCGGGGCTGGATCGCCCAACTGGCCCGCGAGATGGAGGAGGTGCGCGCGAAGCTGGCCCTGTCGCAGCGCCAGTCCCGCCGCGACCGGGAAGCCCTCGTCCAGATCGGCCCGGCCGTCACCGGGCTGCGCGAGATCCTCGCGGCGCTGGAGGAGCCGGGCCCCGGCGTCGAGGTGGCCGGGGACGTACGCGCGGCCGAGGGCCTCATCGCGGGCGACTACCTCGGCACGGTACCGCTGCCCGACGGCACCACCGCCGTCTTCCTCGGGGACGTCTGCGGCCACGGTGTCGCCGCCGGACTGCTGGCCGTCCGCCTCAAGAGCGTGGTGGCGGTGGGACTGCGGCTGGGCGTCGATCTGGAGAGCGCGCTGCACGCCGCCCACCACGCCCTGGCAGGTGAGGAGGAGCGCTTCACCACGTTGGTCGTCGCGGTCCTGGACGCCGGACGCTCCACCGTCACCTGGGTCAACGCCGGTCACGAGGAGCCCTTCCTGCGGCGGGCGGGCGGCACGGTCGAACGCCTGGCGCCCACCGGCCCCCTCGTCCATCCGCTGCTTGCGGCCCCGCGCGGCACCTGGCGGACCCGCACCACCCGGCTCGGCCCCGGCGATCTGCTGGTGCTGTCCACCGACGGACTCACCGAGGGCCGCGGCCCCGACGGCTCGGACTTCGGCGGCGACCGCGCCACCCGTGCCCTGGGCGCCCTCACCGACCCCGAGCCCCGGGCCGCCGTCGCCGCCCTCTACTCGGCCGCCGAACGCTTCGCCCTCGACTGGACGAGGGACGACGTCAGCGTCCTGGCCGCCGCCTTCGCCCGCCGGAGTCCGGGGGCCGACGGCGACACGGACCGGTCCCGTTGACCGAGGGGACGGCTCGCCGACCCGGCCACACTGGTGCGAGCGGTTGCTTGGCCCGGGGGCACGGCGATCGGCCGTGCCGACCCCGGGAACGGTCCACCGCCGCCTCCGCCAACGGAACGAAGGAACACCATGGAGTACCTCTCGCAGGGTGAACTGCTCGCCGGTATCACCCAGGAGCCCTGGGGCCTCGCCCGCAACGAGCTGATCCAGGCCGCGGAGCAGGGCAAGGACGTCACGGCGTTCCGTGACCGCCTGGCCCGGCTCTCCCCGCACGACGACAAGGACCTGCTCGCCCTCTACGAGGAGATCCTGGCCGCCCCCGTCCCGGCCGACTGGCCCTGGTTCGAGGCGTCGGACCTGACGGGCGTCCTCGCCGCGCTGCCGTCCGACCCCCGCCCGGCCCGCATCCCCGACCGGCTCGTGGACCGGGTGCACGGCGCCTGGTTCGGCCGGATCATCGGCAACATGGTCGGCAAGCCGGTGGAGCTGGGCCCCACCCGGGCCACCATCCGCGCCTACCTCCGGTCCGCCGGAGCGTATCCGCTGACCGACTACGTCCCCTACGAGGACGGCGCCGACCTCGGCGGACTCGGACTGCTCGGCCCGGAGTTCTGGTTCCCCGGCGCCACCCGTGGCCGGGTCCACGGCTCGGTCCGGGACGACGACGTCGACTACACCATCCTGGGCCTGCACCTGCTCGAAACGTACGGCACGGACTACACCACCTGGGACGTCGCCCATGAGTGGCTCAGCCGGTTCCCGGTGTACCAGGTGTTCACGGCGGAGCGCGCCACGTACCAGAACCTGGTCCGGGAGATCCCCCTCGACCGGGCGGGCGAGCACCACAACCCCTACCGCGAGTGGATCGGCGCGCTCATCCGGGCCGACATCTTCGGTTACGCCGCCGCGGGCGACCCGCGCCGGGCGGCCGTCCTCGCCCACCGGGACGCGATCCTCAGCCACCGCGCCAACGGGGTGTACGGCGAGATGTGGGCGGCGGCCCTGATCGCCTCCGCGTTCACCGCGGCCACCGCCGAGGAGTCGCTGCTGACCTCGCTGGAGCACCTGCCCGCCCGCTCCCGCCTCGCCGCCGAACTCCATACCGTCCTGGCCGACCACCGGGCCGGTCTGAGCTGGGAGCAGGCCATGGACCGGCTCGACGCGCGCTGGCCCGACATGAGTTTCGTACACACCATCAACAACGCCGGTGCGCTGGCCGCCGCGATCCTCTGGGGCGGCGGCGACTTCACCACCACGGTGGGGCTCGCCGTCCAGGCCGGTCTTGACACCGACTCGATCGGCGCGACCGCGGGCTCCTGGGCGGGCGCCCACCAGGGCTTCGCGGCGCTTCCGGCCCGCTTCGTCGACCCGCTGGAAGACCTCTGCCGCAGCGGTGTGTTCGGCTTCGGGGAGTCCGCCATCAGCGGATACGCCGACCGTACGCTCGCCCTGATCACATCCGCTGCCGCCGGCTGAGCCCGCCGTGTCCGGGCGCCGGGGCGCGCGGAGTCAGGGCGCCGCGCGCTCCGCGTCCCCGGCCGGAGTCCGCCCCGGCTCCGCCGTCCAGCTCGCCAGCAGCGCGAGGGCGTCGGCGGACGCGGAGCCCTCGGCGGCGGTGTAGACGACGAGCTTGAGGTCCTGGCCGCCGTGGAGGTCGAGCGCCTCGTAGTCCAGGTCGATCCGGCCCACGTCCTCGTGGCGCAGCCGCATATGGCCGCTGAGACAGGCCGAGACCTGGTGCGCGGACCAGATGGCGCGGAAGTCGGCGCTCTTGACGGCCAGTTCCCCGATCAGCTCGTTGAGCGCCGGGTCCTCGGGGTGGCCGCCGGTGTCGGCGCGCAGCACGGCCGCGTAGTCGAGCGCGTGCCGCTCCCAGTCGACGTGCACCCGCCGTGCCCGGGGGTCGAGATAGAACCACTTGGCGAGATTGCGGTCCCGCACCGGTACCCGGGCCGGGTCGACGAACAGGGCGCGGGCCAGCGGGTTCGCGGCCAGCACGGTCAGTCCCCGGCCGAGCACATGGGCGGGCGAGCCGAACTGCGCCAGCATCCGGTGGATCACCGGCCGTACCCGCTGCCGCTCGGGCCGCTCGGCGCTCCGGGCGGCGCATCTGGTCCGCCGGGTGACCAGGGAGAAGAAGTACTCCCGCTCGGCCGGGCTCATTCGCAGGGTGTCCGCGACGGCGTTCAGCACCGCCTCCGACACCTGGCGGGTGCGGCCCTGTTCCAGCCGCGCGTAGTAGTCCACGCTCACCCCGGCGAGCTGGGCCACCTCCTCGCGGCGCAGTCCCGGCACCCGCCGGGCGGAGCTGGCCCCCGCGTACCGGGGCGGGGCGAGGCCGACGTCCTCCGGCCGCAGCCGGGCCCGGCTCGCCCGCAGGAAGTCGCGCAGCTCCGCGCCGGAGTCCATCGGCGAGTCCGTCGGCGAGTCCGTCGGCACGTGCCTCGGGGAGTGCATCGGGGTGTCCATCCCCCCATGGTCGCCGATACGGCGGCGGGGCGGGGCGGCGAAGGGGGCACTGGCAGACCTAGGCAGAGCGGTGCGTGCCGGGGACGCCCACGACGAAGTAGTTCACAGTTCAATCAAGTAGAGGCCGGGACGGCGGCGACACCAGACCCGACCGCCACCCCCGAAACCCGTGACAGAGAGTGTGAGAGACATGAGCGGCAACCCGAACCCCCGGCGCCCCTTCGCCACCGGGACACCCTTCGATGTGTTCGATGTGATCGTCGTCGGCGGCGGCTCCGCCGGGGCCGTGCTCGCCCACCGGCTCAGCGCCGACCCGGCCCGCCGGGTCCTGCTCCTCGAAGCCGGCCGGGCCTACGCCCCCACCGCCTACCCGGACGTCCTCACCGACCCGGCGCGGGTCGCGGGCGACGCCGATCACGACTGGGGCTACACCGCCCGCACCGGACTGGTCGACCAGGACCAGCCAGCCCCCCGCGGCAAGGCACTCGGCGGCAGCTCCGCCGTCAACGCGGCCGTCGCCCTGCGCGCCCCGGCCGCCGACTTCGCCCGCTGGAGCACCCGGCACCAACTGACCGGCTGGACCCACCCCGAGGTACTGGAGTCGTACCGGCGGCTGGAGAACACCCCCACCGGCGCCGACGCCCACCACGGCCGCACCGGGCCCTTCCCGATCCGGCAGCGCGGCTACGCGGAGCTGACCCCCTCGCTCAAGGCGTTCATCGACGCGGCCGAAGGACTCGGACACCCCCGCAACGACGACTTCAACGGAGCCGGGCAGCGGGGCGTCGGCGGCTACCCGGTCAACGTGGTCGACGGCGTCCGGGTCAACACCGCCCTCGCCTATCTCACCGACGCCGTGCGCGCCCGGCCCCATCTGGTGATCGCCGGGGACACCGAGGTCGACCAGGTGCTCTTCGACAGCACCACCGCCACCGGAGTGGTCACCGTCGACGGCACCGTCCACCGGGCCGCCGAGGTCGTCCTGTCCGCCGGGTCCTACGGCAGCGCCGCGATCCTGCTGCGCTCCGGCGTCGGCCCCGCCGCCGATCTGCGGGAACTGGACATCCCCGTGGTGGCGGACCTCCCGGTCGGCCGCCGCTTCCAGGACCAGCCCTTCTACTACAACGTCTACGCCCTCACCGAGCAGGCCAGGTCGATGACCCCGGTCTCCGGGGCGCTGCTGTGGACCGGCTCCAGCGAGGCGCGCGACGGCGAACTGGACATCCATGTCTCGGCGACCCATCTCTTCGACCCGGCCGACAGCCCCACCGGCGGGGCGATCGTGCTGGCCGTCTCCGTCGTCCGCCCGGACTCGGTCGGCACGTTCCGGCTGCGCAGCCGCGACCCCAAGGACGCCCCCCTGATCGACTACCGCTTCCTCGCCGAGGGCCGCGACGAACGCCGGATGGTGGAGGCGGTCCGCCGCACCAGGGAACTCGCCCGGCGCTCCCCCTTCGCCGAACTGATCCACTCCGAACTCGCCCCCGGTCCGGACGTCCAGGACGACACCGCGCTCACCGCCGCCGTCAAGCAGCGGCTCACGGCCTATCTGCACCCCACCTCCACCGCGCCGATGGGCGGTGACGGCGACCCCTGGGCGGTCGTGGACGCGCTGGGCGCGGTGCGCGGGGTGAGCGGGCTGCGGGTGGTGGACGCCTCGATCTTCCCGGACGTCCCCGGCACGGCCACCAACGTCACCACGATCATGGCGGCCGAGCACATCGCCCGGAAGGCGTACTGACGCGGAAGCCTTACGGGGGGCGGACGGGGCGGTTGGTGGTGGGCGGGCGGTGTCAGCCGCCGCCGCTCCCTCCGCCCGGCCGTGCCTCGTCGTAGCTGCGCCGGTGGGTGCGGATGTAGTCCTCGTGCTCCAGCGCCCAGCCGATCAGCTGGGCCATCTGGAGGTGCAGCGACAGACCGACCGGGGACAGCGCGTACTCCACCTGGGGCGGGGTGCTGGGAAAGACCGTGCGGACGACGAGACCGTCCCGCTCCAGCCGGCGCAGGCTCAGGGTGAGCATCCGCTGCGAGGTGTCCGGCAACTGCCGGCCGAGTTCCGCGTACCGCAGCGGACCGCTGCTCAGGATGCCGAGAATAAGCACCCCCCATTTGTCCTCGACCCGCGCCAGGACATCACGCATCCACGTATTGATCTGGTCCGGAGTGCCGAGCGTACGCACATCGATGTTCGCTGCCGACATTGAAGTGCCGTCTTCTGGCATTTCCCTGCACCCTTCACACTGGTACGTACGACGCCCGGCCGGAAAACCCATCGGATCGACACCGGAAATCGGCCGGAGTCGGCTGATCCGGGCGTATGCCGGTCCCACCGTGCGACCGGCCGCCGGATTTCGCACATCGATGATCACATGTTACCCACGGAGGACCCGTGTCCAGCCAGGCATCCGCCGATCCCAGCACCGCCGTCACCCTCGACCCGAAGGGACAGGATCTGCTGTTCCGGGAGGCGCGCACCCCCAACGCCTTCACCGACGAGCCGGTGTCCGACGCCCAGCTGGAAGCGCTGTACGAACTGCTGCGCCACGCCCCGACCTCCATGAACCAGCAGCCCCTGCGGCTGGTCGTGGTCCGCTCGGACACGGCCCGGGAACGGCTGCTGACCCATATGGACGGACGGAACCGGGAGAAGACGGCGGCGGCCCCCGCCGCGGTGATCCTGGCGGCCGACCTGCACTTCGACACCCTGATGCCGGAGCTGTTCCCGCACGCCCCCGACGCCGGGAAGATCTTCGCCGACCCGGCGGTGCGCCGGGAGTCCGCGCGGTTCAACGCGACCCTGCAGAGCGGGTACTTCGTACTGGCCGCGCGGGCGGTGGGCCTGTCGGTCGGACCGATGCTGGGCTTCGACGCGGCCGGTGTGGACCAGGACTTCTTCCCCGACGGCCGCCATGAGTCGGTGCTGGTCGCCAACCTCGGGCAGCCGGGCCCCGACGCCTGGTTCCCCCGGCTGCCCCGGCTCGACTACGACCGCGTCACCACCATCCTCTAGACACCGCCGGAGGGCGCACGATGATCGAGGACGAACTCCACACACGCGGTCTGGACCTACGGCGGAAGATGTTCGGCCCGGAAGGCGCCGAGGACCAGGTCCGGTCCGCCACCGAATTCACGGAGAAACTCCAGGACATCGTCACCCGCCACTGCTACGGGGACATCTGGGCCCGCGACGGTCTTTCCCTGCGGGACCGCAGTCTCATCACCCTGGCATTTCTGGTGGCCCTCGGCCGGTCCCATGAACTCGAATTCCATCTCGACGGCGCACGTGCGAACGGGGTGACCCCGGAGGAAATCCGCGAACTCCTGATCCAGGCCACCCTCTACTGCGGACTTCCGGCGGCCGTCGACGGATTCCGGGTCGCCGGCCGCACCCTTTCCTGACCCCGCGCGCACTCGCCCACCTCGATGCAAAGGAGCATGTCGTGGCGAATCCCAGCAAGCTGTCCCATGTCGTTCTGCAGACCAACCGCCTGGAGAAGATGCGGGACTGGTACTGCGAGGTCCTCGGCGCCCACCCGGTGTACGACAACGGCAAGCTCGCCTTCCTTGCCTATGACGACGAGCACCACCGCGTGGGGCTGCTCTCCCTCGACCACTACGGGGAGCGCGACCGGCCCGTCGTCGGCCTCCAGCACTTCTCCTTCACCTACGACACGCTCGGCGACCTCCTGGAAAACTATGTGCGGCTGAAGGCGGCCGACGTCCTGCCCGTGTGGTCGGTCAACCACGGCCCCACGATCTCCCTCTACTACGCCGACCCCGACGGCAACCACATCGAACTCCAGATCGATGTCTTCGCCACCAACGAGGAGACCGACGCCTTCATCAAAGGCCCCGTCTACCAGGCGAATCCGCGAGGTGAGGACGTCGACCCGGAGGATCTGCTCACCCGGCTGCGGGCCGGGGAGTCCTTCGCGTCGCTGACCACCCGGAAGAGCTGAGTGATGAGCGGGACAGCGGTGGACCTCGACCTACCGGTCCTCGTCATCGGGGCGGGCCCGGCGGGCATGGCGACCGCGCTCGTCCTCGGCCGGCTGGGCACCCCCTGTCTGCTGGCCGAACGCCGGGCGGCGGTGGGCGTCCTGCCGCGCGCCACCGGCGTACGCATCCGCACCATGGAGCTGTTCCGGGCCTGGGGCATCGACCAGGAGGTCGCCCGGGGCGGCTTCCCGGTCCGCGACGGCGGTGAGTTCACCTGGGTGCACTCGATCGCGGGCGAGCGGTTCGGCGGGGTGAGCATGGCCGAACTGGAGGACGGCCCCGTGCGGCGCGCCGCCACCCCCATGGAGGTGCTGTTCTGCCCGCAGGACCGGGTCGAACCGGTTCTGCTGCGGCACCTGCGGACCAGCCCGCACGTCGATGTCCGGCTCGCCACCGAGGTGACCTCGCTGGAACCGGAGGCCGAAGGCGCGGTCGCGGTGCTGGAGAACCGGCTCACCGGCGCCGTGACCCGCGTCCGCGCCCGGTACGTGGTGGCCGCCGACGGCGCGGGCAGCCCCACCCGGACCGCGCTCGGGGTCGGACTCGCCGGGCCCGACGCGCGGGCGGACTTCGTCAACATCGACTTCCGGGCCGATCTGCGGCCCTACGTCGGCGACCACCCCGCCGTCCTCCACTGGGTCCTCAACAGCCGGGCGAGCGGCACCCTGGCCGCCCGGGACGGCCGGTACCAGTGGTACTTCGGGGTGCTGGCGGGCGGCGCCACCCCCGTCGATCCATCGGACCCCGACAGCTGTGTCCAGGTCATCCGGGACGCGATCGGCGTGCCGGACCTGGATGTGGAGATCGAAGGCGCCCGGCCCTGGCGGATGGACGCCAAGGTGGCCGAGGTCTGGCGCACGGGCGATGTGTTCCTCGTCGGGGACGCGGCCCACCGCTTCCCGCCCACCGGCGGCTTCGGACTGAACTCCAGCATCCAGGACGGACACAACCTGGCGTGGAAGCTGCACGCCGTGCACAGCGGCTGGGCGGGACCCGCGCTCCTGGACACCTACGAGGCGGAGCGGCGGCCCGTCGCCGAGTTCAACGCGGCCCAGTCCTGGCGGAACATGGACCTGATGGCGGCCACCGGGTTCACGCCCGACGTGCATGGCTTCGCGGCCCGTCTGGAGGCCGAGGGCGAGTCCACCGGCCCCCGCCCGCTGCGCGAGCAGATCCGCACGGGCATCGGTATGCAGGCAGCGCAGTTCGACGCGCTCGGCCAGGAGATCGGCTTCGCCTACGCCTCGTCCGCGATCGTCCCGGACGGCACCGCCACCGCCCTGGCACCGGACCCGCGGTTCGAGCCGTCCGGCTCACCGGGCCGCCGGGTGCCGCACCATGTGCTGCGGCGCGACGGGACGGAACTGTCCACGCTGGATCTCGTCGAGGGCCGGCTCACCCTGTTCGCCGGTCAGGACGGCGCCGCCTGGGTCACCGCCGCCCGCACGGCCGCCAGGGAACGGGGCCTGCCCCTGCACGCCTTCCGGGTCGCCCCGGCCGACGACGCCGACCTGTACGACATCGCGGGCGACTGGGCGAAGAACGCGGGAGTCGCCGACCGCGGCGCCTGTCTCGTCCGGCCCGACGGCCATGTCGCCTGGCGCACCACCGCCGCGCCCGGTGACCCGGCCCACGAGGACATCGGCGATGTCCTCGACACCCTCCTCGGCCGGCCGGCACCGTGACCCGCCGCCCCACACCTTCACGAGGTGACGCGCTGTGAGACTGGTCAGCTATGGCGACAGCGGGGCCGAACAGCCCGGAGTGCTGCGCGACGACGGACGGATCAGCCCGCTGGGCCCGCTGCTCACCGGCGGCTCGCCGCACGCGCGGGCCGACATGAACGACGTACTGGCGGACCTGGCCGGGCTCCGCGACCGGATCGGGGCCCTGCTCGCCGCCCCGGACCCCGCCGCCGTGCCCCTGGCGGACGTCCGGCTCGGCCCGCCGGTCACCCGGCCCGGCACGATCGTGGCCGTCGGCGCCAACTACCGGGCGCACGTCAAGGAGATCGACGGCCTCGCGGGCGAACCGCCCGCCGAACCCGTCCTGTTCATCAAGCCCGGCACCGCGCTCGGCGGACCGCACGATCCCGTGCCCCGCCCCCGGGAGTCCGCGCAGCTCGACTACGAGTGCGAGATCGCCGCCGTCATCGGCCGGGGCGGGCGCCGCATCAAACCCTCCGAGGCGCTCGGCCATGTCGCCGGATACATGATCGCCAACGATGTCTCGGCCCGCGATGTGATGCTCCGCGACGTGGCCCGGAGCCCCGCGTTCCTCCAGATCGTCCGAGGCAAGGGCTACGACGGCTTCTGCCCCACCGGTCCCTGGCTGCTGACCACCGACGAGGTGCCCGACCCCCAGGCGCTGCGCCTGCGGACCTGGGTGAACGGCGTCCCGAGGCAGGACGGCAGCGGCGCCGACATGGTGTTCTCCGTCGCGGACATCGTGGCGTCCGTCAGCGACTGTCTGACCCTGCGCCCCGGCGACGTGATCCTCACCGGCACCCCCGCGGGCGTCGGCGCGAGCCAGGACCCGCCCGCCTATCTCCGCCCCGGCGACAGCGTCCGCCTGGAGATCACGGGCCTCGGCGTGATGGAGACACCGATCAGGGAGGAGGGGTGAGGGGGATGCAGGTCGCCGGTGACGTCTGCGGGAGAGCCGGTCACTCGACGACGCGGCGGTGAAGAAGGCGGGGATCGCCGGGTCGCGCCGGACCGTCGTCGCCACCGACGGCAGCAAGCTCGGCCGGACCGCGCACGTCTGGGTCGGGCCCTCCAGTGTGGTGCACACCCTGGTCACCGACGGCTCGGCGGCGGCCGATGAGGTGACCGCACTCGAAGCCGCGGGGACGACCGTCCACACGGTCTGATCCCACCAGCCCCCGGCGGAGGGCGGGCCCCTGGCTCTCGCGGGCCCTCGGACGACACGCACCCGGCGTTCGACGGCCCCGGACGGCGGACCCACTGGCCCTCGCTGGACCCTGGGAGCAGCGGCCCCCGCCTCCGACGGACCCGGGTGGCGGACCCGGGTCGCGTCAGCCGGACCCCGGACGGCGGGACGCCGGCCGCCGCCGGACCCCCGGCGGCGCGGAGCGACCCCGGTGTTGCCCGGGACGGGTCAGTTCCCCGGGCGCTCGGTCAGGTTCGGGCCGAACAGGCGGAGCAGTTCGTCCTCGACCACCGGGGTGAGTGCCTTGATGTAGCCGTCCGCGAGGTGTCCGTAGTCTCGGTAGACCAGGGTGTTGCCGACCACCACCGGGCAGGTGCCGGACGGGGCGCAGACCCATTCGTAGGGGTCGATGACGGTGACGTCCTCCGCGGCGGCGGCCTCGCGGATCGCCTCGGTCACCTCGGGCTTGGGGTCGGCCTCCGAGCGGTCCCGGGCGCAGGACGCCAGGTCGTCGGGGCTGGCGGCGACACAGTCCACGGTGTTGTTCTTCGGCCAGGGGTTGTCCAGCAGGGTGAGCACCTGGGTGCCGTCCCGCTGGAGCATCCGGTACGTCTCGGCCTGGCCCTTGCCCCAGGCGTCGCCGAGGTCGCCCCCGCCGTACAGCTTCGCCGAGTTGGAGCTGGAGGTGATGACGAGTTCCGGCTTCAGCTTCTGGATCTTCTCGATCGTCACATCACGCCAGTCGTCGCAGGTGGAGTACGGGCCGCCCTGCCACTCGATGGTGAGCTGGGAGACCTTGCAGGCGTTCTTGGTGAACGAGTAGAGCCGCCAGTCGTGCTCCTTGGCGATGGCGTCGAGCGCCGGGAACCACTGGGCGACGTGCGAGTCGCCGAAGAGCACCACCGTGCGCTCGGCGGTCTTGTCGCCGTACAGACAGGGTTCGGTCTGGACCGTGCCGGACATGGTGAGGGCGCAGCCGTCGGTGTACACGATGGACCGCTTGTACGCGGTGTCGCGCAGGCTCGGTTCGAGGTTGGCGGGCAGCTTCTCCACCGGCTGCTCCAGCAGTTCGGTGAGCGCGGCGCGGGGGTCGGAGGCGGCGGCGAGGGTCGCCGCGGTGTTCTGCCGCGCGCCGCCCTCCTCCAGCGCGGGCGGGAACTGGAGGGTGAACACGGCGGTCACGGCGGCGACCGCGGACAGTCCGAGACCGAGCGCCAGCCCGCGGGCGGCGTGCGCCTTGAACGCGCGGTGGAACCGCATCGGGTCCTCGACCAGGTGCAGCGTCCCCCAGGCGAGCACGATGCCGGCCAGCGCGGCGATCAGCCGCAGCGGCCCGTCGTGCGCCCCGAACCCGGCGGCGGCCGGGACGATGACGATCAGCGGCCAGTGCCACAGGTACCAGGCGTAGGAGATCCCGCCGATCCAGACGGCGGGCCGCAGCGACAGGACCGCGCCCGCGCCGTAGCGCCCGGCGGCGGCACCGCCCGCGAGGACGGCGGCGGCACCGAAGACCGGGATCACCGCGTGATAGCCGGGGAAGGGCGTGCTCTCGTCGAAGGAGACCGCCGCATAGCCGATGGCGGCCAGACCGGCCCAGCTGAGGACGGCGGCGACCGGGCGCGGGATGTCGTCGAGGCGGTGCGCGGCGAGGGCCAGCAGGGCACCCACCGCCAGCTCCCAGATCCGGCCCTGCGACCCGAAGTAGGCCCAGGACGGGGACGTCTCGGTCAGGTGCAGGCTCAGCGCGAACGATCCGGCGGCCAGCGCGAGCAGCGGCACCGCGAGCAGCGCCCGGCGCCGGAACAGCTTCAGGGCGACGATCAGCACGATCGGCCAGATCAGATAGAACTGCTCCTCCACCGCCAGCGACCAGAAGTGCTGGAACGGGGAGGGCGGCACATCGGTGTTGAAGTAGTCGGTCCCGGCGTCGGCGAGCCGGAAGTTGACGACGTACCAGGCGGAGGCGATGGCGTCCTTGGCGTAGTCCGCGAAGCGCAGCGGCCCGAGGAACAGCCAGGAGCCCGCGAGCGTGGCCAGCACGACCAGCGTGGAGGCGGGCAGCAGACGCAGCGCCCGGCGGGCGTAGAACCGGCCCAGCGAGATCCGGCCGTCGCGGCTCCACTCCCGCAGCATCAGCGAGGTGATCAGGAAGCCGGAGATCACGAAGAAGACGTCCACGCCGACGTAGCCGCCCGCCATGGAGGACACGCCCGAGTGGCCGAGCACCACCAGCGTGACCGCCACGGCCCGCAGCCCCTGGATGTCGAGCCGCAGCCCCGCGCCGGGCGCCTGCGCGGCGGTCGTCCGGGCGTGCTTGCCGGGACCCCCGTCCCGGGGCTCGGTCTGGGGCGGGACGGCGGCGGACGCGGGCCGCGCGGGAGGCGTGAGGCGGCGGACGGGCACCGTGCGGATCTCCTTGATCATGAGGCGTTCATGAGGCGTTCATGAGCTGTGTGACCGGACGGCGCCGAGACCGCCCCTGGAGCCGGACGGGCGAACCGGCCTCCGGCCCTCCGCGACGCATGGCTTCGCCATGACTTCGCAACAACGACAGAGTGGACCATGATTGAACGGCGACTGACAAACCCGTGCCCCGCGAAAGCCGCATAGCTGACATCGGGGAACACCGGACCCCGCCCCCGTACCCGCACCGGATCCCGTACCCGCCCCGGCGCCGGACCCCGTCCCCGCCCCCGCACCGGACTCCGCACCCGCACCAGATCCCGCGTCCCGGTGGCACGGCGACCGGCCGGCCCTAGACTCCCCTCCATGCCCGGCGCCAGGGACCGGGACACGGACACGGGGGGCCCGGTGGACGGGATCGTCGGCGATGTGATCACGGCCGTGGGACTCGCCGCCACGGTGGCGTCCACCTACTTCGGCTACCTCGGCGTACGCCACCTGATCCGGCGCCGCGAGGCCCGCGCCCCCGCCCCCACGCCGGACCCCGCCCCCACCCCCGTACCCGCCGCCCCGCCCGCCGACCCGGCCCCTTACGACGTCTTCGTCTCCTACGGGAGCGCCGAGAGCGACGCCGCCGAGCGGCTCGCGGGGCGGCTGCGGGAGTCCGGCGCCTCGGTGTTCCTGGTGCGGTGGGTCGCCCCCGGACTGGTCCCGCTGCTGGAGGCCGAACGCGCCCTTTCGGGCGCCACGCTGGGCGTCCTCCTGTTCGGCCGCGGCACGATGGACGACCCCCGGATCACCGACGAGTACGCCGTGCTCCTCACCCGCGCGCACGAGGGCGGGCTGCGTTTCGTCCCGGCACCGGTGGACGACGTCACGCTCCCCGCGTTCGCCGCCATCCGCCGCCCGGTCGATCTGCGGGAGCCCGGTTCCGCCCACTACGACACCGAGGTCGCCCGACTGGTCCGGATCGTCCGCGGACCCGCCGCCTGACGGCTCCGCGGTCCCCTCGGGCCCACGCGTGCGACCAGCGCGGGTGCCCCCGCCGCCCCCGCGCCCGCCCCGCGCCGCGCCGTCGTGCGAAAGCGGTGCGGAACAGAACGCTCCGCCCTTACCTTGGTTGGTCCCCGGCGGACGGCTCGGCCCTGCCGTGCGAGCACCGGCCCCGGCGACCGGCCAAGGAGGTCCCAGCGGTTGAACGTGTTCCTGTCCTACGCGGCCGACGACGCCGACTGGGCCCGGCTGCTGGCCGAACAGCTCGCCGGGCACGGACTGTCCCCGTTCCACGACCAGTGGAGCATCGAGCCCGGCGATGTCGTCCTCCACCAGCAGGAACGGGCCCTGCGCGCCGCCGCCCACGGCATCGCCGTGATCAGCCCCGCGTCCATGCGGGACGCCCGCGCCATGGACGAGTACGCCGTCCTCGCCACCGAGGCCGCCGCACGCGGGCTGCGCTTCATCCCCGTCCTGCTCGGCCATGTGCCCCACCCCCCGTTCGCCGCCCACCGGACCTGGCGCGACTTCAGCGACGCCACCGGCCATGAGTTCACCGCCATGGCCGCCGAACTCGCCGACGTCATCGCCGGCCGCCCCCGCCCCGCGGACGCCCCGCCCTCCCCGGACAACCTGCGCGCCACCCACCTCAGCCCGCCCCGCCCCGTCACGCCCCCGAGACAGCCCGCCTTCGTCGTCTGCCACGCCCCCGAGGACGCCGGGTACGGCCGCCGCCTCGCCGCCCATCTGCGCGCCGCCGGACTGCCGGTGTGGTCCACGGACGATCTACGGCCCGGCGACGGCCACTTCTGGACCATCCGGCAGCAACTGCGCTACGCCGTGGCCGTCGTCGTCGTGATGACCCCGCACTCCCAGGACTCCGACGACGTGACCCGCATGATCCTGGAGGGGCAGGTGCATGGCCGCCCCTTCGTCCCGGTGCTGCTCCGGGGCGAGGTCAACTTCCATCTCGCCGCCACCTGGCACCTCGACGCCCGGGACGGCTCCCTGCCCGACCCGGCCCGCCTCGACCTGCTGCGCCAACTGCACGACGACGTACGGCACGACCGCCCCGTCCGGCTCCCCGACCCGGCGCCGCACACCCGGCCCGGCCCGGCCCGCGTCCCCGTGGTCGCGCTCACCCGCCCCGCCGCGCTGGAGCAACTGCGCGTCCACCTCGCGGGCCAGGAGTACGCCCACGCCGATCTGCTGACCACGCGGATCGTCCTGGAGTCGGCCGGGCGGCTCGCCGAGGGCTGGCTGCGCGAACGCCAGGCCGCCGAGGTCCCCCTCGACCTGCTGGCCGGGGTCGACGCACTGTGGGCCGCCGCCACCGACGGGCTCCAGGGCTTCGGCAGCCAGGTCACCCGCGTCCCCGGCGGGGCCCGGCGCGGCCCGCGCTTCCCCGACCTGGCGGCGGCCCTGGGCTGGCGCGACACACCGGAGCAGCCCAGCCCCCGCCTCTACCGCGACTTCGTACGACGCTCGGTCCCGGACACCGTCCCGGGCATTCCCGGGGTCCCGGACGTTCCGGACATCCTGGAGTCCCCCGCCCGGCATCCCGGCTTCTTCCCCACCCTGCGGGACCCCGGGCACGAGAACACCCACGACTGGTACGACCGCTGGAGCTCCACCGTGCTGGCCGTGCACTCCCGGCTGCGGGTGTGGAGACCCACCGCATGACGCTCCACCCGATCGTCCTCGTTCTCCTAGTGGAGGGCCGCCCCATGGCGCTGTTCCTGATCGTCCTCGTGCTGTTACTGGCCGCCGCCGGATGGGTCGGCTGGAAGGGGCGCGCGCTGGTGCCCGCCGACCATGTCGGCATCGTCACCCGCCGGTTCGGCCCCTCGCACCCCGATCCCCGGTTCCGGGAGATCAACCCCGGCTCGGCGAAGGGCGTCCACGCCGCCACCCTGCTCCCCGGCGAGATGCACTGGCGCACGCCCCTGCTGTACAGCGTGGAGTACGTGCCCCGGGTCCATGTCCCGGCCGACATGGTCGGCCTGGTCAGGGCCACCGAAGGGCGGGATGTCGCCGGTGGCCGGACCGTGGGCCGGCATGTCGAGTGCGACAACTTCCGGGACGGCGTGGCCTTCCTGCTCGGCGGCGGCGAGGTCGGCATCCAGGTGACGACCCTGGCCGGAGGCCACTCCTACTACCTCAACACCCGGCTGTTCGAGGTCAGTCTGCACCCCCGCACCCATGTGCCGACCGGCACCATCGGTCTGGTGCAGGCCCAGGCCGGGGCGATCCGGCAGCCGGACCAGCGCTTCGGCCGCCATGTGGAGTGCAACAGCTTCCAGGACGGCGAGGCGTTCCTCGCCGGAGGCGGCGAACAGGGCAAACAGCTCGCCATCCTGGGCGGCGGCACCACGTACGCCATCAACCCGGCGCTGTTCGAGGTCATCACCGTCCACAACGTCAACCGCTCCCACGAGGGACTGACCGCCGCCCATCTGCGGGACATCTCCATCAGCGAGGGCTACACCGGGGTCGTCGTCACCCTGGACGGCGCCGAACCGCAGCAGGACGCCGAGTCCGGCGCGGTGGCCCCCCGGGTGACGGGCCACAGCAGCTTCCGCCGCCCCTGGAACTTCCTGGCGGGCGGCGGCCAGCGCGGCATCCAGGAGGAGACCCTCGGACAGGGCACCACGTTCTCCCTCAACCCCTGGTTCGTGAGGGTCACCCTCATCCCGACCCGGGTCCTGATCCTCACCTGGCAGAACAAACAGGGCTCGGCGACCGACAACTACGACGCCGACCTCGGGCAGATCGTCGTCAACGTCCAGGGCTTCGACCTGGCGGTCACCCTCTCGCAGAACCTCCAGATCCCGCCCCGGATCGCCCCCAAGCTGGTCAGCCAGTTCGGCAACGACGGCAACTCCGACCTCGGCGGCCTGGTCAACGACCGGGCCCCCATGCGCCGGTTCGTCCGCGACCTGCTCGGTCTGACCGTCGCCGGATACTTCGCCGAGATCGCCATGACCACCTCGGTCCTCGACTTCCTCGCCAGCTACCAGGACATCCGCAAGGAACTCACCGACCGGGTCACCCACGCCCTGGAGAAGTGGGAGATGGGCATGTTGGGCACCACCCTCGGCCGCTTCACCCCCACCGACCCGGTCCTCCTGGAACGCCTCAAGGAGAAGTTCTACGAGGAGATGCGCGGGGAAAGCCTCGGCGTCAGCCTGGAGAACGCCCGGCTGGAGGACCTGATCGACAAGTACCGGGCCCGCCAGGAGTCCCGCCGGGTCGCCCTCGACCTCAAGGCGGAGGTGGCCCTGCTGGGCCCGGACAATGTGTCGATGATCCGGATCGTGCGCGAGTTCGCCAAGTTCGACGTGCCCGAGTACATCGGCGGTGGCGACATCTCGGCGCTCGTCCAGGCCCTGCCCATGGCCACCATGCAGGACATGCTGTCCCGGCTGCGCGAACTGCGCTCCGGCGGCCAGCCCCTGCCCGCCGCCAAGGACCGCACGCAACTGTCCGAACACGCCCTGGAGGCCCTCGACGTGGGCACCGATCCGCTCTACGACGACGGGGACGAGGCGGACGATGCAGACGAGGCGGACGACGGCGACGACGGGGACGACGGGGGACGCCGCGCGCGGGGGCGGACGCGGCGCCCGCGCTAGGTGAGCAGCAGCGACCTCGGCTGGACGGACAGCACCTGGTCCAGGACCAGGGAGGCCGCGCCGATCGCGGCGACGTTCTCGCCGAGCGTGGTGGAGGCGACCACCGTCGGATGGGTGGCCCTGACGAAGGGGGAGCGGGCCACCAGTTCGGCGATCGGCGGGAACATGCGCGCGCCGAGCACCTGCCACGCCGGTCCGCCGAACACGATCGTGTCGACGTCGAGCAGGGCCGCCGCCGCGCTGACCCCCCGGCCCACCCGCAGCGCGAGCCGCTCGATGATGCCGTCCGCCCGCGCGTCCCCCGCCGTGGCCAGTGCCGCCAGCCGCCGCAGCCCCCGCTGGGCGTCCGCCGGGTCCCGCACGACCGGGTCACCGCCGAGGACGCCCAGCGTGACGGCCTCGTCGACCAGGGTGCGGATCGAGCAGGCCGCGCCGAGCCCGCCCACCTCACCGGCGTTGCCGGACACCCCGCGCAGCACGGTGTCCTCGACCACGATCCCCATCCCGGAACCCGTGCCGAGATAGAAGAAGAGCAGATCACGGCTGTCGCGGGCGGCGCCCGCCCAGCGCTCGGCGACCACGGCCGCGATGACGTCCTTGTCGAGCAGCGCCGGGAAACCGGTCGCCTCGCTGAGCCGGTCGCGCAGCGGATAGCGCCCCCAGCCGCGCAGTTCCGGCGGGTCCACCACCCACCCGGCCGCCGCGTCGATCGGCCCCGGCGCGGCGATCCCCAGACCGAGGACCCGCTCCCCGTCGACGCCCGCCTCCGCCACCAGCGCGGCCACCGACGCCGCCATCCCGGCGACCGTGCCGTCGGTGTCCGCGCCGTCCGGGGTGCGGCTGCTGCGCCGGGCCACCACCGTGCCCAGCAGATCGACCAGGACACAGGTGATGACGGCCGGGTCCAGATGGACGCCCACGGCGTAGCGGGCCGCCGGGACGATCTCCAGCAGCGTGCGCGGCTTGCCCGTGCCGGTGTTGTGCTTGCCGGACTCCCGGGCCACGCCCTGGTCCAGCAGCCGCCGGGTGATGTTGGAGACGGTCTGCGCGGACAGCCCGGTCGCCCCGGCCAGCTCCACCCGGCTCAGACCCGTGGGATGGCGCCGTATCGCGTCGAGCACGACCGACTCGTTGAAGTCGCCCATGCGCGGCAGATTGGTACCGCGCCGGACGGGTCCGGTGCGGGGCGGTTCGCTGGTCAACGGGGCCTCCGGCTGGCAGGGACGGGAATCGTATCCACGGCGCGGGTACCGGGAACACGCACGCGACGCACGCGACGTACGACGGCAGGCCGCTCCGTGCGCGGGACGGCGCGACACACACCGGCGGCCGCTCGCGCTCGGCGCGGGCCGCCGCGAAGAACGCGTCCGGCGTCCGCACGACCACCTTCGGCGCCCCTTCCAGGTCCCGCAGCCGCCGGGCCCTCTCCAGCATGGAGCGGGTCGGCATCGGCGGCGGTCAGCGCCGTGTTGTAGGTGTCGACGGGCGGGAAGTGGGTGAAGATCCGCGTGCCGTCGATGCCCTCCCAGCCGAAGGTGTGGTGCGGCAGCCGGTTGGTCTCGTTCCAGGACAGCTTCTGGGTGAGGAACCACTCGGCGCCCGCCAGCCGCGCCAACTGCGGATCCGCGGCCGTGTAGCCGAAGGAGTCGGGCAGCCACACCCCGCGCTGCTCGATCAGGTCGCGCCGACGGCGAACGGCCCGTACTCGGCGGCCAGTGCCCGCGCGACCGGCACCGGCTCGCCGTCCACACACAGGGGCCGCGGATCGCGGTACAGGGCGGGAAGGATCACCCGGTCCAGCAGCGCGCGCACCCGGTCCTCGACGATCCGGCGGTCGTCATGCACGGGGCACGTCCTTCCCGGGCGCGTACGACGGATCGGGCGCGGGCAGCCGTACGGTGTCCCGCGCCCCGTCCGGCCAGGTCACCTCGGCGCACAGGTCGGAGCCGTCGGCGCGGGCGGCGACCTCGGGCAGGGCGACGGGGCCCGCGTCGGTGAGCTGGACGAGCGCGACATACAGCGTCCCGTGGACCACGGGCCCGTCACTGAGGACCACGGGGGTCGCCGACCGGGCCCCCAGGGCGTTGCTGTCGACCCCGGGCACGACGGCGGCGTGCGGGAGTCCGTGTACGCCGGTCACCGAGGACACGAGCCCGGTCCCGCCGTCGACTTGGGCGGTGGCCGCGTCCACCCGGCCCGCCCCCTCCGGGTCCCCGGTGTCCGTGGCCAGCGCCCAGCCGCCGATCCGCAGCACGTGTCCCGGCCCGTCCGGGGTGTCCGGTGCCGGGTCGACCCGGACCGCGCGGACCTCGACCGCGCCCCGCAGCGCCGACCCGACGGTGATCCAGGGGCCCGGCGTGTACCGGGTGTCGGGGCCGCCGAAGGGGTCCCAGGTGGCGTCGGCGGGCCAGTGGGCGCGGCTGCGGGACACCGCCGTGGTGTCGCCGAAGGACAGCCGGGTCGCCGGGCGCCGGTGCGAGGCGCGGCCGTCGGCGTCCAGCAGCACCACCGCGTTGTCCAGCGGGTCCGCCCCCGCGCAGGCGCCCCTCCCGGCGGTGGGGTCGCCCGGTGTCTCGGGCGCGGTGTGCGTCGAGTACGCGAACCGCGCGTAGCAGGGGTCGTCGGTGTGCGGCCGGGCCGGGTCGGTGTGGTCGCCGCCGTGCTGGACGACCCGGACGATCCCGTCGGCCGAGGTGCCGGAGACCAGCCAGCCCGGAGCCGCCAGCGCCCGCCCGTAGTCGGCCCGTTCGACCGGCAGCGGGAGTTCCGGCTCGGTCCACACCGGGTGGCCGGGCGGCAGGACGAGCCCGATGAAGCCCTTGCTCGCCCAGTACGGGGACGCCGGTCCCGAGTACACCTGGAGCACGCCCCGGTAGGGCCGGTGCCAGCCGAGGGTCAGCAGCCCGCGCCCGTCGGGCGCCCCGTGGCGGGCGAAGTGGTCCAGCGTCCGGGAGGCCAGCGCCCGGGTCTCGCCGGGGGCGAGCGGCGTGGCGTCGAACAGCGCGCCGGTCCACAGGGCAGCGAGGGCCGCGTGCCGGTAGGTCAGCGAGCGGCCCTGGACGAGCGGGGAGCCGTTCGCGCCGGTCAGCAGCCGCTGGTCGGCGAGGAACCGCCGGAGCCGGGCACGGTAGCGGTCGAGGAGCCCGGCGGGGGCCGTGTCGCCGAGAATGCGGCAGAACCACAGCGGGTACAGGTGCATCGCCCAGCCGTTGTAGTGGTCGAAGTTGCGCCGCTGGCCGCCGGTCAGCCCGTCTGAGTACCAGCCGTCGCCCGCGTACCAGTCGTCGGTGAGGGCGATCGTGCGGTCCAGGTCGCGCTGGTCCCACCGGCCGCCCGCCGTACGGGCGAACGCCTCGGTGACGCCCTGGAACCAGATCCAGTTGTTGCCGGGCATCGCGTCGCCCACCATCGGGGCCAGCCAGTCGAGGACGCGCTGCCGGACCCGGCCGTCGAGCCGGTCCCAGATCCAGGGCCGGGTCTCGTGCAGGGCCAGCGCCACGGACGCGGCCTCCACCTTGGCCTGACCGCACTCGGCGAACGACGGCCAGCGCCCGGGGTGGGCCGGGTCGGTGCCCGCCGCGAGCCCGGCCGCGTACCACTCGGCCAGCCCGTGCGGATCGGCGCCGCCCGCGCCCGCCAGCCGGAACGCGGCCAGCAGGAACGTCCGGGCGAAGCCCTCCAGACCGTCGCTGCGGACACCGCTGGAGGACGGCGTCCCGGGCAGCTGGATCAGGGAGTTCCCCTCGGTGGCGAAGGGACGTACGGCGAGCAGCATCCGGTCGGCGGTCCGCTCCCAGTGGGCGCGGTCCTCGGCGGGGGTACGGGGCATGGGGGCTCTCTCACTCGTCGTGCCGGGACGGCGTGTGGGGTGGGGGTCGGTGGGGGCGTGGGCCGGTGGTGGCGCGGGCGCCGGGTGTCAGGGGCCTGGGGGCGAGGGTCCTGCACGGTCAGGGTTCTGGGCGTGAGGCCCCGGGCATCAAGGCCCTCACGGTCCCGGCCCTCACGGTCGCGGGCGTCAGGCTCCCGGGCGCCAGCGCCCTGGGCGTCAGGCAAGGCGCTCCAACTGGTCGCGGGTGACCTCCCCGAGCAGTGGTTCGCCCGCGATCCAGCGGGCGGTCTCCTCCACCGCGTAGGCACCCAGGCGCCGTACCTCGCTGCCCTGCGCCCCGGCGATGTGCGGGGTGACCAGCACCTGGGGCAGGGAGTACAGCGGATGACCGGGCGGCAGCGGCTCGGGATCGGTCACGTCGAGATACGCCTCCAGACGGCCCGACGCGCACTCCCGGGTGAGGGCGTCGGTGTCGACCAGGGCGCCGCGCGCGGTGTTGACCAGCGCCCCGCCGTCGGGGATCGACGCCAGCAGCGCGGCGTCCAGCAGTCCCGTGGTCTCGGGCAGCAGCGGGGCGTGCAGGGTGACGACCGCCGAGCGGCGGCACAGCTCGGCCAGCTCCACCCGCTCGGCCCCCCACCGCCGCGCGTCCTCCGCACCGAGATACGGATCGCTGACCAGCACCCGGTACCCGGCGTCGGCCCGGCGCAGCCCCTCCAGCACCCCGCGCCCGATCCGGGACGCCCCGACGACCCCCACGGTCAGCCCGTCCGCGCCGCGCCGCCGGGTCATGTCCGGCCAGTCGGCCCCGCGCCCGGCGGCGGACGACAGCGCCCGGCGGGCGGCCAGCGTGATCAGGGCGAGGGTGTAGGCGACGACCGGAGCCGCGTTGGCGTCGGCGGCCGAGGAGACGGTGATACCGCGCTCCCACACCGCGTCACCGACCAGCGCCTTCACACTGCCCGCCGCGTGCAGCACGGCCCGCAGTCGGGGCGCCCGCGCCAGCACCCCGGCGGTCAGCGGCGGACAGCCCCAGCCGGTGAACAGGATCTCCGCCCCGGCCAGGGCGTCCGGATAGTCGGTGCCCGACCAGGGCGCGACCGTGACGACCTCGGTGAGCCGCGCGAGCCGGGCGAACAGGTCGGGCGGCAGGACGAGATCCACGACGTCCGGGTCCATGACACAGACGGTCCTGGGGCGTGCGGGCTGGTCGGCTGCTCCTGCGGTCATGTGGGTCCTTCGCCGGTGCGGGGGAGCGGGGCTAAGCGGTACGGGGGCGGGGTCACCGCACCGGAGCGGGCCGTTCGCAGGTACTGGTCACCGGCAGCGCGCGCCCCTCCTCCGCCGCGTCCAGCAGCGTGAGCATCACGTCCAGGACGTGCGCGGCGAGTTCGGCGGAGGCCCGGTGCGGGCGCCCGGCCGCCAGCGCCGCCGCCAGATCGGCGAGCCCGGTGCCGCGCCCCGCGCCCCGGTGCCCGGCGGACACCGGCAGCGGCTGCCAGCCGTCGCCCCGGTGGATCTCGACGGGACCGTCGAACCCGTTGGGGTCCGGCACGGACAGCGAGGCGCCGGTGCCGTGCACCTCGATCCGGGGCAGCCGTGCCGCCCGTATGTCGAAGCTCATGACCAGGGTGGTCAGGGCGCCGCCGGTGTGCTCCAGGACGCCGGTGACATGGGTGTCCACCGCCACCGGGAAGGTGTGCCCGGCGCGCGGTCCGCCGCCGATGGTCCGCTCGGCGCGCGGCCGGGAGGAGGCACCGGTCACCTTGACCACCGGGCCGAGCAACTGCACCAGCGCGGAGAGGTAGTAGGGGCCCATGTCGAGCAGCGGGCCACCGCCCGGCCGGTAGTAGAACTCCGGGTCCGGATGCCATGCCTCGTGTCCGGCGGTCGTCATGAACGCGGTGGCCGCCACGGGAGTGCCGATCAGCCCGTCGTCGACGGCCTTGCGGGCGGTCTGCGTCCCGGTGCCGAGTACGGTGTCGGGCGCGCAGGCGACCCGCAGCCCGGCAGCGCGGGCCGCCGCGAGCACCGCGCCCGCCTCCTCGCGGTCCGCCGCCAGGGGCTTCTCCCCGTACACATGCTTCCCGGCGGCCAGCGCCGCCAGCGCCACGTCCGCGTGCGCGGCCGGGACGGTCAGATTGAGCACGGCGTCCACGTCGTCGCGCGCGACCAGTGCGGCGACGGTCGGCGCGACGGCCACCGCGTCACCGGCCCGCGCGGCGCACGCCCGCGCCCGGTCGGGGTCGAGATCGGTGACGGCGGTGATCCGCACGGAGTCCAGCCTCTCCAGCGTGCTGAGATAGGCGCCGCTGATCTTGCCCGCGCCCACGATGCCGACCCTCAACGACTCGCCCACAGCAGTCCCCTCCCGGTCGGAGCGCTCACCTCGGGCACGTCGGTCCGGACGCCTGCGGGGTGGCGGTGCCTTCGGACGGTATGAATCGGCGTCACGGTTTGTCAATACGTTGGATTAAGTGGGGTGTCGGAGGGGCGGGGGGTCGTCGGGCCGGGCTTCCGGGGCGCGTTCACCCTGGTGGCGGACGGTGTGTCAGGGGGGCGTGTCGGGCCGCGCGGCGCGCGGTCCGGGGCGGGGCGGACCGGGCTCGACGACCCGGCGGCCCGCCCGCGCCGCGCGTGGACTCGGGCGGGCGACCCGGACTCGTCGGCCAGCCGACCGCCCGCCCGTCGGTGGTGCCGTGTCAGGTCAGGACGGTGGCCGGGTCCAGTCCGCGCCGGACGCCGCCAGCCGGTGCGCGGCGACCGACGTCACGGCGACGAGCGCCAGCACGAGCGCCAGCAGCAGGACGAACCGGTCGTACGCGATCAGCACGGCGCCGATCAGCGCGCCGAGGAACATGACCAGGACGGACAGCACCCGGCGTCCGGGCCGGGGCGCCTTGCCGCCCGCCGGGGTCGAGTCCGCGGCCAGGCCCGTCAGGGTCAGGGTCAGCACGGTCGTGGTGAGGTCGGGGACACCGAGGCGCCGGGCGACCGCGTTCTGCGTGCCCATCGCCACCCCGAGGAACACGATCAGGGTGTAGCGGACCGCCGTCGTCACCTCGCCGCCGGTGACCGCGGCGGCGGCCACCGCGACCGCGACCAGCACCGCCTGCGCGGCCGTCGCAGCCGCCAGCATCCGCCCCCGGTCGGCGGCGAACCGGGACGCCAGCCGCCCCCCGGCCAGCGCCCCCGTGAGGAACGCCGCCAGGGACACCACCGCAGCGGGCGCGGACAGCCCGTCGGCGCCGGTCAGCGCGAAGCCCAGGAAGACCACGTTGCCGGTCATGTTCGCCACGAACACCTTGCCCAGGGCGAGGTAACTCACCGCGTCCACCAGCCCGGTGACCAGGGTCAGGACCAGCATCAGCGGCGGCAGCGGCCCGTGCGGATCGTCCCGCGCCGGGACCACGGTCCGGTAGACGTCAGTCAGCAGCGCGCGCACGGCGGACCCCTTCCGTCACGTACGGCGGGCGGTGCAGCGCGGCCCGGGTGAGCAGCCCGCTCAGCGGTCCGACCGTGATCGCCGCGACCGACAGCCACACCGGCCACGGCGTCAGCCCCAGCACCCGGTCCAGGGACCAGCCGCCCGGCCCGGTCAGCGCCAGCGCCGCCGACACGGCGACCAGGACGAGCGGATACTCGTAGCCGTCGTGCTGCACCCACAGGCCCTGGGGCCACTTGACCGTGCCCGCGACCGTCATCACCCCCGCCGCGGCCGTCGCCGCCAGCGGGGTCAGCAGACCCGCCGCCAAGAACAGCCCGGCCCCGATCTGGCTGCCACCGGCCGCCACGGCGGTCAGCCGCCCGCCCCGGAACCCGTCCCGGCGGAACTCCTCCGTCCCGCCCGCCAGTCCGTCGCCGCCCAGCAGATGACTCACCTTCTGCACCCCGTGACCGGCGATGAGCAGCCCCACCACCAGCCGCAGGAGCAGCAGTCCAGCGTCCATGGTTCCTCCCGCCTGTTCCTGATCCTGACTCGCGTACGCGCGGTGCGACGGCTCAGCCGGCCGCGTGCGCGCCGATGACGGCCTGGGCGTAGACGATCCCGACGCCGTACGCGCCGCCGTGCTCCTTCACCAGCTCCGTCACCGCCGTGTACGTCGCCGAGCGCGCCCAGTCCCGCTGGAGCTCCAGCAGCACCTGCACCCAGGTGACCGGTACGGCCCCGGCCGCCACCATCCGCTGGAGCGCGTGCTCATGGGCCTCGGGACTGACCCCGCCGCAGGCGTCGGCGACGACGTACACCTCATAGCCCTGGGAGAGCGCGGAGAGCACCGGTCCGACCACGCACACCTCGGTCCACAGTCCCGCTATCACCAGCTTGGAACGGCCGGTCGCCCGGACCGCCGCGACGAACGCCTCGTCTTCCCAGGCGTTCATCGTCGTCCGGTCGACGACCGGGTTGTCCGGGTCCACGGCGGCGAGCTGCGGCAGGATCGGGCCCGAGAAGGACTCGGCCGCCACCGTGCTCAGCACCGTCGGCACGGCGAACACCTGGGCGGCCTTGGCCAGGCCCACGGCCGCGTTGATGATGGCGGTGCGGTCGCCGCTGCCGGTGGCGAAGAACATCTGCGGCTGATGGTCCACCAGCAGCACCGCGCAGTTGTCGGGGGTCAGCAGGTCAGGACCGGGGGTCGCGGTGACCTGGGCGAAGTCGACCATGGGGGTCTGCCTTTCCGTGGGGGCTCCGGGTCTCGGAGGGGGAATCCGGGACCGTCTCAGAAGATGAATCCGGGTACGTCTCAGAAGATGGATCCGGACCGTGCCAGGAGATGGATCCGGACCGTGTCAGGAGATGGATCCGGGTACGTCTCAGAAGGTGAAGCAGGGGTCGTGGAACGTCCCGGCCGGGTGGTCCTCCGCCGGATACGCGGTGAGCCCGCGGTCCGCCCGCCACAGCCGGTGCCGCTCGGACTCGGCGACGGCCTCGCCGATCCGCCGCGCCTGGGTGACCCCGGGCACCGGTGTCGCCCGCCCCGACTGGTAGCCGCCGTAGTGCGCCACCGGGCTCCAGGGCGGGGCGATGGCGGGCAGCGGTTCGTCCAGCCCCTCGTACTCGGCGGCGGCGTACACGATCCGGCCGCCGGTCACGGTCAGCAGGGACTCGATGTGCGCGATCTCGGCCTCGGGGACGGCGAAGTAGTCCTCCGACAGCACCGCGAGATCGGCGTAGCACCCGGGCCGCAGCACGCCCTTCACCGCGTCCTCGCCGGTGAGGACGGCGCCCGCGCGGGTGAACATGTCCAGCGCGGTGGCCCGGTCGACCCGGTTGACCGGCGGGCGCAGGGCCAGTCCGCCCAGGGTGCGGCCACTGATCAGCCAGTGCAGGGCCACCCACGGGTTGTAGGTGGAGACCCGGGTGGCGTCGGTGCCCCCGGCCACGGTCAGTCCCCGCCGCAGCATCTCCCGCAGCGGCGGTGCGTCGGCGGCGGCGCCGGGGCCGTACCGGCGCAGGAACGCCTCGCCCTGGAAGGACAGCCGGTTCTGCACGGACATCGCCCCGCCGAGGGCCGCGATCCGGTCCAGGCTGTCCGCGGAGACCGTCTCCGCGTGGTCGAACAGCCAGCGGTTCCCGGCCGGGAACAGTCCCTCGGCGGCCAGTCGTTCGAACACCGCGAGATCGCGGCGGATCGTCTCGTCGTAGGTGGCGTGCAGCCGGAAGCCCCAGCCGTGCTCCATGAGGAGCCGGACGGCCTCGGTGAACTCGCCCTCGTAGGAGCCGAGGTCGGGGCGTGGCTGGGCGAAGTTCTCGAAGTCGGCCGCCGCCCAGACGAGGTTCTCGCCCGCGCCGTTCAGCCGCAGCCAGGCGTCGCCGTCCTCGGGGCGGGCGGTCTCGGTCCAGCGCCGTAGGTCGTCCAGCTCCTGCCCGGCCGTCTGCGGGAACAGGTGGTAGGCGATCCGCAGGGACAACTGCCCGGCGGCGGCGAGTTCGAGGACCGTGGCGTAGTCGTCGGGGAAGTTCTGGAAGCCGCCCGCCGCGTCGATCGCCGACGTCAGTCCGAACCGGTTGAGTTCCCGCAGGAAGTGCCGGGTCGACGCGGTGCGGTCCGCGCCCTCCAGGACGGGCGCCTTGGCGAGCGTCGCGTACAGGACGAGCGCGCTGGGCGCGGCCAGCAGCATGCCGGTCGGCTCCCCGTCCCGGCCGCGCACGATCTGCCCGCCCGGGGGGTCCGGGGTGTCCCGGCCGAACCCGGCGGCCTTCAGCGCGGCCCGGTTCAGCACGGCCGCCTGATAGAGGTGCAGTACGAACACGGGGGTGTCCGGGGCGGCCTCGTTCAGCTCGGCCGCGGTCGGCAGCCGCCGCTCGGCGAACTGCTCGGCCGACCAGCCGCCGACCACCCGCACCCACTGCCCCTTCGGGGTACGACCGGCCTGCTCACGCAGCATGGCCAGCCCCTGCCGCAGCGACCGCACCCCGTCCCAGCGCAGCTCCAGCACATAGGTGAGACCGCCCCGGATCACATGCAGATGGGCGTCGTTGAGCCCGGGGACCATCCGGCGGCCCAGCGCGTCGACCACCGTGGTGCGCGTCCCGATGTGCCGGGCCATGTCACCGTCGTCGCCGACCGCCGTGATCACCCCGTCCCGCACGGCCAGCGCCTCGGCGTGCGGCCGACGCGGATCACCGGTGTGGACGGTCGCGTTGCGTACGACGAGATCGGCGGCGTCGGTGTCGGCGGCGCGGGGCACGAGCCCTCCGACGGGCATGGGGGACACCTGGGACAACCTCCAAGGGGACGGGGGCCGGTTGCGGCGGGGGCGTCGCGCCGCCCGGCTCCACCGACGGTAGGCCGGAAGAACCGCCGCGCTTGTCCCCCATGCGCACCGCCTCTGTCCCGACAGCGCACTGAGGCGCGACGGGCCGAGCAGGGTACGGGCGGACGGGCGAGGCAGCGCGGTGACGGTGGGGCGCCCATCCGTTGGGCACCCGGAGCGCACGGCGGCAGGCGCCCGGCCCCAGCCCCGCGCCCGGCGCGGACGGCGCGCCCGCCGGGCGGACCGTGATCCGAGCGGGCATCGCACGCCCTACCCGGCGCCACGCACACCCCGCACTGTGGAGTGTCCGTACAGGAACGAGACGAGACCGCACCCCCGTGACCCGTGACCCATGACCCGTGACCCGTGACCCGCGACCGGTGTACGCGTGACCCGGGCCGGGCGGACGCGGTGGAAGTGGAAGGAGACCCGCTTGCTGCTGCTCATCTCCCCGGACAGCGTCGACGAGGCCCTGGAGTGCGCCAAGGCGGCGGAACACCTCGACATCGTCGACGTCAAGAAACCCGACGAGGGGTCCCTGGGCGCGAACTTCCCCTGGGTCATCCGGGAGATCCGCGAGGTGGTCCCCGCGGACACCCCGGTGTCCGCCACCGTCGGCGACGTCCCGTACAAGCCGGGCACGGTCGCCCAGGCGGCGCTGGGCGCCGTCGTGTCCGGCGCCACGTACATCAAGGTCGGGCTCTACGGCTGCACCACTCCCGGGCAGGCCATCGACGTCATGACCGGGGTCGTCCGCGCGGTGAAGGACCATCGGCCCGACGCCCTGGTCGTCGCCTCGGGCTATGCCGACGCCCACCGCATCGGCTGTGTCGGCCCGCTCGCCCTGCCGGACATCGCCCGCCGCTCCGGCTGCGACGCGGCGATGCTGGACACCGCCGTCAAGGACGGCACCCGGCTCTTCGACCATGTACCGCCGGACGTCTGCGGGGAGTTCGTCCGCCGCGCCCACGCGTCCGGACTGCTCGCCGCCCTCGCGGGCAGTGTGCGGGCGGCGGACCTCGGCGCGCTGACCCGGATCGGTACCGACATCGTGGGGGTGCGCGGCGCGGTCTGCGAGGGCGGCGACCGCGACGCGGGACGGATCCGCCCGCAGCTGATCGCCGCGTTCCGCGCGGAGATGGACCGGCACGCCCGCGAGGCACCGCCAGGCCCGCCGGTACCCACCGCCACGGGCTGACCCCGGTACGGCACTCTCCGCCCGTCCGTCACCCACCGCCCCGAGCCCCCCGGAGGACCCATGCCCCTGACCTTCCGGGCGGCCGTACTGCGCACCTACGACGGCCCGTTCACCGTCGAGGACCTCACCCTCGCCGCCGCACCGGACGACGGTGAGCTGCTGGTGAGGATCGCGGGCTGCGGGATGTGCCGCACCGATCTCGCCGTGCGGGACTCGGCGGGACGCTCACCGCTCCCGGCGGTGCTCGGCCACGAGGGCGCCGGGACGGTCGTGGCGGCGGCGGGAGCGGACACCGGCGTCCGCACCGGCGACCATGTCGTCCTCAGCTTCGACTCCTGCGGCCGGTGCCGCGGCTGTCTGCGCGCGGCCCCCGCCTACTGCGACTCCTTCGCCGACCGCAACCTCTTCGGCGCGGGCCCGGCCCACCCGGCGCGCCCGGCCGGAGCGGGAGGCGGGACGCTGGCGCCCCGCTGGTTCGGACAGTCGTCGTTCGCCGAGTACGCCGTCGTCCCGGCCCGCAACGCCGTCGTGGTCGACCCCGCCCTGCCGCTCGCCCTGCTCGGCCCCCTCGGCTGCGGCTTCCTCACCGGCGCCGGGGCGATCCTGAACACCTTCGCGGCGGGACCCGGCGACACGGTCGCCGTCCTCGGCGCCGGGGCGGTCGGACTGGCCGCGGTGATGGCGGCGACCGCGGCGGGCGCGGTGACCGTGGCCGTCGACCGCGACCCGACCCGGCTCGCCCTCGCCGAACGCCTCGGCGCGACCCCGCTGCACGCCACCCCGGACGACCTGGGCAGCCTGGCCGAGCGGGTCCGGCGGCTGACCGGCGGCGGCGCCCAGTACGCGCTGGACACCACCGCCTCCGCACCGCTGATCAACACCGCGCTGCACGCCCTGCGCCCGACCGGCCACCTCGCCCTGGTGGCCCGGCTCCGCACCGCGCTGACCCTGGAGCCGGGCGCCCTGGACCGGGGCCGCCGGATCTCCCACCTCTGCGAGGGCGACGCCGTACCGGCGCTCCTGATCCCCCGGCTGATCGCCCTGTGGCGCGCCGGACACTTCCCCTTCGACCAGTTGATCCGCACCTATCCGCTCAGCGAGATCGACACGGCGGAACGCGACTGCGCGTCCGGCCGCACGGTCAAACCCGTCCTCGTACCGGACCCGGACTGACCCCGCACCGGACGGTCGGCGGACAGCACGGCACGCGCGCGCCCACCACGAGCCACGGGCCGACCATGGGTCACGTCCGACCACGCCATGGTCGACCACGGGCCACGGTCGATCACAGGTCACGGCCGACCACGGGCCCGGACCCGGCGAAAGGGCCTACGCGCGCGGCTTCGCCGCGAACACCCACCGATTCCCCTCCAGCGCGTCATGCGGCTCGGGCAGCGGGCCCCGGCCGTGCCGTCGGGTGAACTCGAAGGGCGTGTGGACCGTCGTGTGCCAGCCCCGGCCCGACAGTTCGCCCGCGGAGTCGGGCCGCCGCTCCAGCGAGAACAGGGCGAGCAGATCGATGCCGATCTGTTCCCTGGTCGCCGCGTAGATCGCGCTGTCGCGGTAGTGGAGGAGATCCTTTTCGAGCTTCACCTCGTACGCCAGGGCGCTCCCGGCCGCGCTCAGCCGCTCCACCTGGTCGACGAGCCGTCGCTCGGCGGCGTGCGGCAGATAGAACAGCAGCCCCTCGGCCAGCCACACGCTCGGCACAGCCGGATCGAACCCGGCACCGGTGAGCGAGGCCACCCAGTCGTCCCGCAGATCGGCCGCCACCGGCACCCGCGCCGCGCGGGGCAGGGCCGTGAGCGCGCCGAGGACCCGGTGCTTGAACTCCAGGACGCCGGGCCGGTCCACCTCGAAGACCACACAGTCCGGCGGCCACGCCAGCCGGAACGCCCGGGAGTCCAGCCCGGCCCCCAGCAGCACCACCTGCCGTACGCCGGTCCGCGCCGACGCCAGCAGATAGTCGTCCAGCACCCTGGTCCGCAGTCCGAAGTACCGGGCGAACCGGCCCCAGAGCGGATCGGCGTCCCCGCCCGGTACCTGCTCCGGGCGGACCGGCCAGCCCGCCGACACCGGGGCCGCGCGCACGAAGTGCTCGGCGAATCCGTCCCGCGCCAGACTGTCGGGCCGATGCGTCTCCAGGGCACGCGCCGCGGCGACCAGCAGCGCGGTCACCCCGACACCCCCGCCCACCCCCTCCGCACCGGCCTTCTGATGCGCCGTGTCGGCCATGTGTCCTCCCTGGGGCGAGAGCGAGCGGGTCCCGAGCCGTCCCACTGTCCGGCCGCCCACGCCCGCCCCGCCCGGTGAACGCGGGCACGTTCATCCGAACTGATGACGGTCCGATGAACTGTGCGCGCGGCCCGTCGTGGGGGAACCGCCGCGGATGTCGCAGGACGCACCGGTGCCGGACGGGCCTCGGCGGGCGTACCGCGTCGCTACAGGTCCACGAGGAGATGCCGGGGCCCCCGCAGCACCGGGCTGCGGCGGTACGGCGGTGGGTCCGTCACCAGGTGGGGCGTGTCCAGGGCGCGCAGCAGTTCCGTCAGGGCGATGCGGGTCTCCGTGCGGGCCAGCGGCGCGCACCCCCAGCAGCCAGCGGGCGTCCACCTCCCGGCGGGCGGGCAGCCCGGTGTCCGCCGGGTCGATCCGCCCGAGCAGCACCCCCTTGGACAGCGGCGGCCGGTCGTACGGCGGCGCGGTCTCCTCCCCGACGAGGGTCAGCTCCCCGGCGTAGCCGCCCTCGCGCAGCGCCTCGGCGGCCCGCAGCCCGGCCAGCGACGCCCCGGCGATCACGATCCGCCGGGGCGCCGGACCGTCAGCGCCCGCCACCCGAGGGACCGCCCGCCGTGATCGCCTGCACCGGACAGGCGGCGACGGCCCGGCGCACCCGCTCCCGCTGCCCGGCGGGGACCCGCGGCAGATACAGCAGGGCCTCCTCGCCGCGCAGCTCGAACACGGCCGGGGCCAGGAACACGCACTGGGCGTATCCCTGGCAGCGGTTGAGGTCCACCACGATCCGCATGCCGCTCCGCTCCCTGGCCCGCCGTACCGGTCCCGCTCCTTTCCGTCCTACTGGGTACGGCCCCGGCCCGCAGCCGGGATGGGCCAGAGGAAGGACGCCCCCTCTAGGACCCCCCTCCAGGACCCCCCTCCAGGGCCCCCCTCCAGGACCCCCCTCCAGGACCCCCCTCCAGGACCCCCCTCCAGGACCCCCCTCCAGGGCTCCCCACTCCCCGGTGAACAGCGCCGATCATCCGCCCCCAGGTGATCACCCCCGACTACGCTGGGTGGCCGCACGCGCGGCGCACCGCTCGGGAGGGCACCCATGGACGACCACCTCGACCCCGTTCACGACCTCGACGACCACGACTACTACGACCTCGGCACCCACACCCGTCCCGTCACCACCACATCCCCCGAGGCCCAGCGCTGGTTCGACCGCGGTCTGGTCTGGACGTACGGCTTCCACCACGAGGAGGCCGCCCGCTGCTTCGCCAAGGCCGCCGAGGCCGACCCCGGCTGCGCCATGGCCCACTGGGGCATCGCCTACGCCCTCGGCCCCAACTACAACAAGCCCTGGGAGTTCTTCGACGAGGGCGACCTGACCCGTACCGTCGAACGCGTGCACGCGGCCGTCGAGCACGCCCGGCGGCTCGCCGACGGGGCCGCCACGCCCGCCGAGCGCGCCCTGATCGCCGCGCTCGGCGCCCGCTTCCCGCAGTCCCGCCCCGCCGAGGACTGCTCGGTGTGGAACGAGCCGTACGCCGACGCCATGCGCGGCGCCTACGAGAGCGACCCCGGCGATCTCGACCTGGCCGCCCTGCACGCCGACGCGCTGATGAACCTCACGCCCTGGCAGCTGTGGGACCTGCGCACCGGCGAACCCGCCGAGGGCGCCCGCACCGCCGAGGCGCGGACCGTGCTGGAGCGGGCGCTCGCCACGCCCGGCGGACGCGACCACCCCGGGGTCGTGCACCTGTACATCCATCTGATGGAGATGTCCCCGTACCCGGAGCGCGCGCTGACCGTCGCCGACCGGCTGCGCGGACTGGTGCCCGACGCCGGACACCTCGCCCACATGCCCTCCCATCTGGAGGTGCTCTGCGGGGACTACCGGCGGGTCGTGTCGGACAACACCGCCGCCATCGCCGTCGACGCGAAGACCGTCGCCCGGTCCGGCGCGATGAACTTCTACACCCTCTACCGCTGCCACAACATCCACTTCAAGATCTACGGCGCCATGTTCCTCGGCAGCTCCGAGACCGCCCTCGAAGGGGCCGCGGAGCTGGAGGCGGCGATCCCGGAGAAGCTGCTGCGGGTGCAGAGCCCGCCGATGGCCGACTGGCTGGAGGCGTTCCTCGCCATGCGGGTGCATGTGCTGATCCGGTTCGGCCGCTGGTCCGACATCCTGGACCTGCGGCTGCCCGAGGACCCGGAGCTGTACAGCACGACCACCGCGATGACGCACTACGCCCGGGGGGTCGCGCTCTCCGCCACCGGCCGGGTCGCCGAGGCGGAGGCCGAACGGGAGCTGTTCCGCGCCGCGGTCGGCCGGGTCCAGGACACCCGCATGTTGTTCAACAACACCTGCGCCGACATCCTCGCCATCGCCGGCGCCATGCTGGACGGCGAACTGGAGTACCGCAGGGGCGACTTCGACGCCGCCTTCGCCGCGCTGGAGCGCTCGATCGACCTGGACGACAACCTGCCCTACGACGAACCCTGGGGCTGGATGCAGCCCACCCGGCACGCGTACGGGGCACTGCTGCTGGAGCAGGGCAGGGTCGCCGAGGCCGCCGCTGTCTACCGGGCGGACCTCGGCCTGGACGACACCCTGCCGCGCGCCCGCCAGCACCCCGGCAATGTCTGGGCGCTGCACGGCCTGCACGAGTGCCTGGTCCGGCTGGACAGGACCGAGGAGGCCCGGATCCTCGCCCAGCCGCTGACGACGGCCCTCGCCCTGGCCGATGTCCCGGTGGAGGCGTCCTGCTTCTGCCGCCTGGACACGGAACCGGCACCTGTCGCGTCCGCGCGGGGCACCGGTCACTGCTGCTGACCGCCACGACGGGCCGTATGTCCTGACCGCGGCCCGTCGTTCCCGTCGCCGCCCCGCCAACGGCGTGCCCCACGCCGTAAGTTGCCGGTCTCTCTCCGCTCCGCCGCTGTTCAGCGGCCCGTCGGTCTCCCCGCGTCCCGCCAACGGCGGCCCCCGCACCGTCGGTTGCCGGTCCCTCTCCGCTCCGCCGCCGTTCATCTGAGCTGCCGAAGATCCGCCATGGGCATCCCGTGGCATCTTCCGGCGTGCCCCTCATCACGCGGCGCATCCGGAAGGACGGCAACCCATGGGGCCAGTACGGCGGCGAAGACGACCGGGAGGCGGAGGCGGAGGCGGCGGAGGCGGAGGCGGCGGACGGCGACTCGCGGGGTCCGTGCTCGCCGCCCTGCTCCTGCTGACCGGCACCGCCCCGGCGGCGACCGCCACCGACACCGCCGTCCCCGGGCGGAGCGGCACGGCGGACACCACCGACGCATCCGCCCCCGGGCGGAGCGGTACGACCGACAGCACCGACGCATCCGCCCCCTCGCGGAGCGGTACGACCGACGGCACCGACCCGTCCGCCCCCTCGCGGAGCGGCACGACCGACACCACCACCGCCACCACCCTGCCCGCCCTCACCCCCGGTGACGGCAGCTATCTGGAGGGCACCCGGACCGTCGAGGCCACGGCGACCCTCGCCGGTGACTCCGTGACCCGGCTGACCCTCGACGGTGAGCGGCTCGACGCCGAACCCACCCTCGGTGTCTCCCGGCTCGGCTTCGACGTCGGGTCCAACTCCGTCGAGGCCCGCTACAAGAACCACCTCGTCGTCAACGGCGACCACCGGATCGACCTCGGTGACCTGGTCAATGAGCGCGGCACGGTCGACATCCCCAACCAGTACCTGGTCAAGGGCGAGAACATCATCGAGATCCGCACCGGCGCGGTCGACAGCGCCTGCGGTCTCAACCACGACGACTTCATCCTCTCCGACATCACCCTCGATCTGCTCGGCGAGGTCGCCGACGGCGAGGAGAACGCGTACACCTACTCCTTCGGCGACGGCAGTTGCGGCTCCAACCCGGCCTATGTGAAGGAGGCCAGGCTCACCTTCTTCGTGCTGGGCGACCCGCGTGACACCACCGGGCTGCGCACCGCGCTCGACACCACGACGCTGCGCAACGGCACCCACACCCTGGCCGCGCGCACCGAGTCCGGCAAGACCGTCCGCAACCGCGTGACCGTCAACAACGCCCCGGCGGGCGCCCCCCGGCTCACCCCGACGGACGGCACCCTCGCCAAGGGCCGCCAGCCGGTCTTCGCGAGCCTGCCCGCCGGAGCCGACGGCTCCACCGCCACGCTGACCGTCGACGGCAAGGCCCCGGTCACCTCTCCGCACCTGGGCAACGGCGCCGCGACCTTCTCCTTCGACGTCGGCGCCAACTCCCTGGACGACCGCTACGACAGCCACCTCCTGGTCAACGGCAAACGCGTCGACCTCGGCGGCACCTGGGTCAGCCAGCGCGTCGACCTGGCGATACCCGCCCGGCACCTGGTCCCCGGCGACAACACCCTCACCATCGTCACCGGCCCCTACAAGGAGAGCTGCGGCGACAACCGCGACGACTTCGACCTCTCCCACCTCGCCCTCACCCTCCCCGGCGCCACGGTCACCGGACACGGCATCGCCGACTCCTACGCCATGGGCGACGGCACCTGCGGCTCCAGCACCACCCGGCTGCGCGAGGCCGAACTCCGGTTCACCGTCGACGCCCCGGCCGTCCCGGTCACCGAGACCCTCGGCTCCGGCGACGCCACCCTCGGCTTCAGTGTCGGCGCCAACTCCATCGAGGCCCGCTACGGCAACCACGTCCTGGTCAACGGCCAGAAGCTGCCCCTGGACGGCGACTTCGTCAGCCGGCACGTCGACCTGACCTTCCCCAACGAGTGGCTGGTCCCCGGCTGGAACACCCTGGACCTCGTCACCGGCACCCTCACCACGTCCTGCGGCGACAACCGCGACGACTTCACGGTCTCCGGCATCACCCTCACCCCCGCCCAGGGCACCGCCGAAGGCCGGATGCTCAAGGGCTCGTACGGCATGGGCGACGGGAACTGCGGGGACAACGTCAACCCGCTGACCGAGATCGACCTCACCTTCTACGTCGAGGGCCCCGCTCAGGGACTGCGCGCCGATCTGGAGACCGCGCGGATCGCCGACGGCACCCACACCCTCGCCGCCACCTCCGCCACCGGCAAGCAGGCCACCCGCGTCCTGTCCACCGACAACTCCGCGCCCCGGGTGGTGACCAGCGCCCCCGCCGCCGGTCAGCGGATCAGCGCCGCCGTCGTCCTCGACGTCCGCGTCGACGACCCCTCCGGTGTGGTCGACGGACCGCATGTCACCCTCGACGGCACGGACATCGAGCCCGGCGCCACCGTGGGCCCGGGGCTGTCCGCCGGTGCCCACGCCCTCGCCGTCACCGCCACCGACGGACTCGGCAACACCAGCACCCGCGAGCTGAGGTTCACCTCCGCGGGCATCCCCGACGCGCCCGCCGCGCTCACCCCGCCCTCCGGCACCACGGACGCGGGACGGGACGTCACCCTGTCCGCGCGGGTCGGCGAACCCGAGGGCGGCCAGGTCACCGCCACCTTCTCCGAGGCCGAGATCCTCACCCCGGGCACGGTGTACCAGGGCACCGCCCCCTCCGTGCCGACCACCCTCAAGGTCCCCGGGGAGAAGAAGGTCAGGGCCACCGGGCTCGCCCCCGCCGACGGCCGCACCCTCGACGCGCCCGCCGCCGAGGAGGTCGGTTACCAGCGCTTCGACGTCCGGGTGAAGGGCGGCGCCGACGCGCCCGTACTGCGCTGGGAGGGGACCATCGACCCGGAGCGGCTCGCCGCCCTACGGGTGTGGAACACCCGCACCGACCGGTGGGACGTGCTGACCAGCGCCCGTGGCGCCGCCGAGGGCGACACCCGGCTCACCTCCGTGGTCGACCGCTCCTACGTCGACCGGGGCACCCTCCATGTCATGGTCACCGGCGAGGACCCGTTCGCCGACGACATCGAGGCCGGTGACCCCGACCGCTTCGCGGACCCGGACTCCTACGACTTCTCCCTCGTCCACTTCACCGACACCCAGTACCTGTCCGAGGGCGCCGTCGAGCAGGAGACGGCCGCGGAACGGGCCGTGTGGGAGCGGGCGTACGGCGACATCACCCGCTGGATCGCCGCCCACCAGGACGAACGGAAGATCGCGTATGTCGCGCACACCGGCGACATCATCGAGAACAACATCCGCGAGCCCGCCGACGAGGCCACCCGGCGGCAGATCACCGGCGAGATGGAGATCTCCTCGAAGCAGCAGAAGATCCTGGACGACGCGGGCGTGCCCAACGGCGTCATCGCGGGCAACCACGACAACCAGTCCGGCACCGAGACCGGCCCGGACGCCCTCTACAACCAGTACTACGGCCCCGACCGCTATCAGGCCCTGTCCGAGGGCTGGGAGCACGCCGAGTACGGCGGCCCGTGGCGCGCGGGCGACAACCAGAACCACTACGAACTGTTCTCCGCGGGCGGCCTGGACTTCGTGGTGGTCGGCCTGTCCTACGGCGTCACCCGCGAGGAGGCCGCCTGGGCGGACTCGGTCTTCGCCCGGTTCCCCGACCGCAACGGCATCCTGCTCTCGCACGACTATCTCGCGCCGAGCACCAGCCCCGACGGCCGCGGCGCCGGATTCTCCGCGCCCGACGGCTCGATGCTGTTCAAGACCGTCGTCCAGGACAACCCCAATGTGTTCCTGATCCTCGCCGGTCATGAGCACGGCGTGGGGACGAACGTGAAGCCCAAGGTCGGCGAGGTCGCGCACGGTGTGGTCGAACTCCTCGCGGACTACCAGTTCTACACGGTCTCCGCGGACCGGCTCGGCCTCACCGAAGCCGGCGGCTACCAGCCCGACGACCAGCTCCGGTTCGGCGCGAGCTTCTTCCGGATGCTCCAATTCGACGTGGACCGCGCGGAGTTGACGGTGGACACCTACTCACCGCTGCTCGACGAGTTCGGCGCCACCGAGTACGACGCCGACCACCGCTACGACGGCACCGAGGACAACATGGTGCTGCCGATCGACCTCACCACCCGGACCACGTCCTTCTCGACGGACTCCCTGGCGCTCTACGACCCCGTGGACATCGTCGGCCGCGTCAAGGCCGCCTCCGGTACGACCGCGAAGGTGACCTGGAAGGGACTCAGGCCCGGCTCCACCCACGCCTGGTTCGTCACCGCCCGCTCCACCGGCGGCGGGGTCACCGCCTCCGAGCCGAGCGTGTTCGTCACCCGGGACGCGCGCGGACGCCCCGGCACATGGGGTCCGGGCAGCCCGCACTACCCGTGGTTCGGCCCGTCCACGACCCGCTGACCCGTCCCGTCCCGACCAAGGGAACCGGTGCGCGCGCCCGGCACGACACCCGGGCGTGGCCGGTTACGATACTTGCATGGACGCGCAAGAACCGGCCTGGGACACGACGGCCGCCGAACGGGCGGTGGCCGTCCTCAAGGCGGTCGCCGACCCCTCCCGCTACCGTCTGCTCTGGGCCCTGAACGGCCGTGAACTCCCAGTCAGCGAACTCGCCCGGCTGCTGGGCGCGCATGTCGCCGCGACCTCCCAGCACCTGGCGAAGCTGCGTGCCGCGGGCCTGGTCTCCACCCGCCGCGAGGGCACCCGCATCTTCTACCGCGCGGACGGTGTCGGCCCCCTGCTGACCGAGGTCCAGCTGATGGCCGACTCCGGCACCGGGCCACCCGCGGGGGGCGGTCCGGAGCCGGACGGGGCCGGGGCGGCGGAGCCGGTGCGGGCGCCCCGGACCCGCGGGGCCGCCCGGCCCGTCTGGGAGGGATAGCCGACACAGCCCCGGGCATCGCCGGGTCAGGCGGCGGCCTCCTCGTCGGCCCGCTCGGCGAGCAGTTCCCGGACGCGCGGGACGACCTTCGTCCCGTACAGCTCGATGGCGTGCAGGATGTCGCGCTGCGGCATCCGCGGCATGGCGAACTTCAGGTTGAAGCGGGTCGCGTCCAGCTTGGGCAGATTGGCGGCTATCTTCCGGGCGACCGTCTCGGGCGACCCCACGTACAGGGCGCCGTCCGGTCCCACCTCGTGGCGGAACTGGTCCATGCCCGGCACCCGGAAGCCCCGGACCGGCGCCATCTTCCGCATGGCGTCCTGCATCAGCGGCGCGAACTGGTCGAACGCCTCCTCGTCCGTGTCGGCGAGATGCCCCGGGGTGTGCATCCCGATCGGCAGTTGTGGACGCCCGGTGTCGGCCCGCACCGCCCGGTAGAGCTGGGTGAACGGCTTGAACCGCAGCGGGTTGCCGCCGATGATGGCCAGCAGCAGCGGGAAGTCCAGCTTGGCGGCGCGCAGCACCGACTGCGGGTTGCCGCCGACGCCGATCCACGCGGGCAGCGGCCCGCTCTCCGTGAACGGGACGATCTCCTGGTCGGTCAGCGCGGCCCGGGTGGTCCCCTCCCAGGTGACCGGCCCGCCCGCGCGGATCCGCGCGAACAGCCGGGCCTTCTCGTCGAACAGCACGTCGTAGTCCGCGAGGTCGTACCCGAACAGCGGGAACGACTCCGTGCTGGAGCCACGGCCGAGGACGACCTCGGCCCGGCCGCCGGACAGCGCGTGCAGGGTGGAGTAGCGCTGGAAGATGCGCACCGGGTCGTCGGAGCTGAGCACGGTGACCGCCGAGCCCAGCCGGATGCGCGAGGTCTGCCCGGCGATGGCCGCGAGGACCACGTCCCCGGCGGGCATCGGGAAGTCCTCGGTGTGGTGCTCGCCGATGCTGAAGACGTCCACGCCGACCTGATCGGCGAGGACGCCCTGCTCCATGACGTCCCGGATGGTCTGCGCGTGCGACAGCGGGCGTCCCTGGCCGTCGGCGCCACGGTCGCCGAAGGTGTCCAGCCCGAATTCGAGCGGGAAGGCGCGGGCGGCCTCGCTGAAACCGGCGCCGTGGGTGACGGCCTGGGTGCCGGACGGGGTGGTGGCCTGGGTACCGGACGGGGTGGTGGGCTGGGTGCTCATGATGCGATCTCCTCTGCGAATCGGTCCTGGGTGAGGTCGGCGCCGAAGACGGGGCCGCCGGGCTGGAGCGCCCGCCCGGCCGTCAGCGGCATGAGGGTGATCGGGTCGTAGCCGACCCGGTCGAGGACGGTGGCGATCAGCTCGACGGCCTCCGGGTCGTCGCCCGCGACCCCGAGGGCGCGGCGGTCCGGGGCTCCGGCGGGACGCCGGGCGTCGTCGAGTTCGTGGTAGCCGATGTGGTTGAAGGACTTGACGACGGTCGCCCCGGGCAGCCGGTCCCGCACGATCTCGCTGGACCCCCGGTCGGGGTCCTCGAACAGGTCCTGCACGCCGTCGACGGGCGGCCAGTAGTTCATGGTGTCGATCACGGTCTTGCCGGTGAACCACGCGGGATCCAGCGCGCCGAACCGGTGCAGCGGCAGGGCCAGGATCACGATGTCGGACTCCGCGACGGCGTCGGCCGCCCAGCGCGGCTTCGCGTCCGGCGCCAGGAACGACATGATCAGCGCGATCCGGTCGGGATCGCCGGAGGCCGCGATGGAGACCGCGTACCCGGCCTCGGTGAGGACCTTGGCCAGGATGGGGCCGGTGTGCCCGGCTCCCAGGACGGCGATGTGCGGCTGCGGTGCGGTGGTCATCACGGACGCTCCTTGGGCAGATGCGCGCGCAGGCTGGTGAGGATGTCGTCGAGGGCGTCGAACTGCTCCGGGCTGAGCGCGTCCGCGAACAGTTCCTTGATCGCCCGGGTGTGCGGTGCGGTGGCGGCCCGGAAGGCGGTGGCCCCGGCGTCGGACAGCACGATCTCGGTGCCGCGGTTGTCCCCCTCGCAGTCCTGCCGTGTGATGAGCCCGCGCTTCTCCAGCCGGGCCAGCTGGTGCGAGAGCCGGCTGCGGGACCAGTCGATCGCGTCGGCCAGCGTGGAGGACCGCATCCGCCGCCCCGGCGCCTCGCTCAGTGCGAGCAGCACCTGGTAGTCGGCGGGCGACAGCCCGGTGTCCTCGGCCAGCCGCGCGCCGAGCCGCCGCCCGATGTCCCCGGTGGTGTCGATCAACGCCCGCCAGACCGCGAGTTCGGCGGAGGTCAGCCGGGACCGGGAGGACGCCGGGGCGGGGTCCGGTCGCGTCGGTCGCTGGTTCGTCATGAGGTTCACCGTCCTGTGGTTGACGCGTCAATAGTACGGCTATCTAATTGACGCGTCAATCACCTCGGAACGCGGGCGGGGCAGTGGGCGGGCGGTCTGGGCGACCCGCCCGGTGTCGCGCCGGTGAGGTGCCGGTGACGAGACAGGGACGGAGTACGTCATGACAGGGACGGAGAACGTGATGAGTGGCAGCAAGCCGCTGGGCCGTGGTGCCCGGATCGTCGGCCGTGCGCAGGACATCGCACGGCTCCGCGAGGCGCTCGGGCTCGGACGCGGGCCGGGGTCGGGGTCGGGGCCGGACACCGGGTCGCGCGGCGGGTCCGGGCGCGGCATCCACCTCATCGGGGAACCGGGGGTGGGCAAGACCGCGCTGCTCGACGCGGTGGCGGCGGCGGTGGCGCGAGTCGGTACGGCGCCGGGCTCTTCGGCGGCGGGCGCCTCGGCACCGGATACCCCGCCGTCGGGCTCCCCGGCGGCGGACCCACCGCCCGGTAGGCCACCCGGCACCCGGGTGCTGCGGGCCGGGGGCGTCGCCTACGAGTCGGACGTGCCGTTCGCGGGCCTGCATCAGCTGCTCGCCCCCCTACTGGAGCAGGCCCGGCCGCTGCGCCCCGAGTACCGCACGGCGCTGGACACCACGCTCGGTGCGGGCACCGCACCCGCCCCGGACCACCTCCTGATGGTCAACGCCGTGCTGGCCCTGCTCCGCCGCAGCCCCGCCGACCCGCCACTGCTCCTGATCGTCGACGACCTGCCCCGGCTGGACCCGGCCAGCGCGGCGATCCTCGGCTCCGTCTCCCGGCGGCTGATCGGCACCGGGATCGCGTTTCTGGCCGCCTCCCGCACCGGCACGCCCAGCCTGTTCGACCACACCGGTCCGGACGCCTACGAACTGGCGCCCCTGGACGACGACTCCGCCCGACTGCTCCTCGCCGGGCACTGGCCGGGACTCGCGCCGCCGGTCCGGGAGCGGGCGATCGCCGAGGCCCGGGGCAACCCGGCCGCGCTGCTCGACCTGCCGGGCGGGCTCACCTCCGCGCAGCGCGCGGGCACCGAGGACCCCCCCCTCGCGCTACCGCTGAACGACCGGCTGCGCGCGCTGTTCGCCCCGCCCACGGCCACGCTGTCCGGCCCCGCCCGACGGCTCCTGCTGGTCGCCGCCCTCGACCGGACCGGCGACCCCGGAGTACTGCGCAGCGCGGCCGGGGGAGTGACGGGGGAGGGACGGGCGGTTGGGGGAGTGACCGGGGACGGCTGGCCGACCGGGGGAATGGCGGGGGATGGATGGCCGCCTGGGGGAGCGACAGGGGAGGGACGGGACGCCGGGGAATCGCCAGGGAAGGAACGGGCGGAGACCGCCCCCGCCCCGCCCCCTGCTCCCGCCGAGCCCACCACCTCCGCCCCGACCTCCCCGACCTCCGCCACTTCCCCCACCTCCGCCACATCCCCTATTCCCCCCACATCCCCCACCTCCGAGGCCGACGAAGCCCTGGCCGACCTCGAACGCGAGCGCATCCTCCGCCCCGGCCCCGCCCGCCGGCTCGTCTTCGGCCACCCCCTCACCCGCGCCGCCGTCCTCGCCGACTCCACCCTCGCCGAACGCACCGCCGCGCACCTCGCGCTGGCCGGGGCGCTCGGGGACCGGCCCGAGACCCGGACCTGGCACCGCGCCGAAGCCGCCCTCCACCCCGACGACGAGGTGGCCGCGCTCCTCCAGCGGGCCGGGCACACGGCACGCCACCGCGGCGACCCGCACGGCGCCGTGACCGCCCTGACCCGCGCCGCCGAGCTGAGCACCACCGAGGGCGACCGGGTCAGACGGCTGGCGGAAGCGGCGTTCCTGGTAGCCGAACCGGCCGGTGACCCCACCCGGGCGGCGGACCTCCTGGACCGGCTGAGGGACGCGGAACCGGCCGGTGACGCGCTGCACGCGGCGGCCGTCGCCGCCCAGCTGCTGATCCACACGGACGGCGGCCTCGCCCTCGCCCACCGGCTGCTGCGTACGGCGATCGAACGCGCCGGACCCGTCTACGACGCGGGAGACCCGGCCCTGGTCGACGCCCTGCACACCCTGCAACTGCTCTCCTGGTGGACCGGCCGCCCGGACAGCTGGACCCCGTTCCTCGACACGGTCGCCCACCTGAAGCCGGGCCCGCCGCCCCTGCTCGCCGTGGCCGCCCGGACCTGCCCCGACCCGGCACGCACCGCGCCGGACGCCCTGCCCGACCTGGACGCCGTACGGGGAGCCCTGTGCGGCACCGACGACCCCAGCCTGCTGTCCCGGGGCGCGACGGCTGTCTTCTACCTGGACCGGGTCGGCGAACTGAAGAACCGGCTGCGGCGACCGGTCACCCCGCCTCCGGGCCTGCCGTCCCCGCCCCGTCCCCCCGGCATTCTGCTGCACCTGGCCATGGAGCACTGGCTCAGCGGCGAGTGGGACGAGGCCGGGCGTCTCGCGGAGGAGGGAAAGAAGCTGACGGACGCCGCCCACCCGTTCTTCGCCTGGTACTTCCAGTACGTCCAGGCGTTGCTGCACGGCGCACGGGGCGAGACCGGTGCCGGTGCGGAGCTGGCGGACCGGATGCTGGACTGGGCGGCCCGGCAGGGCGTGGGCGCCGCCGCGTCCTTCGCCCACCAGGCGCACACCCTGATCGCCCTCGGCGCGGGCGACCACGAGCGTGCCTACCGGCACGCGACCGCCCTCACCCCCGCGGGCACCCTCGACCACTACACCCCGCACGCCCTGTGGGGCGTGTACGACCTGGTCGAGGCCGCCGTACGGACCGGGCGCCCGGAAGCCGCCGCCGCGCATGTCCGGGCCGCGCGCGAACTCGGCGTGGACCGGCTCTCGGACCGCTACGCCCTGCTCACCGAAGGCGCCGCCGGGCTGGCCGAGGCCGACGACGACACGGCCGTCGCCCACTTCCAGCAGGCGCTCGCGGTGCCCGGCGCCGCGCGCTGGCCCTTCGAGGCGGCACGGGTGAGGCTGGCGCTCGGCGAACGTCACCGGGCGGCGGGCGACCGTGGCGCCGCCCGCGAGGCACTGACCGCCGCCGCCGACGCCTTCACGCCGCTCGGCGCGACCCCCTGGGCCGAACGCGCCCGCAGGCAGCTCCCCGCCGCTTTCCGCCCCCGCCCCGACGGGGCCCTGCTGACCCCGCAGGAGGAGGAGATCGCCCAGCTCGCCGCGTCGGGCCTGACCAACCGGCAGATCGGGGAACGCCTCCATCTCTCCCCCCGCACGGTCGGCGCCCACCTCTACCAGATCTTCCCGAAGCTGGGGATCACCAAGAGGGCCGCCCTGCGCGACGCGCTGACGAACGGCGTGCCCGCTGCCCGCGCGGTCGAACGACCGTCGACCGGCCCGGAGATCGCGGATGGATGACCGATGCCCGACGGGTGCCCCGGCACGGAGTGTGGAGCCCGAAGACACCGAACGGCCGACGGCCGCGCGAAAGGTAGGGCAATGACAGGCAAGAGCAACGCCATCTGGGACTCCGAGGACTGTGTGCTGCTGCTGATCGACTACCAGGACGGCGTCCTGGACCTGATCTTCGAGCAGGACCGGCGGGTCATCGAACTCAACGCCCGGACACTGGCGACCTTCGCCCGTGCCATCGGCGTACCGGTGGTCCTGAGCACGGTGGGCGTCGAGATGGGGGTGAACACCCCGACGATCGACTCCCTCCAGGCCGCGCTGCCGGACACCAAGCCCATCGACCGCTCCCAGATGAACGCCTGGGAGGACGCCGAGTTCGTGGCGGCGGTCAAGGCGACGGGCCGCCGGAAACTGGTGATCGCGGGCGTCGTGACCTCCACGTGCCTGGCGCTGCCGACGGTGGACGCGCTGGCCGACGGCTACGAGGTCGCGTTCGTCGCCGACGCCGTCGGGGACGCGACGAAGGAGTTCCACGAGACGGCACTGACCCGCCTCACCCACGCCGGGGCGGTCCCCATGACCACGGTCGCGATGATGGCCGAGTGGTTCCGGGACTGGAAGTCACCGCTCGCCGCGGCGGCGCGGGACCTGTGGGTGCCGTACAAGGAGGAGTGGGCGGCCTTCAAGCGCGACCCGCGCGTCGCCACGCCGAAGGGCCTCGGCTGACCCCACCCGGCCCTCCCCGCCCGCAGCGGGGAGGGCATGTCTTGCCCTCTGACCAGGTCACGACCTACTGTGAATGCGCTTTCATTCGACTGCGCGCCGCGCTGACCACCCGGGGGTATGGCCCGATGAGTACCGCTCCGACGGTCTACGACGTGGCGGAACGGGCTGGTGTCTCCATCGCCACCGTGTCCCGCGTCTACCGCAGCCCCGACACCGTGCGCGCCGGGACCCGGGACCGTGTGCTGGCCGCAGCGCGCGACCTCGGCTACGTCCCCAGCGGCAACGCCCGCGGCCTCGCCAGCCGCAGCACCGGCGTCCTCGGTCTCTGCTTCCCGGACTACTCCGACCCCGACGCGGAGGCCGCCGACGCCGAGGACGAGGACGCGGCGATGCTCTACTCCGACCAGATCATCCGCGGCATGGAACGCGCCGCCCGCCGCCACGGCTACGCCCTGCTCATCGCCGCCTCCCTCAAGGGCGGCCCGGAGAGCCTGGTCGCCACGGTGGCGGGCCGCGTGGACGGCTTCGCGGTCATGGCCCGTACGGTGCCGACGGCGGAACTGGAGGTCATCTCGCGCCGCCAGCCGGTGGTGATGCTCGCCGGACCGCGCGAGGGCGGGGAGCGGCTGGACCACCTCGACCACATCGAGGTCGCCAACCGCGAGGGCCAGCGCGAGCTGACCCACCACCTCCTGGCCGACCACCACCTGCGCCGCCTCGCCTATGTCGGCTCGGCCGAGGAGTCCCCCGACGTGGAGGCCCGCTTCCGCGGCTTCCAGGACGCCTGCCGCGAGGCCGGCGCACCCGTGCCGGACGCCCCGGACCTGCGGGTCGCCATGATGACCCAGGCGGAGGGCGCCCGCGCCGCCGACGCCCTGTGCGACCGCGCGGGCCCCCTGCCCGAGGCCCTGGTCTTCGCCAACGACCAACTCGCCGTGGGCGCCCTGCACGCCCTGGAACGCCGCGGCCTCAAGGTCCCCGACGACGTGGTCGTCACCGGCTTCGACGGCATCACCCTGGGCCGCCTGGTCCGCCCCACCCTGACGACGGTCCGCCAGCCGATGCTGAGAATGGGCGAGGCGGCGGCCGACCTCCTGGTCTCCCGCCTGAACGGCACCCACACCGGCGCCCCGGAATCCCAGATGCTCCCGGTGACCTTGGCGCGGCGCTCAAGCTGCGGGTGCGGGGAGTAGTCGCCTTCCGAGGGCGGGGGAACGCGTTCGAGTGCCGGAGGGACCCGGAACCAGCTCAGCTACGGCGTAGCCGTCAGCCAATCCGTCACGGTGCGCGTGACGAACGCCTGGTACTCCTGGCTCCGGGGGTCGAGATACTTCGGATCGTCGTGAACGGCGAAGCCGTGCTGCGCGCCTTCCACGGGAACGAGCCGCACCGGAGCGGTGAACTGCGGCACCGCGTCCCGGGACGACCCGAAAGTCACCAGCGTGTCAGCCGTGCCATGCACGATGAGCGTCGGTGCCCGCACCTCCCCGAGCGCTTCGTGCGGCTTGAGCCAGAACACCTCGTTGAGCAGCGGGCGGCCGTGGCGGAGCGTCGGCGTGAACGGGAGTGCTCCCCGTTCCGTCAGCTCGGCCGCCGCCTCCTCGCCGATGCTGTCGTCCGTCCAGTAGTCCCGGCTGTCGATGGTCCGTCGCTTGTAGTCGAGCTGTGGATTGAACAGCACGAGACGCGAGACCTCATCGGGGCGCTTGGCGGCGTAGTAGGCACAGATCCCACCGCCGAAGCTGGCACCGAGCAGGGTGATGTCCACCGCACCGGTGGCCTTGCGGAGATGGGCGAGCGTGACACGGATGTCATTGAGGACGCTGGAGAGCGTCAGCTCCTCCTGTCTGCCCTCACTCTGGCCGTGACCACGCACATCACACCGGAGCGAAGCAACACCTGCCTCCATGAGACCGGTTGCGAGCCTTCCGAAGAACCCGCCCTCTTCGCGGGTGACACCACCCCCGTGGACGAGTGCCACAGCACGGGAGGTCGGCTGTCCTGGTGCCACCAAGGTGCCGGCGAGGTGAAGACCGTCAAGGGTACGGACGCTCACCTCTGTCGTCGGCATGGGACAAGCGTAGTGCCGCCGGTTCGACGGCTGGCAGAAGGCGATCGGGGGGAATCGTCGGCATGGGGCGGATGGCCGGTTGGTGCACCCTCCGCCAGGGTCCTTCCTGTCCACCGGGCGGAGGGGCGATCACCGGGCCGCTACCAGACCCCCGGCGGGCCGTCACCGGTCCGGCAGCGCGGGCAGCGGCACGGTGGCCAGCGCCGGGTGCCGATCCCGGGGAGCACCTCACCGGGCCGGTACACGATCACCGGGGTACGGTCCACGCGCTCACCGTCCGGACGCACCCGGTACGTCTCGATCGTCAGACACGAGGCACCCGGAGCGGGAGGCGTACCGGCGATCACCGCGCCCCCACCTCCCCGCCATCACTGTCCCCGGACGGCTGCCGGGGAACGAGCCGGTCCATCAGCTTCCGCAACCGCCGGGCAGCACGCTGGAACTCCGGATCGTTCGTGAGAGCGTCGTCCAGCGGGTCGGTGTACTCGAACGTGTGGCACCCCCGATGACCGGCGAACAGGCTGCACACCGTGTCGTGCGCGGTGGGCCCGGAGGGGGTGTTGCAGTCGGGGACGACATGGAACACGTCGGGTGGACAGTTCTTCGCCCACCGGGCCCACACCTCCCCGTCGCTGGCATCGTCCAACTCCCACACCAAGGCGTGATGACGGCCCCCGGAATGCTCCTGAAGGCGGCATCGCAGGGAGGGCTGAACGGTGTCCGGAGGGCTGGAATCCTCGACCGACACGAACATGATCGCGATCAGGTCGACCGGCATCACGGCTCGCGCGCCGCACCTGTGGGGCGGGGGCACGGACCGGCCCTCTTCGATCAGCGAGACCACCGGCCACCCCCCGGCATCGTCTTGGGGGTCGACGCGTCCACGCACACAGCACGCACCGAGCCCTCACCGGCCCGCCGAAGCGTGAACGCGAGCGCCCGCCGACGCCACCGTTCCCGCTCGCTGTCCTCCCAGTCACGGACCCGCTCCCGCTCCCGGGCACGGTCGTCCTCACCGGCCGGGTAGTAGGGCCGCACCAGGACCGCCGTACCGGCGTCGAACTCGCTCTCGGCAGCGGCCACATACGGCCGGACCAACGCCGTAACCGCCCCGTTCAGCGGCGTATGGGCCCCGTAGGGGGACCGGGGCGCGGGGGCCTTGGGAGCCGGACGAGTACCCGCCCGCCGCTTCCCCTCCCCGGGCAGTAAGACACCCATCACCCAGCCCACGAACGGGCGGATAAACTTCACCATGTTGACCTGCGCTCTCAGGTTGGCCACGCCCCCGGACGTTTGCGCGTCGCGGGGGTCTTGTGTGTCGTCACGCTTCCGTCCGCTGAGGGGCGTTGCTACCGCCTTCCGGGACCGTTAGGAACGGAGACGGGCTATCGTCTAAAGCGTTCCTAACGTCCCGAAGGGGGTACGCGTGAACGAAGCACTGCGACGAGCCATGGCCAAGGCGCATATGAGTGACCGTGAGTTGGCCGCTCGCTGCGATGTCGACGCCAAGACGGTCGCCCGCTGGATCACTCAGGCGGGCCGCATCCCTCACGCAAGGCACCGCTGGGCCGTCTCCGAAGCGCTCGGGGAGCAGGAGGGCGTGCTGTGGCCCACGGCAGCGAAGACAGCGATCAAGATAGGGCCGGACCGCGAGGTGGCAGAGGTGTTCCCGTATCGGTCCGCCTGTCCCGCTTCACTGTGGCGAACGCTGATTGCGAATGCCCAGCGAGAGCTGACTTTTGCGGGCTACACGAACTACTTTCTCTGGCTGGAACAGGCGCGCTTCGGCTCCGCACTCCGAAGCAAGGCGGCGAGCGGCTGCCGTATCCGCTTCCTTGTTGGCGACCCTGACAGCGACTTGACGCGGTCGCGTGAAGAGGAAGAGGCCGTGGCACTCACCCTCTCCACCAGGATTCGAGTGACACTCTCCGAACTGGAAAAGGTGCGTGGTTCAGTCGACGCACGGTTCAGTTCCGGGCACGCCTACCTGAGTGTCTTTCGGTTCGATGACGACATGATCGTTACTCCCCTGCTCACTCACAAGGTCGGCCACGACGCCCCTACGCTGCATCTACGCCGCCACCAGGACGACGGACTTTTTGACCGTTTCGCATCGCATGTCGAGGAACTCTGGTCGCGAGGCAGGCCAGTGTGGAAGGAGCCCAATGGGCAGGCGTGACTACGAAGACGACCCCAAAGCGCCAAAGGCAAACAGCCTGGTACCGGCCGCTTCAACGGTCGTGGTGGACAACGACGGTCGTATCCTGTTGCAGCGCCGTACCGATAACGGCATGTGGGCCCTTCCAGGTGGGGCAATGAAGATCGGTGAGTCCCTGCCGGAATGCGCGATCCGCGAAACCCGCGAGGAAACCGGTTTCGATGTCGAGATTGTCGGCATCGTAGGCACCTACACGAATCCCCGGCATGTCTTTTCCTACGACGACGGTGAGGTCCGCCAGGAGTTCTCGATCTGCTTCCTTGCCCGGCCCGTTGGAGGACGACTGACCGTCTCCGACGAGTCCACCCAGGTGGATTGGTTCCAATCGTCAGAGGTTGATGACCTCCCCATGGTCACCAGCATCCGGAAGCGGGTGAACGACTGGCGGAACGGTGTGATGCCCGCCCTCCGCTGACCGCCGTCCTTGATCGCTCCATGCGTCGTCCCCTGCACCGCTAGGACCCGAGCAGGGGACTTCCGTACGGTGCTTTCCGAGTTGCCAGCGTGTAGCGTCCGCCGGCGCGAACACCCACCACAACCCGCACGCACCCCCCACCACCCCCTACCTCTCCGGCGTGATCCCCATCGCCGCAAGATCCCGCCCCACCTGACCGACGGAGTCAAACGGCTTCGCCGCGGTGAACACGACCCGCACCCCCTCCGGCGTACCCACCACCACATCCCGTGTGTTCCATGGCGTGTCCCGAGGCCCCTCGACCGACCCCGCCCCCACCGCCCGGCACGCTTCCACCAGCGCGTCTATCTCCCCCAGCACACACGCGAAACTCACACTGAGCCCCGCCGCACCACTCCCCACCGCGCCGCTCTCCCCCGGAACCAGCAGCACATCCTGAAACGCCCACCGCCGCAGATGCACCACCCCACCCGGAATGGAGAACAGCTCGAAGAACCCGAGAGCGCGGGTCCAGAAGTCCACTGACGCCCCCACATCAGCCGTCGGGACCGTCACGAACATGGGCATCCCGTAGATGCCGCGGAACGGCTCAGGCGCCACCGCATCCGGCCCCGGAACAGGCACGGGACTCATCTCGAAGGCGTTGAAGTAATCGCTCATGCCCCCACCCTGCAACCTTCCGCAAGGTCAGGATCAACCCCTGGCCCCCAGCCATCGCCCGAAGAACGCCTCCACGACCCCCGCCAACCGCCCCCTCTCCTCCGCCTCCCCCGCAAACCCGAAATGCCCCGCCGACAGAACGAACAGCTCCCGCTCCCCACCCAACCCGTTGAACACCGCGAACTGCCCCGGCGGCGGCACCGCGGGATCGAACAACGCGGGCGCACACAACACCGGCACTCCCACCCGCCCCGCCGCCACCGCCGCGTCGAAGTACCCGAGCACCCCCATGACCCTCGCCGCCACGTCCCCCGAACCCGCGCGGAGCACCCCCCGCACCGCCTCCCCACTCCCCACGCACGGCAGTGTCACCCGCAGCGGATGATGACCGAACGTCGGCACGGTCAGCGCCGCCGCCCCGAACCGTTCGTCCCACGGCAGGGCCAGCGCCCCCAGCCCCCCGCCGAAACTCTCCCCGAGATACCCGAGCCGCCCCCGCCCGGCCAGCCCCGGCGCCAGCTCGGTCAGCGCGGACGCGGCCCCCCACAGGTCGGCCACACACTCCCCGATGACATAACTGTCCCGGTCGCCGATGCCGTGCAGCACATGCCGTTCCGCGCTCGACGGCACCTCCGCCCGCAGCCCCCGTACCGGCATCCCCGTCACACACGGCAGCAGTGCCGCCGAGCCCGGCAGCGGCAGCGGCAGGGCGTCGCCGACCCCGTCCCGGCCGCCGTACCCATGTCCGATCACGAAGCCGTGCCGGACGGGCTCACCCTCGGGCGGCAGCACCAGCCAGCCCCCGCACCGCCCGGACGCCGACGCGTACGACACCTCGTAGACCCGTCCGTCCGTCCGCTCCTCGACCAGCGGGCCGACCCATGGCTCGGGGGTCACCCGGGCCGCCGCGTCCCACCGGTCCCGCCAGAACGCGTCGAAGTCGTCCGGCGCGGGCGGCGGCGCCACATCGAGCAACTCGGGCAGGGTGAAGCCGTAGGCGGGGTCGAACGGGAAGTCATGTACGAGCGCGGACATGCCCCGACCCTAGGCCCGCAGCAGCCGACCCTAGATCCTCACCCCGCCCCAAGCTCCCCGCACAGCGCCCCCCACCAGCGCGGTATCCATCACATCCCCTTCACCCACACCCCCCGCGCCACTTACGTTGACCCAAGCGCCCACCTCGGTACGAACCACCGCGGACCCGGGCGAACAAGCGCATCCATCTCGCACCCGGATGTCGCGGTCGTTACGGGAGTGTGACCAAAAGCCCTCTTGCCACGGCCGAAAAGCGTCTAGCAGAGTGATGTATGCGCTTACAGGAAGCGCATACATCCGGGAACAGGGCCTCTTGGTCCCGTCTCCGGCCGGCTTACGCCGGGGAGCTCAAGGAGGAGCCGTCCATGCACCGCGCCGCCGCATCCGCCGCGATCGCCCTGACCGTGGCGTCCGCACTCACCCTCACCGCCTGTGGTGGCTCCGGTGGCGCGGAGACCGCCGCCGACGCCGAGCAGACCCTGACGGTCTGGGCGATGGGCACCGAGGGCGAGAAGCTCGTCGACGTCGCCAAGGAGTACGAGAAGGCGAACGAGCACATCACCGTCAAGGTGACTCCCGTCGGCTGGGACGTGGCGCATCAGAAGCTGGTCGCCGCCGCTGCCGCCGGGAAGCTCCCGGACGTGATGCAGATGGGCGGCAGCTACCTCGGCGAGTTCGCGGACATGGGCGTCCTCGAACCGGTCGACACCAAGACGGTCAATGAGGACGACTTCTTCCCGGCGGCCTGGGCGCAGTCCGAGTACGACGGCGAGGTCTACGGCGTGCCGTGGTACGTCGACACCCGCGTCCTCTTCTACCGCACCGACCTGGTGGAGAAGGCCGGCCTGAGCGGGCCCCCGAAGACCATGGCCGAGATGACCGCCGCGGCCACCGCCCTCCAGGACAAGGCCGACACCGAGTGGGGCCTGTACGTCCAGTCCCGTGGCCTGGACACCGTGCAGAGCTTCTACCCGTTCCTGTACTCGGCGGGCGGCGCCATCCTGGACGACGCCGGGAAGCCGGTCGTCAACAGCGCCGAGGCCGTCAAGGCGCTGGAGAACTACGGCAGCTACTTCGACAAGGACCTCATCCGCAAGTCCGTGCCGCCGGGCTACGACGTCACCAAGGACTTCAACACCGGCACCGTGCCGATGTTCTTCGGCGGCCCCTGGATGATGAGCCTGCTCGACGAGAACTACCCCGACATCAAGGGCAAGTGGGCGGTCGCCCCGGTCCCCGCCGACCAGGCGTCCGTGTCCATGGCCGGCGGCTCCAGCCTCGCCATCTCCGCCGACAGCGGGCGCAAGGCCGCCGCCAAGGAGTTCGTCGCCTATCTGACCGACGCCAAGGGCCAGGCCGACTGGTACGAGCGCACCAAGGACCTGCCCGCCAACCGGGCCGCCTGGGAGTCCGGCGCCCTCGCCACCGACCCGGCGCTGAAGGTCTGGCGGGAGCAGATGGAGACCGCCCGCGCCAACCCGTCGCTGCCCCGCTGGACGGAGATCACCTCCAAGGTCGACACCGCCATCGAGGCCGTCACCCAGGGCAAGTCCTCCGCCCAGGACGCGCTGGACAAAGCGCAGACCGAGATCGAGGGCCTGGCCGAGTGACCCCGGGGCACGGACGACGAGCACGCTGAGGCCGAAGAAGAGAGCACACCCACATGTCCCTCGTGACCGGACCGGCCGCCGACCGGGCGGCCCCCGAGAAGACCCGGGGCGGCGCCACCCGCCCGCCCCGGGGACGGCGCGGCCCGCTGAACCGGCGCAACCTGTACGGCTGGCTGTTCTCCACCCCGTTCCTGGTGCTGTTCGCGGTGTTCATGGCGTTCCCGATCATCGCGACGCTCCTGATGAGCTTCACGGACTTCGGGGCCCGCGACGTGACCCGCCCGCTGGACGCCGAGTTCGTCGGCCTCGACAACTATGTCGAGCTGTTCGGCGACGAGAAGTTCCTGCGGGCGCTGTTCAACACCGGGTACTTCGTCGTCGTCGGCGTGCCCCTGACCGTGCTGCTCGGACTGCTGGTCGCGGTCCTGCTCAACAACGGCATCGACCGCGCCCGCACCTTCTTCCGGGTCGGCTTCTACGCCCCCGTCGTCACCGCCATCGTCGCCGTGGCCGTCGTCTGGCGGTTCGTCCTCGACCCGGCGGACGGGCTGATCGCGGGACTGGCCACCGAGTTCGGGCTGAAGGCGCCCGACTTCCTGGGCTCCGAGACCTGGGCCATGCCCTCGCTGATCGCGATGGCCGTCTGGCGCAACCTCGGCACCGTGATGGTGCTGTTCATCGCCGGACTCCAGGCCATCCCCACCGAGGTCCGCGAGGCCGCCCGCCTCGACGGGGCGAGCGGCTGGCAGGAACTGCGCCGGATCACCGTCCCCCTGCTGCGCCCGACCCTGCTCTACACCACGGTCATCACCACCATCGGCTACCTCAATGTCTTCGAGGAACCGTTCGTGATGACCCAGGGCGGCCCCTCCGGCTCCACCCTGACCGTGTCCCTGCACATGTACCAGCAGGGCTTCAACTTCTTCCACATGGGCTATGCGAGCGCCATGGCGTATGTGCTGTTCGTGGTGATCATGGGCATCACGGTGCTCCAGCTCCGACTGCTGAAGGACAACACCCGATGAGCGCCCCGACGGCCCCCGCACCGACGCCCTCCGTCGCCCCCGAGGCGCCTGCGCGTCGCCGCCGTCCCCGCCGGGTCCGTAAGCCGCTGCTGTACGTCGTGGCCTCGCTCGGGCTGCTGGTCATGGCCGCGCCCTTCCTGTGGATGGCGCTGTCCGCCTTCAAGACCCGCGAGGACCTGACCGCCAGCCCGCCCGTCTGGCTGCCCACCGACTGGACGCTGGACAACTTCAGCGCCCTGCTCGACCAGCTCGACATGCCCCGCTACTTCGTGAACTCGCTGATCGTCGCCGTCCTGGTGACCGTCTGCAATCTGCTGTTCTGCTCGATGCTCGGCTACGCCCTGGCCAAGCTGGAGTTCACCGGCCGCTCCCAGGTCTTCGGCCTGGTGCTCGCCGCGCTGATGGTCCCCGGCAATCTGCTCATCCTGCCGCTGTACGTGCTGATGAACCGGCTCGGGCTGATCGACACCTACGCCGGGCTGGTGCTGCCGTTCGCGGCCGGGGCCTTCGGGGTGTTCCTGATGCGCCAGTTCATGCAGTCCATCCCCGACGAGCTGCTGGAAGCCGCCCGGATCGACGGCGCGGGGGAGTGGTACATCTTCTGGCGGATCGTGCTGCCGCTGGTGCGGCCCGCGCTCGCCACCCTGACGATCTTCACCTTCCTGGGCTCCTGGAACAACTTCGTCTGGCCGCTGATCGCCACCAACGACCCCGAGAAGTACACCCTCCCGGTCGCCCTGGCGACCTTCGCCAACGATCCCAACCGGACCGTGGCCGGCGGCAACGGGATGCTCATGGCCGGCTCGCTGCTGGTCGTCCTGCCCGTCCTGCTGGTCTTCATCGCCCTCCAGCGCCACTTCACCCAGGGCATCGCGACGGCCGGCCTCAAGTAATCGGCACCGCCCCCGTCCCACCGCCCCCGTCCCACCGGCCCCGTCCCACCGGCCCGGTGGCCCACCCACCCGACCGACCACACCCCCCGCACGGACACCACCAGAGAGATCGGACGATGACGCACACCTCGACGCCCTTCCCCGCCACCTTCCTGTGGGGCGCCTCCACCGCCGCCCACCAGATCGAGGGGAACAACGTCAACAGCGACTGGTGGCGCAAGGAGCACGACCCGGCGGCGAAGATCGCCGAGCCGAGCCTCGACGCCTGCGACAGCTACCACCGCTGGGAGCAGGACATGGACCTGCTCGCCGAACTCGGCTTCACCGACTACCGGTTCAGCGTCGAATGGGCCCGTGTCGAACCCGTCGAGGGCACCTTCTCGCGCGCCGAGATCGCCCACTACCGGCGGATGGTCGACGGCGCCCTCGCCCGCGGCCTGCGCCCCATGGTCACCCTGCACCACTTCACCGTGCCCCGCTGGTTCGAGGACCGCGGCGGCTGGCTCGCCGACGGCGCCGTGGAACTGTTCGCCCGGTACGTCGAGCACTGCGCGCCGATCATCGCCGAGGGCGTCGGGCATGTCTGCACCATCAACGAGCCCAACATGATCGCCGTGATGGCCGGGCTCGCCAAGAGCGGCGAGCAGGGCTTCCCGCCCGCCGGGCTGCCCACCCCCGACGAGGACACCAGCCACGTCGTGATCGCCGCGCACCACGCGGCCGTCGAGGTCGTCCGGGCCGTGGCCCCCGCCGCCCAGGTCGGCTGGACCGTCGCCAACCAGGTGTACCAGGCGCTGCCGGGCGCCGAGGAGGCCACCGCCGCCTACAGCCGCCCCCGCGAGGACATCTTCATCGAGGCCGCCCGTGGCGACGACTGGATCGGCGTCCAGTCCTACACCCGCACCAAGATCGGCGCCGACGGCCCGGTCCCGGCGCCCGAGGACGCCGAGCGCACCCTCACCCAGTGGGAGTACTACCCGGCCGCCGTCGGCCACGCGCTGCGCCACACCGCCGCCATCATCGGCCCGGACGTCGCCCTGATCGTCACCGAGAACGGCATCGCCACCGCCGACGACAGCCGCCGCGTCGACTACTACACGGGCGCCCTCAGCGCGGTCGCCGCCGGGATCGAGGACGGCCTCAACATCCAGGGCTACCTGGCCTGGAGCGCCCTCGACAACTACGAGTGGGGCACCTTCAAGGCCACCTTCGGCCTGATCGCCGTCGACCCGGTCACCTTCGCCCGCACCGCCAAGCCGTCCGCCGTCTGGCTCGGCGGCCTCGGCCGCACCCGCACACTGCCACGGCTGGCCGACTGACCCGCCGGGCCCGGCCGGCGACCAGCCCCGTCCGGCCGGGCCCGGCGCCACCATCGCCGACCCGCCGTACCGCAAGGCCGTACGGCGACGGCGCCCCGACCCGGGAGCCGGTGGACCTGACCCCACCGGCTCCCGCTCCCTCCTCCAGGGAGACCCACCCAGGGAACGACCCACCGAGGTCCCCGTGAGGGGCGAGCCGCGCCCCTCCCACGACAGGAGCCGACCACGCAATGAAGCGCCGTACGTTCCTCGCCACCAGCGCCGCCGCCGGGGCCACCGCCCTGACCGCCGCCACCCCGCTCACCGCCCACGCCGCCCCCGCCACCGCCCCGCGCCGCCCCGGCGACCGCGACGAGCGGGACCTGCGCACCTGGTTCGCCGCCACCCACCGCTCGCTGCGCGCCATGACCACCGACTTCGGTCTCGCCGCCGACAAGATCGACATCAGCGGCGCCGGCACCCCCGTGCCCTCCGCGCAGACCTCCCCGACCAACATCGGCTGCGGACTGTGGACCACCGTCGCCGCCGCGGGACTCGGACTGCTCTCCGAGTCCGCCATGCGCCGCGACCTGACCCGCACCGTCACCGCCGTCGAGAAACTGGAACGCGCCCACGGCTTCTGGTTCAACTGGTACGACTCCTATGACGGTTCGGTGCTCACCGCCTGGCCCGAGACCGGCGCCACCGTCCGCCCCTTCCTCTCCTCCGTCGACAACGCCTGGCTGGTCACCGGGCTGATGATCGCCGCCGAGGCCGACCCGGCGCTGCGCCCGCGCGTCGCGAAGCTCCTCGAAGACGCCGACTGGTCGTACTACTACACCCCCTACGACCCCGCCGACCCGGTCGCCGGACCCGGTCAGCTGCGCGGCGGCTACTGGCCCGACCGCCCCGGCAAGGGCGAACCCACCGGCCACCACTACGGCGCCCTCAACACCGAACCCCGGATGGCCAGTTACCTCGGCATCGCGGACGGTTCCCTGCCCGGCGAGCACTACTGGCACATGTTCCGCACCCTGCTCCCCGGCATGGGCCAGGAACAGGCCCCCGGCGGCGCCTGGGTCACCATCGACGGTGTCCGCGTCTGGCAGGGCCACTACACCCACCGGGGCCGCAAGCTGGTCCCCACCTGGGGCGGCTCCATGTTCGAGGCACTGATGGTGCCCCTGTTCGTCCCGGAGCCCACCTGGTCCCCGCACGCCTGGGGCCTCACCCACCGCCGCTACGTCCGCAGCCAGATCGACCACGGCCTGACCGAACAGGGCTACGGCTACTGGGGCTTCTCCCCGGCGAACATCCCCGAGGGCGGCTACCGCGAGTACGGTGTCGACGCCATCGGTATGCAGGAGGACGGCTACCACCCGCACGGCGTGGTCACCCCGCACGCCTCCTTCCTCGCCCTGCCCTACGCGGAACGCGAGGCCCTCGCCAACCTCCGCGCCCTGGACGCGGACTTCGGCGCCTACGACGACCGGTACGGCTTCCGTGACTCGGTGGACACCGCGACCGGCCGGGTCAGCGACTTCGTGCTCGCCCTGGACCAGGGCATGATCGCCGCCGCGCTGGCCCAGCGGCTGCGCCCGGGACTGCTCCAGCGGCCGTTCCGCACCGGCGGCTTCCACAGCCACGTCCGCCCGCTGCTGCGCAAGGAGCGCTTCAGTATCTGAGTGGCGCCGGCCCCGGCTGTTTCTGAGTGGCGCCGGCCCCGGCTGCATCTGAGCGGCGGCGGGGGCCGGGGCGGGGGGGCGCCGGGGGGCCCCCCCCCCCCCCGCCCCCCCCCCGGCGCCCCCCCCCCCCCCCCCGCCCCCCCGCCCCCCCCCCCCCCCCCCCCCCCCCCCCCCCCCCCCCCCCCCCCCCC